>JBOFLH010000343.1:0-5271 GCA_051657765.1 Nocardioides sp. | reverse complement strand
CCCACGACCTCTGGCGTTGGCACCGAGGCCAGCTTGCGTACCACCGCCGTCAGCTCCTTGTCGACCGGGGCCAGCGCCGCGATCTCGTCCTCACCGAGCGTATCGCCGTCTTCACGGCGGACCAGGTAACTCAAGCCACTCGCCACGCTCCCGCGGACCACGAGCACTCCGCGCCCGGGTGACCTGGTGGCGTTCTGAGTCATGTACGCGGGAATCTCCGCGGCTTGCGGGCCTTGGACGGAGTCCGAGGCCGAGGTCAGCGCCCAGAGCAGTCCGGCGAGCGGCGCCATGGCGGTGAGCGCCGCCATGGCCATGCCGGCACCCCGCAGAACGGCCGAACGCGGGTGGCGGGTCAGGCCCTGGACCGCCATCGCGACCGCGACTATCGCTACCGCGGCCACGAAGGCACTGAACACGCCCACCGGGGATCGGACCGGCCCGGTCGGCAACGACAGTGTGAGGAGATTAATGACGATGGCGAGGACAACCGCGGTGGCCGCGACAATCCAACAGATCAACACCGGCAACCGGGTCGCGGGAAGCACCAACGCCAGCACGGCCAATGCGGGAATGATCGCGCCGACCCACAGCGGCGCGCCGCCATCGGCGATCCGGCCCACTGCCAGGTGACTGCCGGCGACCGTATCGAAGGGCAGCTGACCGGCCTCGAGAAGCAGGCCCGCCGCCGCGCCCTGCGCCAACAACGGGATCCACCAGGGCACCAGGAGCGCCCAGGGCACGGCCAGGGCAACCGCCGGCGGCCCCCAGGCCGACCATGCCCGCACCGACCGTGGCGCGAGGGCCAGCGCCAACCCGACAATCACGGCGCCGACCCCGAAGGCCAGCAACCAGAGCACCGGTGTGAAACACACAAGGATGGTCAGCAGGAATCCGGTTCGCCACCCGGCCCGCCACCGACGCTGGGCGCTGGGATCGGCGAAGCCCAGCGCGGCATGCGCTAACCACGGCAACATAGTGACGCTTGCGACGACGCCGAATCGACCGGCCCCCCACGCGCCCGAGGTCACCCCCAGCAGCGAATAGGCCGCCGACGCGATAGCCAAGAGCCAGGCCGGCATGCCTCGCTCGTCGAGTAGGTGACCGACCACCCGCAGCAGGCGCCATGCACCCCAGAAAGCCAGCGGAGTCGACAGCACCATCAGTCCCGCCACCACGCCGGTGGGGCCGACCGGCAACAAGGTGGTCGACAAGGCGAACGGCAACACATAGGGCGGCGCCGGGATCGCGGTGCCTTGGGCAATCGGATGCCACGCCTCGACATACAACTGCCACCAGTCGGCCGCCCTGTTCGGCGCCGGGCTGAGCGCACCCGAGCCCTCGGCGAACCGGCCGGTCAGACCGGCGCGGACCCCCCACATCGCCATCAGCAGAAAGCCCACGACCGCCAAGGCAACCGGTGAGGTCAGGAAACGGGTCAGCAGGCCGGGCGACAGTTCCGGGAGCTCATCGTCGTGCAAGGTGCCATCGGTACTCTCGGCGCCGCGTGGCCGGCGCCGGCGATCAGTCGGCTGACCCGCCACCGGGATGCGGTGGCCACGTGACCCGCGAGCGGTCAGCTCATCTGCGGCAAGCCGGGCCATCCGCCGCCGCTCCGCGACGTCTTGCGCTTGCAGGGTAGCCGCCGCGGCCAGGTCGGAGAGGAAGTCGAGGCCGTGGCGATAAGGCACCCACCAAGGTGCGAGTAGTCGACGTACCCGCTCGGGGTCTCCTCCGGTCAGCGGCCGGCGTTGCTTGCGCGCTCGTCGAAGTTGCCACGGGTGGGCGTAGAGAGAGACGACGGCCGCCAACTCGTCGAAGGCTGGCCCCACCGAACGCACCATAAGGAATCCCAGGACTCGCAGCAGGCTTCCCATCAGGATCCGCAGCGCCTGGAAGGGCAGCGCGCGCGCCGGAACGTTCGCCAGCAAGGTGAACAATGCTGCCCGACGCTCGGCATAGTGGGTATGGCGTCCAGTCAGCGGAGTCCGCCGGACCCCGCGGTGGGCCGCCTCGGCGTGAAACACGATGGCGGCCGGCACGACCACCGTGCGGAAACCAGCCCGCGCGGCTCGCCAGCCGAGATCAAGATCATTGCCGAAGATCGGCAATGATCTCTCGAAGCCGCCCAGCTCGACGAACACCGACCGTCTGATCAGCATGCCTGCGGAGTGCACGGCCAGCACCTCGCGCACTCGGTCGTGTTGGCCCTGGTCGTATTCGCCCCGCTCTAGACCGGTCTCGCGGCGACCGGTGCCGGACATCGTGACACCGACCTCCTGCAAGCGCCGTAACGATGGCCACTCGCGGAGTTTCGGGCCGACGATGTCGACCTCCCGGTCACCGTCCAGGTGCCCCAACAACGCCGCCAAGGCACCGGGATGGGGAGTGGAGTCGTCGTGCAGAATCCAGATCCAGTCGGCCTCGGCGGCTGCGTCCACCCCCATGGCAACCGCCGCCGGAAAGGTGGTCGAGCTGCTGGTAGCGATCACCGCGTTCGCCCCCAACGCATCGGTCAACAGGTCTCGGCTGTTGTCCTTGCTGCCGGTGTCGACCGCGACGACTCGACGGGGCCGGACTCGCTGGGCCGCCAACCCGTCGATGACCTGCGGCAACCACCGAGCGCCGTTATGACTGACCACGAGGGCGACAACGACGGGAGCGGGCTTCACGGCGGTCAACCCTAACCGCCGACCCGATCAGTGCGTTAGACGGCGCGCTTTTTCAGCTTGCGGCGCTCCCGCTCGGACAGCCCGCCCCAGATGCCGAACCGTTCGTCGTTCAGCAACGCGGACTCGAGACAGTCGGTGCGGACCTCGCACGTCAGACACACCTTCTTCGCCTCCCGCGTGGAGCCGCCCTTCTCGGGGAAGAACGCCTCAGGGTCGGTCTGTGCGCACAACGCACGATCCTGCCAACCCAACTCCTCGGCGTCTGCTTCGAGGAGAAACAGTTCTCTCACGGCACTCGCCCTTTCGACCCGGAACTCTTCTAAGGGACCCTCCCTCAAAAGAACACTAGTGGAATTACATGCCTGTCGCACACTTAAAGTCAAGACCGGATCTGATATAACCTCGCACCCAGGCCGAGCGGTGCCACCTGACGGTCGCCCGAGTGGGTCGGCTTGGCTCGGTCCGGCCGATTTGTCGGCCAGGTAGTCGATAAATCAGGCCAATGGGAGAGGCTGACAGCGATGAGCCAATCGGGAGGGTCCACGCCATTGCTCCAGCCACAACCTGAGCGTCAGGGCGCCCAGCTCACCGATATTCAGCAGCCCCAGCGCACCGGTATCCGGCACCCACACCCTAGGCGTTCGCTCGTCGTCTTGTCCGGAGGAGTAGGTGGCGCCCGTTTTCTTCGCGGTCTGCGATCTGCCGTCCGCGACCAGTTGATCGCGTCGATCGACCCGGACGCCCAGATCACCGCGATCGTCAACACCGCCGACGATCTGTGGCTCCACGGTCTCAAGATCTGTCCCGACCTGGACACCGTTATGTACACCCTCGGCGACGGTATCGATCCCGAGCGTGGTTGGGGACGGCGCGCGGAGACCTGGCACCTCGTTGCCGAGCTAGCCGAATACGCCGCTCATGACGTCGACGTCCGCGACACCTGGTTCGGCTTGGGTGATCGGGACCTGGCCACCCATCTGATCCGTACACAGCTGCTTGGAGCCGGCCACGGACTGACCGACGTGACGGCCGCGTTGAGCCGCCGCTGGGCGACCGACGTGCGACTCCTGCCGATGACCGATGATCAGGTCGAGACCCACCTCGCCATCGCCGACCCCACCTCGCCCAGCGGCCGGCGCGTGGTGCACTTCCAGGAGTATTGGGTGCGACTACGCGCCACCGTACCGGCGCTGGACGTGCGGCCGGTCGGTATCGAAACCGCAACGCCCGCGCCCGGGGTCATCAGTGCCATCGAGACGGCGGACCTGATCATCGTGCCGCCGTCGAATCCGGTGGTGTCGATCGGGCCGATCCTGGGCGTGCCCGGGGTGCGCGAGGCGATACGCACCGCCACCGCTCCGGTGGTCGGAGTCTCGCCGATCATCGCCGGAGACCATGTGCATGGCATGGCTCGACAACTGCTGACCTCCATCGGAGTGGAGGTTAGCGCTGCCGGCGTCGGCCGGCACTACGGCGCTCGGCAAGACGGGGGGCTGCTCGACGGCTGGCTCGTCGACACCTCGGACTCCGCCGCGGTGCCCGAGTTGACTCGGAGCGGGATCGCCGCGCGGGCGGTTGGGTTGCTGATGAGCGACGACGCGACGACGGCGGCTATCGCCCGGGCCGCCGTGGAACTGGTGACCCCAAGGCCGGTGCCCTGAATGCCCGCGGCGGATCGCCCCACCGCCACGGGGCAGCCCCCCGGCGCCGCGAGGACTCCGAGTAGACATCTGCGAGTCACCGCGATCGACGGAATCGGTGAGGTGACCGCCGGTGCGGATCTTGCCGGTCTGTTGCTTCGCCACACCGCAGTCGCCCATGCGGATCCTGCCGATGGGGACCTGGCCGACGGGGACCTGGCCGACGGGGACCTGGCTGACGAGGACCTGGCCGACGGGGACATCGTCGTGGTGACCAGCAAGGTGGTCAGCAAGGCCGAGGGCCGGGTGCGCGGCGGCGACCCGGCCGCCTCGCTGGCCGAGGAGACGGTTCGAACACTCGCTCGTCAAGGATCGCTGGCGATCGTACGCAGCCGACTGGGCATCACCCACGCTCGAGCCGGCATCGACGAGTCCAATGTCGCGATGGACTACCACGCCCTACTACCCCTCGACCCCGACGCCAGCGCGGCGACAATCCGCGCCGCCGTATGGCAGCGGACCGGCATCAACCTCGGCGTGTTGATCTCCGACACGGCCGGCCGGGCCTGGCGGCTCGGGCAGACGGAGATCGCCATCGGAGCGTCGGGGGTCCGTCTAATCGAGGAGTACCTGGGTCGTCGCGATCACGTCGGCCGGCTGTTGCAGGCAACTGAGCCGTGTGTCGGCGACGAGTTGTGCTCGGCCGCGGAACTCGCGCAGACCAAAACCGGTCGGCGACCCTTCGCGGTGATTCGCGGGCGACCGGATCTGGTGACCGCGCCGAGCGATCCGGGCGACAGGGCATCATCGCTGAACCGACCGATCCCAGAGGACCTCTTCGGATTCGGTGCCCGGGAAGCGGTGATTCGAGCTATCGCCGGCCGGCCGGCGGATGCCGACGGATTCGGCGCGCCGGCGTCGGCGCGGGAGCTGGTCAAAGTCCTGAACGAGGTGATTGGCGG
>JBOFLH010000342.1:0-1627 GCA_051657765.1 Nocardioides sp. | reverse complement strand
CTCGGACACGTCGACGCGCTCACCATGATCCAGAGCAACTACGACAACCCAGGCAACCTCGAACTCATCGCCCGCGTCGGAGAATCACTCCAGTTCTTCTGGCGCGACTCCGGCCCCAACTTCACCTGGAACGGCCCCTTCCAGGTCCCCTAGCCAACCCACGCGCCGCTGCCCGCGAGTTGTCGTCCGGGACCAGGGCCGAGTCACCCGCCTAACCTCGACAGTGTTCGTTTCGGCACTGGTCTGTTGCGGCCGAGGGGGCGGGGAAGGTCGGCTGCCTGTGGGTGGGCGCGGTGGGACTCGCCTAAATGCGCGCCAGAGTTGTGAGCCAGATGTGGCCGAACTCTTGTTTATGCAGTTCAGGCGGGGTGTGGGCGTGTGGTGTAGGGCTGGCTGAAAATCAGAAGGTTCGAACGGACCCTGCCCACCGAGCAGACATGCCCTGACCTGCCAGGCTGAAGCGACCTCTAGTGAACTATTGCAGGCTCATTGATCCAGATAGCAGTCGCCAAACACAACGCAGAGTCCTCCGGCGTCCCACAGAGCCACGACGAGGCCTACAGCCGAACGGTCGAAACAGCGTCGTTCCGCCCACAGTGACGCGCATGCATCCAATCGTCGGCGACGCCGAGCTTGGTTGACGTCAGCAACGGGAGGGGCGCCTTCCTAAACCAGGGTCGCCGTGGCTAGAGCCGACGCAAGCCGGTTTGGTCCCTGAACCGTCGGTGGACCAGACTTTGGTCGCCACGTAGAGGAGGAAGAGTGTCCGAAGACCTGAGCCAGGAAGCGATTCGCATCAGTTTCGAGGCTCAGGGGGACGGACCCTGGACCACTGTCTACGACTCCGAGGACGCGCCCGGTCGCAACATTCTCATGTACTGCGCAATGGCTAGCCCGGGCCGTCGGAACGAAGCGCTTGAAAGCAACGGCTGGCTCCTGACCACGACTTCTGGTGCTCCCGGATTCGTCCAGTCGTGGAACGACGGCGAGATGGTGGCGTCGTACCTGCCGCGGGGCTCGATGGATAAGGACATCGAGCCCCTGGTCTTGGTTCGCGAGTACCACGGCGCCGCGGCAACCGAGTTCGAAATCGACCAGCAGTTCCGACTTTTCCACAACCTGCGATATGACGTTCCCTCGAACACGCTCGTCAAGATGCACGACGACGGAAGCCAGACTCTGGCCATTCGATTCCAGGGTGACTTGATTGAGATCCGCACGTCCCTGCTCAAGCAGTACATGGCCGCCCGCGGCATGGACCTGCTGCTGTTCATCGACTCGCGGGTCTTCTCGGACCTGCCCCCGCAGAACAACAATCCCCAGGAGTTCCGCTCGGACCACCTTGGCGCTCAGCTTAGCTTCTTCGAAAACAGGCGGTCGGCCGCGGGCAAGCACGGCAGCCTGCTCCAAGGAACGAAGATTGTGTGGCACGGCCCAGTGACCTCGTGCGGCATGTGGCCGTATGACGATGAGGATGACAACTACCCCGAATTCATCATCAAAGAAGACGTGCACGGCAAGCCGGTCAAGTTCTCGTGCAACCCCGATCTCCTGGCCAACTACTTCGGCAAGAACCCCGACGCCCCGCACTACCTGACGCCGGTGCACTTTCGCCGTGAGGTCTTGC
>JBOFLH010000341.1:0-43562 GCA_051657765.1 Nocardioides sp. | reverse complement strand
CGGCCAGCACCGCAACATCCGCGACCTCGCCGAGGTCGGCTACTCGATCGTCCACGTGGCGAGCGCCTGATGGGGCGGCATGGGCTTAGTGAGGCTGTCTTTGGCCTGAACTACGCCGACCGGGCGCACCTCGATGGCGACCGAATTGAGTTCGCCGAAGGCGACTCTCAGCGCGTCGTTCAACTCATGCTTGATGTGGGTGACGAGGCGCTGTCCATGGTCTTCGACGCCTACCACCTGCGCCAGTTCCGTCTCGCCGTGCAGCGAGCTGAGAGATGGGTCAATGCCGAGGGTGCCGGGAAGTAGAACGCTCCGCCCGCGTCGCAACAATCACCCCAACCGAAAGGACTCACCCACCATGAACCCCGACACCACCATCACCGACCAGCTCGCCCGCGCCCTGAGCCCGGGCGACCGCGACCTCATCCTCATCCCGCGCGGCACTGTCGTCGCGGCTCGTGAGCGGATTTCGAACCTGGAGTTCGAGGTCTCGCGCCTGAAGGGCACGCTCGCCATGACGCACCCCGCTGGCGGGCGCATCGCGGTCGGTGACGTCGTGCTTGTGGACGGCCGTGACGAGAGCGAGTCCGACTCGAAGGGCTTCGTGCACGCCATTGGCACCGACGCCGACGGCGTCTACGCCGAGGTAGAGTTCGCCGACGGCGGGACCGAGCAGTTCGACCTCGACGACCTTGTCCGGGTGGCGTGATGGACCACTGGCCGCAGTTTCCGTACCTGACGACCTACGTCCGCCCCGACGGGGCGGTGCGGATGTTCGTGGACGGCGATCTGCCGTCCGCTCGGGCGCTTGCCGTCGAGCTGGCACGCCAGACCGGCAACGACTCAGAGGTCTACTTCAGCCCAACGAGCGCCTTCCGCTTCGTGGTCGTGGAGGTCAAGCCGGTGGGGGTGCCGGCATGAATTTACTTCAGGAGTGTCCAAGCTGCGGCTTCTACAGAGACACGCCGATGCATGAGCTCGGCTGTAGCGAGGGGCGACTCGCCGTCCTCGCGCCGAGCCCCGAGATCAGGGCTCTGCGCGAGGGACTCGCCGCCAAGCACGTGCAGGTCGCGCGCGTCGAGCAGCTCGCCGAGAGCTGGGAGAGT
The DNA here is from genome assembly GCA_051657765.1 of Nocardioides sp. GTDB lineage: Bacteria > Actinomycetota > Actinomycetes > Propionibacteriales > Nocardioidaceae > Nocardioides. Next base: position 42,456 of record JBOFLH010000341.1, on the reverse strand, counting down.
GCGACGAACCTCTCAGATGGCAGTCCGTCGATCGTCATGCGAGCGCTGGCTCGCGAGCTGCGCGAAGCGCTGGAGGTGCCAGCATGAATCTCGACAGCGTGGTGACCGACCGGCGCGATGGCGATGATGTCTGGCTCGTCGCCGGGGACCAGGGCATGCGAAGGGTCTCGGTGTCGAGCGAGTCGGAGCGCGTGGTGCTGGACGCGCACCACCGCATGGATGGCACGTTCAGCCTCAGCCCCGACCTGGCCCGCAAGATGGGCACCGCGCTGCTCGCGGCAGCGCGAGTGGCGGAGAGGGCGCAGCGATGAGCCGCATTCCAGCCGCCGCAGTCAAGGCCGGCATGGAGGTCGAGCTTCCGAAGCCCGGGGCCTGTCCGGGCGTTGCGCTCGCCGTCGTGCGCAAGGTGCACAACTCCACGCCCGAGGCCGGGCGTATCACGTGGGAGCTGGCTAACGGCCGGCTCTACGAAATCGGTGGCGCAGATGTCGTCGCCTTCATTCCAGGGAAAGGAGCATCATGACCAAGCGCCTCGTTTTCGCACTCTCCGCCCTGGCTCTGCTCGTCGCCGCCGGCTTCACGGTGGCGTACATCGGTAGCAAGGAGCAGCGAAGCTGCACCGTTACCGAGAAGGACCGCACCACCAGGGCGATCAACGGCAGTTCGAGCACCGACGCCCGCATCTGGACCGAGGAGTGCGGCGTGCTGTCGCTGAACGACAGCCTCCTCGGCTTGTCGTTCAACACCGCGGACAAGTACGGCTCACTGAAGGTCGGCCAGACCTACACCTTCACGACCATGGGCTGGCGGGTGCCGATCTTCTCGATGTTCCCGAACATCGTCGAGGTCGGGTGAGTCGCCCGACTTCATCGGGCCAGATGGAAGCCGTCGCCTTCATCCGCGGACAACAAGAAGCCCCCGACCTCATGCGAGGCGGGGGCTTCTTGCGTTCTGGGGGTCAGCGCGTGAGCGCGTACACCAGACGGTCGATCAGGTCGATCGTTTGCTGGTGCAGCTTCACGTCTCGGGCCAGCTCTCTGGCGAGCTCTCGCCAGCCCGCTTCCAGGGCCTGGACGGTCTCCTCGATGGCGAGGGCCAGCAGGGTCGCGTGCTGCTCTCGCAGGCCCTCCGCCTCTTCCTTCAGCTCCAGAACATCCAGCCCCATGGCTACTCCTCTTCCTCGTCGTCGATGTCTCGTGCGTCGAAGGCCCGTCCGTTCAGGAACAGGCCCATCCGGCCGACCGCCTCGTAGAGGCGGCGCTGCACCTTGCCCCGGTTGATGCCAAGGTCGCCCTGCATCTCGCTGAGCGTGCTGTCCAAGCCGAACTTCAGGCAGAGCACCTGCCGATCCTCTAGCGTCAGCTCGGCCCATTCCCACGCCCGTCGCATGTCGGCGACGGCCACCCAGTGCCCTCCCGCGTGGGAGGGGTTGGGCGGCGGACCCTTGGGCATGTCGGCGGCTGGTGCCAGCGGGTTCGGGATGCCGTTGATGGCCTTGTTCTCGTCCCAGAGGCAGGGCAGCAGCCGCTCGATGCTGTCGCGGCTGTAGCTACTCACTCGTCGTTCTCATCCTCGATGTCGAGGCTGTCGGTGATCGCCAGCCGGTCGGACTCGGCAGCGGCCGGCTCCCGCAGTGCGTGGGCGTACACGTCCTGCCCGAGCTGGCGGTAGTTGCCGGCCTCTGCGTGCCGGCGGTGCAGCTCGGGCCGCACCGCGAGCCACAGGAGGGCGTCCTGCTGAGCGTCGCCGTAGTCGACGTGCTCGAACAGTCGGGCCGCCTTCCGGGCGGCCCACTCGACCGCCTCGACGGCCTCTGCGTCCTCGCAGAAGCTCCAGTCTGCGTCGTCGAACGTCGCGGCCTGCACCCTGTTCTTGCTCATGGTCTCTCCTCTCTCAGCGCTTCCAGTCTGCACGCGTGGATCAGTTCGATGGCTGCGCGCGGCGCACGCTCGCCACCTGGTCGTAGATCGGAGTGTCGCTGGTCTGCGGCGTACTGCTGCCGTAAGGGCTTGGGTGGTATCGCCGCTCGTGCGTTACCCAGTCGGCGATGATGTCGACGCTCACCGTGGTGAGCCCGTCCCGCTGCGATCGAACGGTCACTCCGTCAGTAGAGACGGTGAGCCGGCGCCCGTCGATCAGGATGTCGTTCATCACGATCGCCTCCCCGCCTTCGACGTGTCGTGGGTCGTTGACCCACTCGACGACCTCGACCAGGTGTCTTAGCTTGCTCACGGAGTGACCACCGGTCGGGCTGCGGGGGTTTCCGCCCAGTCGATCGGCTCGCCCGGCGCGTCCACGTGGTACTCCAGGTACAGCGGGGCCGCGTACTCGGCGAGCTGGCGCAGGCTCTTGGCGATGTCAGCGAGCAGGTCGTTCGTGACGTCGTGCTGGTGGTTGTAGCTCATCCTTGCCTTCTCCTTGCCGTGGGGTGAATTGAGCGTCAGCAGACGTGCAGGCCGCGCCAGCCGTCGGACTCGACCGTGAAGGTGAGCACGCCAGGCGCGGACTCGTTGCCCGAGATGTTGCGGAACCAGGCGGAGCCGTTGTCCGACGTCGGTGCGATGAACATCCAGCGGTCGTCTCCGACCGTCTGAACTCGCAGGTTGTGCCAGTGGCCGAACACCGTGATGTCAGCCATGCCGATCGGCGTGCGGCCCAACGCCTGGCCCGCCAGCCATTGCGGCAGCTTCTCGGGGCTGCCGACCTGGTGGCCGTGGGCGAAGCCGAGCACCTTCCCGCCGAGCGTCGGCAGCGCGAGCGACTCGTGCTCCTTCTCCGGCGAGTAGAACGACACGTGCCCGTACTTCTCCGGGTACACGCCGGCCATGTCCGCCACCTGCGACAGGACCTCGATGCCGAAGTCGTCGTCGGGCGTGGCGAGGTTCGCCTTGCCACGCCGCACGCGGCAGTGGTTCGACGGCACGGAGACCACCTTCACCACGGGTGCGTGGTGAGCGGCCGTCTCGATCCACGACCAGAACACCCGGCGCCAGAGGCGGATCTGCTCGGTGAGCTGAAGGTCGTTCGTGCGCTCCTGCGAGCCGGTGTTCTCGAAGTTCTCGATGGCATCGCCGGCATCCACGAGGACAACCTCGTCCGGCCTTTCGGCGTCCAGGTAGTCAGCCCACGCCTTGCGAGACTTCTCCAGCCGAGCCAGGAGCTCGGATACGCCTCCGCGCTCCGACACCTTGCCGACCTGCGGGTCGGCAATGACGCCAACCACCGTGCGATTGGCCCTTGCGGGCGCGCCCGCCTTGGTGCCGCTCGTCAGGTCCCGACGAACCTGCTCGTGCAGGTCGTCCAGGTCGGGCAGGACCAGGCTGCCGGCACTGCCGACGCGAGTGAAGGTGAAGCGCACCGACTCCATGCCCTGGCCGTACTTGATCTTGCGGAAGCCGGTGACGCTCCAGTGCGCAGGGTCCTGGCCCTCCTCTGTCAGGTACTCCAGGGCCGTGCCCTGGGTGACCTCGTCATCCTCGACGCGAATCTCCGCGGTTAGGGTGTTACCCGACAGCTCGATCTTGCGAGCGAAGTGCTGCTCGGGGTTCGCCTGTGGGCGGGGGACCGCCGGGCCTACGGGTCGAGCCCTCAGTCGTTCAGCTAGCGCGTCCAACCTCGGCGCCTCCCTTCTTCTCCCGGGCGCTGATGCGCCAGTTCTTGATGCTGGTCGGCCCGACACGAGCGCCGTGCTCGGTCATGGTCTCGGCCAGCCAGTCAGCCGACGTGCCGCCGAGCAGGTGCTCGATCAGCGGCTCGTACGCTTCGGGCCTGGTCGACCGGATGGTCTCCAGCGCCTCGGCCAGGCGCCCCTTCGGGGGCGCCGGCAGGCTCTTCACATGCACTGTTGGTCCTCTCTGAGGCGGTACTCGTCGAGCCACACCACGTCTGCTTCGGTCGCCGGCTCCACCATCGGCCCGCGCCGCTCGCGAACCGTGGCCCAGGCGCGAGGGTGTAGCTCGGCCATGGACTCGTCGGTGATGCCTTGCTCTCCCATGACTGCGAGGGAGCTCTCCTGGCGCTCCTGCGCGTACTTCTGAACGGACTTGCGGAACTCATCGGCCGCCTTGTCGCGGAGCTTCTGCTCGGCCGCCTGATGGGCGGCCTTGCGCTCGGCGTGCAGCTCGGCCGGCGTGCCGTGGTGCACCGGCAGCACCCAGTTGCGGAACCGGTCGCCGCTCTGCGTCGAGGTCCACAGCGACTTGGCGGCCGAGCGGGCGTCGGCCTCGGTGGAGTACCAGCCGAGCGAGACCTTGATGGCGCGAGGGTCGTCGTGCGCCAGGTCGCCGTCCTCCCTGGAGTGGGCGAGCTGGCCGACCACGACGAACTTGGCGCGAGCCTCGAAGATCTCTTCGGCAGCGGCGATGGCCGCTGCGGCTGCATCCTCTGCGGTCTCGTGCCCTGCTTCAAGAGCGTCGACAACCTTGGCGATCTCGCGCTTGCCGTACCGAAGGGTCACGAGCCGAGGCGCCCCAGCGCGATGCCCGCATCCACGCCCGCGTCGTAGCCGGCGTCGTAGTCCCGCTTGCAGACGCCAGTGAAGCCTCGCTCGCGCCCCTCGGCAAGGCCGGCTTCATAGCCGGCGGTGTAGCCGGCATCCTGGGCGGCGAACTCGATCCGCTCGAACTCCTCGACCGTCATGAGGACCATGTCCTCCTCTCGAAGGTTGTTCCAATCTGCACTCTCGCTCATGCGAGCGCGTCCTGCGCCTCGGCGTACCCCTCGGCATGGCCGTCCTGGTAGCCGCTCTCGTAGCCCTCGTCGAGGCCCGACTCGTGGCCGACCTCCCACGCCTGGATTTCGGCCCTCTCGATGATCTTGTCGAGCTCGTCCTGGGTCATCTTGATCTCCGCCATGCTCATGTCCTCTCTGTGATGACGACGCCGACCCTTCCGGGTCGCGTCGGTAGTCCCTCGAAGTTCTCGCCCGGCCGCGCGCCGGGATACTGCACCGCGACCACCCTGCGCCCCTCGCCCCGGAGGTCCAGGAGCATGGAGCGCAGGAGGCTCGCGTCTGCGGGGCTAGGCCCCGGGGTCACAGGACCGCGCGCACCATGGCGACCGTGACGGCGATGGCGAGGGCGGCCAGGCAGCCGGCGATCACCAGGGCAAAGGCCGCCCCCACAACCGGGGCGAACCGCTCGATCTTGTCCATGACGCTCACACGTCCACCCCGACGTCATTGCGGCGCAGCGAGTCCGCGGCGGCGACCGCGACAGCGGCCACCTGGATCAGCTCGGCGACGGCCTTCTCGGGGTTGGACTCGGAGAGCGCCTCGAACACCTCCTCCTGGAGGATGGTGTCCCAGCCCATGGTGCCCATCTGGGCCCGCCCGCATTCTGCTCCTGGAGCGTGGCCTCGTTCCTGCGGTACTCGGCCACGTTGCGGCCGGCCCAGTCGCCACCACCGACCAGCGGGTGGTCCTGGACGCCCCAGCGCACGAGCTGGTTGTCCAGCTCGGCACCGACCTCGGCGAGCAGTTCGTCCCAGTTCGACGAGGTGCTGCTCGCGGCGGCCTCGTCGGCAGCGATCTGCTCCTTGGTGCGGCGGGTGCGCTTCGGCTTGTCGACCTCCTGGTCGACCACCTTCGCGACGTCCGCGGGGGTGGGGGTGTCGTCGGCCTCGGGCTTGGTGTTGTTGTCGGTCACGCTGCTACCTCTTTCTTGATCAGTGAGCGGATGGCGTTCTCGCCGCCCGCCAGGAATGTCTCGGTCACATCGCCGTCTCGGAGCTGGACCCTGATGGCCGTGCGCATCGAACTTGCGACCTTCGTCGCAAACTCAGCCCCGGCGTCGTCCGGATCGGCCCATACGAACACCCGGCTGAAGCCGGCAAGCATGTCTCGATGGTGCGGGCGCCACGCCTTGGCGCCCGGAATGGCAACGGCCGGGAGGCCGAGCTTGTTCAGAACGATGGCGTCAAACTCTCCCTCTGTGACGTGAATCTCCCTGTCGGCGCGGAAGATCGCGCCGATGTTGAACACTCTAGTCGGGTCGTTGGGCATGGAGTTGTACTTGCCGTGAAAGTGGGACCGATGGTCATGATCCTCGATACACCTGAAGCGCATCGTAAGTGGCTGGCGGTTCCCGTCCAAGTAGGGCAGGACGATCATGCCTCGGTAGCGCCCGTGGCCGGGTTCCGGCTCAGCGACGACTCCAAGACGGTGTGTAGCCGCCTCCTCCCGACCCAGGCCGCGACCCAGGAGATACGCCACCGCCAGCGGGTCGCGCGAAACGGCTGCCTCGTAGCGGCTTACCGCCCCCTCCAGAGCCTTCAGCTCCGAGGTTGTGATTGGCCGCAAAGGCGCTCGCTCCTGCAAAATCGATACCCTCCTTCAGCTCAATTAGCGTGTAGGCGTCGCCGGCCTCGCCACAGGAGTGGCAGTGCCAGACGCCCTTGGTATAATTAACGGAGCAGCTCGGCGTCCGGTCCTCGTGGAGCGGGCAGGGGACCATGCGCCTGTGGTCATGCACGCCGTAGAAGGTAAGCGCCGCCTCCAGGCTGGGCCTCGGGCTGTCGCCCGAGCCCTCCATGCGCGGGCCCGCCGATGGCTTAGCCCGCGGCGGTGGGCGCCATGTCACGCCTGCTCCAGAACCGCCGGAACATTGACCGATACGCGCCCGGCGCAGGCGCGAGCCGCATCGAGGTCGGCCTGGGTCCAGCCGTCGGCGAGCGTGATGACCGAGGTGCCGCCGGCGACCTTCAGGTGGGCCCCGCCATGCCAGCTACTCCAGTGCCTGTAGCCGCCCTTGCCGGACAGGCTGACCACGCAATCCACGGTAACCTCACTCATGGCCGAGCTCATGCTGGTGGTAGTCCTTTCTCGATGTCAGCGATGGCCTGGAGGTCTGGGCCGATAAGGTGCTCGGGGCTGGAGGCCCAGGTCTCGCAGAGGCTTATCGACTCCCAGAGGACCCCGGCGTGATGTTCACGAGCATCGATGTACCCATGCAGAAGGCCGACAAGACTGGCGCGCCTTCCGGTGCTCACGACGCAGCCGCCTTCACCAGTCGCAGGTACTCGCCGATGGTTGTGAGGGCGAAGGCCCTCTCGATACCACCGACGCCACGGCGCTTGACGAACACGACCGGGTGAACCCGGTCCGCCGGCAGGTTGCGCAGCTCGGCGAAGTGCTTCGCCTCGACAAGCGCCTCCTCGACGAAGGGGCCTGGCTGGAACGCTGCGTTCTTCGCCTCGACGATCACGAACTGACCGCCGACGCGAATGGCGAGATCTCCCTGATCGAAGGTCCCGGTGTCGCGAGTGCGATCGGCGTCGAAGCCAAGCTCGCGTGCGCCCTGCTCGATCGCCCGCTCCCACGCCTTACCTGCCGAACGGTTGCGAGCGTTGCGCTTCGCCGTGTCGCTCACTCCAGCTCCTCGATGAACTCGACGTCCACCGAGTGGCCGGTGACATCACCCCACTCGAGGATGTCGTCGAGGCGATCTTCGTTTTCCTCGAAGGCGACGATCTCCTCGTCAAACAGGCCGGGATGGTATGCGGCCTCGACTTCATGCCGGAACGTGATGGTCCTGGTGATGCGCACCTTGCGGCTCATGCCGAAACCGCAGCTCGGCCGAGGTCGCCCATGGTGATGCGGGCGTTCTCCATCAGCGCGAAGATGACATCGACCACCTGCTCCTGGGTCAGCGTCACGCCAGCCGTTTCGTACTCGCCGAACTCGCACTCCTCGTGAGCCTCGACGATGACGCCGAGACCGGTCGCGGATGGCCGGACCGTCAGGCTGTCCCTCGGGTACTCGTGATCGAAGAAATGTGCCGTGAACATACGTACTCCTCTCTCAGAACTGGACGCCTTGGCGCCGGGGCCCGAACCGCGTGTGCTCGGGCCACGCCTGGAGCGTGGTGTAGGTCTCGCCGGAGGGGTCGCAAGGCCCCATGCGTTGCTTGACGCAGGCGACGTTGAAGCTGTTGTCTCGCGGGTCGAGCGCCACCGTGAGCGCGAGCTCCGGCTTCTCGGCGAGGCCGTTCTTGATCTCGTTGCGAGCCGGCGGCAGCCAGGGCTGCCCCTCGGTGCGGCGAGACTTGTCGCTGGCGTGATGCAGCACGATCACCGCAGAGCCGGTCTCGCGAGACAGGTCGCTGACAACCTGCATCGCCTCCATCTGCATCTTGTAGTCCGACTCGACGCCCTGGATGTCCATGAGGTTGTCGATGACGATGACCTCGGGGTAGGCGTTGTGCAGCTCGATGTACGCCTCCAGGGCGTAGTCGACGCCCTCCCAGGTGATCGAGCCAAACTTGAAGGTGACGTGGTCGGCCGCCGACATGGCGCGGAGGATCTCTCCGCGCTCGGGACCGTTGACGGCCATCAGGCTCTCGACCGACTCCAGCGTGTAGCCCGTCTGCATACAGGCCAGCCGAGCGCCGGCCTGGAAAGCGCTCATGTCGGCGGACAGGTAGAGCGTCCGCAGGCCGAGCATCTTCGTCCACCAGAGAGCGAAGCCGGACTTCTGCGCGCCCGGCCGGCCAGCGATCATGATGACCTCGCCGTGGCGAGGCGTGACGCCTCGCGCATACAGGGCGCCCAGCTCGTCGATCTTCGGCAGCGGCCTACCCGCTTGTGCGTTGAGCGCTAGGGCTCGTCGTGCGTTGAGCAAGTGCTACCTCCTCCCATCGGAGGGGGCCCGGTTCCAATCTGCACACCGGGCCCCGCGAATGAACGACAGGTCAGATCTCGGCCAGGTCGTTCGCGCTGACGTAGCGACAGCTCAGGTTCGCGATGTCGACGTCATCATCGGACTCCCACTCCTGAACGGAGAGGTTACGCGTCACGAGAAGCAAGCCCTCTCCGAAGCCCTCCGGGTCTGGCAGCACCAGGACGATGCTTCCGACCGGCAGGTAGCTGCCGCCCTCGTCGCTGACGAGCCGGTACAGCTTGCCGACCTCGGGCACGAGCCTGTTCGCCTCGTCGTACGCCTCGGCGATCTCGACGAGCTTGTCGACGAGGGCCTGGACCTCGTCGCGGCTCAGGTAGACCCCGCTACCGCGATCGTCCCTTGCCTCCAGGAGGGCGGCAAAGCCGGTCGGATACAGGAAGGCGTCGGTTACTGCATCGAGGTAGACCTGCCCTTCCAGTCCGTCCAGGGACGCGTCGAGGAACAGGCGCTCCACCGCCGCCATCAGAAGTCGGGCCCTGACTCGACATCGGCGTCGAGCTGCGCGTTGCGGGCGGTGCCGTACTCGACGATCTTGGCCTGGGCCGCGGGGGGCAGGTCGACCATGACCCAGCCCGAGGTGCCGCCCTTGAAGTTCTTCTTCTCGATAGTGCAGGCGGTTGCCGCACCGATGAGCGACTGAAGGTCGCGCACCAAGAGCGTGGCCTGGAGCATGGCTCCGGGCTTCATCTCGGTGGGCTTGGCCGACTGGACGTCGGCCTCCGTGGCGAAGATTGTGACATCGGCGTGAATGGTGTCCTTCGGCCCGTATGTGCCGCCCGACGGGCGCATCGGCTCGAAGCGCTTCGGCTCGATGAGCAGCGCAGCCGCCTTGGCCAGCTCCTCATTCTTCACATACTGACCGCCGCCGACGGGAACGGGCGCGAGCTTGAATGTCATGCGTGTGGTGCCTCTCCGTTGTTCCAATCTGCACACCGGGCCCATTCCCGACGTGAGTACTGCGGGGCTTCGCTCAGCCGGCCGGCTTCAGCGCGTCACGGCGAACGACGTAGGCGTCCTTCACCTCGGCCACCTCGAAAGCGGCCTTGTTGGCCGCCCACAGGCGGCGCAGGGCAACCTCGTCCGTGGCCTCGTTGAGCGCGTCGATGAGCCACTGGTGGTCGTTGGTCGACTCCGGCGCCTTCGGCGCCTTAGCGGCCCCGGACGGGCCGCCATCGGCCTGATCCCAGGCGTTCTCGGCCTGCGGTCGGGGCTGCGGCACGGCCAGCGTGCCGCCGAGCTTCTGCGCCACGTTGGCGCGGCCCTGGGCCACATCTTCGGCCATGATCGCCACCTCGTACGGCGAGAGCTCGGCCGTGACCGACTCGTCGAAGGCGAACATCGCGACGAGCCACGCCTTGATCTCCTCGGGCGTGCCCTTCGGGGTGAACCAGCTCGCCTCGAAGCCCTTGCCGGACTTGATCGTGACGCCACCGTCCACGGTGTCGATGTCGGTGCTCACTGGGCTGCCTGCTCCCCGGCCACGATGATGACAGCGCCGTCGACCAGCGACAGGCGGACATCATCGATGCCCAGGTAGGCGACGCCCGTCTCGTCATCGAAGGGCACCTGCACCTGAACCAGGTCCGAGGCGGCACCCTCGTCCACGGCGCTTCTGATCGCATCGTAGACCTCGATCATGCTGAGGCGGTCATCCTGGTCGCTCATGCGTCTCCTCTCCTGAGAACTTCGAGCGGGGGCTTGACCCCCGTCGTCGTGTGCGCTATTATACCGCAGATTTCCAATCTGCACCAGCCGGCCTTCCAATCTGCACACATGCTCAGATTGCGCCGTCGTGGTGCACGAGGGCCAGCGGCTTGTTGCCGACCCGGTTCCAGTAGTTGCGCACGTCGCGCACCTGGCGGGCGAGCTGGACGTCGGCCCAGCCGCGGTCCAGGTCAAGCTTGTAGACCGCAGCATGCGTGCCGTCCGACGGCATGTGGATCAGTGCACCTACCGAGGTGCTGACCGGCGTGCCGTCGAACAGGAGCGGAGACCGCTCCCACGTGACGGGGTCGTAGCGCTGCATCCGGGAGTACATCGCGAGCTGCATGACGATCTTGCCGAAGCCGTAGTCGATGCGCCCGCTCTTGAGATCCCCGATCATCGCGGTGCCTTCGGGCACCGCCATGCGTGCGGCCAGTTCGCCGTAGACCTTCAGCCCACGGTCGAGCGTGCCGGCCACTCGGAGCTCGTCCTGCACCGCGAACTCCTCGATGCCCAGCATCTCGCAGTCCATGGTGACGATCCGATACGCCTCGATCGAGGCCGCGAAGTCCTCCGGCACGAACACGTCGAGGTTGCCCCTGTCGAGCTCCTCTGTGACCTCGTGGAGCGCGGTGCCAGTGATCGCCTTCAGGTCCGAGTTGGCCCTCTCCTGGGCCTCGGTGCAGAGCTTCTGGAGGGCCTCTCGGCCCTCACCGTTGGGGTCGTCGACCTCGCCGACCTTGGCGACCAGCTCAGGGCTGGCGTGGAGCCCGAGTGCGGTCATCCGGACCAACCACTTGGCGACGTTGCTCTTGTCCTCCAAGACGTCGATGTAGGTCGTCGTGCGCGAGTACTTGGCCGCCTTGGCGCCCTGGCCCGAGCAGGCTGGGCACTTCTTCGTGGTGCCGGCGCGAGCGCCGGGCACCCTGCCGGAGCGGTCGCACTGGGCGCAGGCCGTCCAGACCTTGGGACTGCCGTCCGCGTAGCGCTCGACGGCAGAGGCCGGCGATCGGTCGGCTCGTAGCTGCGTCGGCTTGATGATGGTGAAGCTCATGCAACCTCCGCCGGATAGGTCCGCACGCGCCCGTCTTCGGGCGCCTCGGGCTCGCGCTTGACTAGCGGCACCGCTGCCCCTAGGGTAGGGTGGAGCATCGAGACTCTCTTTCAGTTGCTTGTGCAGGCCAGGACAACTTGCAGCGGTAAGTATACCACAACGCAAGAAAGGCCCCCGCTCACCCTTTCGGGTGGCGGGGGCTTCCTCTTACGGCACTGCGGGTGGAGGTGGCGGCTCTGTTACGGTGACGGTTGGGCCTGGGGGTCCCGCTGGTCCCACTGGTCCTGCTGGCCCCTGCGGCCCTGCCGGGCCTGCCGGGCCTGCCGGGCCTGCCGGGCCCTCAGTTCCAGGCTGGCCCTGCTGGCCCTGCTGGCCGGTGGCGCCAGTGTCTCCAGTAGCCCCGGCACTGCCGGGCGATCCGGTGTCGCCCTTGGCTCCAGAACTACCAACCGGACCGGGAGGACCGCTGGGCCCGGCAACTCCGGGGATGCCAGGGAATCCGCGCGGACCGGGCGGGCCTAGCGGGCCCGCCGGGCCAGGAGGCCCCTGGCGAACAATCTGCTCCGCACTGCGGCACAAACTGGCCTGCGTCTGCTCGTCCAACCCCGTCGGGTCGGCACACGCGGCGGCGACCTGCTGGGCTAGGTTGAACTTCTGCACCTGGACATCCTCAGTGCGCTGCTCAGCGCGCGACTCTGCGTCTTGCGAGCTGCTGATCTGCATGCCAACCCAGAGGGCTACGAAGATGCCCACGGCAAAGACTATGGCCGGCAGTAGCCGGCGCAGCCAGCGCTCCCGAGCACTCTCGGGGTCTTCGATCCCCAGGGGGATTGGCGGTGTCTGTGGATCGCTCATCACGAATCCTCGCGATCGTCTGTCAGTTCCGAGGGCTGCTCTGGCAGGTCCGTGTGGCCGCGCGAAGCGGCCCACACCTGCACTCGGTGCCCCCATCGGGCCCAGGCGATCTCGCGCCGGGTCAGCGCGCGCAGTCGGCTGCGCTGGTCGCGAGCCCGACTAGACGTCTGGTTGATAAGGTAGGTCAAGAGCGCCGCCAGGCCAATCAGCAATGCGCTGACGGTGGCACCATCGATTTGCAGTCCCATTTCGGGCGCTCCTCAGGGGGAGGCCCGGGACGCAGGGGCGCCCCGGGCGGTTGTGGGCTGGGGTCACTCCCCATGCTCGGGGACGTACTCGTCGGTCGGGGTGACCTTGGAGCGAGCGACCTCGACCGCAGGGATGAGCAGGGCGACGGAGAGGACCCCGCCGACGGCCAGGGAGGCCGTCTCGGTGATGACGCCGAGGGTGACCAGGAGCGCCAGGACGGCCACGGCCACGCCGTAGACGTAGCGCCGAAGGGGCTCGTGCTCGGCGGACAGGTACTTCGTCATGTCAGAATCCGTTCTTCTTGTTGAGGAACTTCTGGAGGGCGAGGGTCGTCGCGGGGGTCCAGCCACCCTTGGCCGGGCTGACTCCGACGAGCCAGCGCAGGCGCCCGGTGTGGATGTTCGTGGCGCCCGGCTCCGTGGTGCCGTTCGTGGGAACCTTGGCCCAGCCCTGCTCTGCGGCAAGGTGGTTCAGGATGTACTCCAGGTACTTGGCATCCGTGGAGTCCCAGGCGCGGTCGAGGTCGACGCCCGAGAGGTAGTAGCGCTTCATCCACTTCTTCAGCTCGGCCGCCGAGGCCGGGCCGAAGCGGCCGTCCACGACGAGGCGACCGGCCGACGGGATCGCCGCCGGCTTGGCCGGCGCGCCACCGAGCTCGGCGCGGATCAGCGCGATGAGCCGGTCGAACGGGAAGTTCTTGCCCGGGTCGCTGCGGGTGCCAGCACTCGTGAACGAGTGGTAGGTGAACCCGAACGGCCGGCCGGAGGCCACGGCCGCGTCGACCTGCGCCTTGGTGGCGCGGACAAGCGGGAGCTTGTACTTGCGCACGATCGGCGCGAGCGCTTCCGCGGCGTGGCGGAGCGTGCGCTCCACCCACACGTCGGGCACGTCGCTCCAGTCGACGTCGAGCTTGCTGATCTCGATGCCGTAGGTGCGGCTGTTGTAGCCCTTGGCGTGCCAAGCGGTGTAGGTGTCCGGGAGGCACGGGACGACGCTGTCGCTGTCCACGCCAACGTGCCACGAGACCTTAGCCCCCGAGTTGATCGCCCATCGGGCGGTGCCCTCGGCCGAGCCGTCGGCCCCCTGCATCCCCAGATCCTGAAGGCCCGCGGTGATGTGCAGGACGATGCCGAGGACGGGCCCGTTCTGTCGGCTGGAGTGGTACTTCTTACCGGACAGGAGTGCGTATGCCATGAATCTCCTTCTAGTGGTGGTGAATCAGGGCTGCGGCATGGTGGTGACGCGGCCCTTGCCAATGGAGGCGGTGCCGGTGCTGGAGCCGAAGATCTGACGGAAGTAGTACGTGGCGCCTGGGGTGAGGCCGGTGACCATGCGTGACCAGGTGCCCTGCTGCGCTGCAGTGCCGAACACCAGGAAGGCGTCGTCGAGGCTCGCGGCCGCGACCACGGCGCCGTTGACGTCGTTGTTGCGGACCTCGAAGCCGATCCAGGCGTACGCCGCCGCAGCGCTAGCTCGCGCCTGCCCGCCGGAGATGAACTGCACGATCCCGGAGGGCGGTGCGACGAACGTTCCGGCGGCGCCGTTGGCGCCGGCTGGGGTGCTCGTGGCGGTGACGTTGCCCATGGCAACCGCGCCGCTCCACTGGAGCGAGCGCATCACCGAGCTGCGGAACCCCGGCCGCGTGGCGTCGAACTCCACACCAGCGAAGGTCGCCTTGCCGTCTCCGGTCATGAACCACCCCGTGCCGTTGGCCGAGGTGATCTTGGCTGGAGACGTCTGCGGGAAGTTGCCGGAAGCTGGAGGTGGCGAGGGCGAAGCGCCGCCGGGGAAGACGTGGTTCCCCAGCGCGAACGTGCGCGCTCCGTCAAGGAGCGTGGCGAGTAGCGTCAACGCAGAGGCGCCGGGGTCGACACTCCCTCGGCCGAGGTAGACCCGACTCGCGGTCGGATCGTCATCGGTTGGAGGGAACGGTCGCGCCGGCACGGGCGGCACCGTGATGGAGATGCCAGCTCGCTTCGGCACGACGACGCTGGCCGCCGGACCAACGGCCGACTCGTAGGTTCCACCGCCAGCCGGGTTGGGGTCGTGGAGGGTGCTACGCACCCACCAGCGATCCGAGGTGCCGGTCAGCCAGTGGTTGTTGGTCAGCTTCACCACGCCCGGGCGCTCGACCCACGCCGTGCACCGGAAGCCGGTGAACTCGTTGGTCGCCAGATCTCCGAAGGCGTACATGCGGGACATGCCCGCGGGGGTGGGGAAGTCGAAGTCGGGGATGCGCTGGCTGGCGTTGGCGTTGTAGGCGTACGTCTTGTACTTGCCGTGCACGAGCCAGACGTACTGGCCGGCGCCGGGGAACCCGAGCTTGTCGGAGAACCCGTGCGTCACGCCGATGATCCACTCGCCCGAGGAGAGCGGGCTGCCGATAGTGATCGGCGAGCCGAGCGGCGTGATCGAGGTTTGGGTCGTGGAGAACTGCTGGAGCTCGATGGTCCCCAGCGACGGCCGGCGGATGGCGCGGCAGAAGCGCTCGGAGAGTAGGGTCGACCCCGCGGGGGAGAACACGCGGCCCAGTGCGGTCGCGCGGTCGTTGCCGTCGATGGTGGTGTCCATGTGCGCCAGGAGGGTCGGCGCTACTGTCTGGCCGGGGACCATGGGGGAGAGGTCCCAGGCGTCGATGGAGCCGGTGGCCGCAGCGCCCGCCGAGAGCGTGCGCACTCCCGAGGTGACGAACACCTCGCCACCCGCATAGCAACCCACGCCCGAGCGGATGTCGCCGTACTTCGTACGGCGAGTGCCCGCCGAGTCGTTCCAGGCTGGGAAGGTGTAGTACCCGCCGCCGGGTCCGATGAACTGGCTCTCCCCGAGCAGCGTCGCCGCTGCCGAAATGGACGACGGGCTTTCTGCGTTCGAATGCATCCCCAGAGGGATGGTCAGGCCCAGCCACCGATTCACCGCATAGGCGGGGTAGTCGACGGTGACGGTCGGGGCCGCAGTGGGGGCGCCCGTGCCGCTACTGACGGCGAGCACGGCGCCGCGAGCAACCTCGTTGCTGATGCCGTTGAGGGCGAAGCGATCCTCCACCACGATGCTATCGGTGACGATTGCGCCCTCGAACTGGCCTGGCGTGTTGGCGTCGTTCGGGATGTTGACGAGAACCTCGCCGGCCGCGCCATACTGGCGAAGGCCGGCCTCGTCCATGACGACTCGCGCACCGGCCGGGTCGCCTGCCACCAGCTCGCCCGCAAGGGTCACAGCAGCGGAGAGGACTCCGGTGTCGATGCGCTCGACCGGCAGGCGCCCGGAGGTTGCGGAGCCCAGGTCGACTGCGCCCGCCCCGATCGCCTCGGCGCCGATGGGGAGCGGCACCCATGTGGTGCCGTCCCAGCGGTGGGGCAGGTTGTCGGGCTCCTTGACCCAGAGGTCACCCACGCCCGTGGCCGTCGGCGTAGTCGTGCCGTAGAACGTGCGGATCGCGCCATCGGCAGCCGCCTCAGCGGCAGCCGCAACCGCGAGCGCCTCCTGGACGTCGGCGTCCTGGATGGGCTCCCACGAGTCGCCGTCCCAGTGGGCCGGCCGGCCGACGGTGGTGTTCCACCACACGTCGCCGAGCTGCGGGTCTGCGGGTGCGGTCGCGCTGAAGGTGGTGGTGACGACCCCGTCGAGCTTCGCCTCGGCCGAGGCCACGCGCTCCAGCGCGTCGACCACGCCGGCCTCTGCGGAGACCGCGAGACGAACCGAGTCCTGCACGGACACGTACTCGTCGTCGACCTCCACGGAGGAGTGTGCGAGCTGGGGTGCCGCAGATAGTGCGGCAACCCGCCGCTCTACCCCAGCGAGCCGGGCGGCGAGCCTCTGAATTGCGCTGCTCATGTGGCGGACTCCTATGCAGGGATGACGGAAAGCGTTGCGACCGAGCCGGACTCGGGCGTGGTGTCGATGGCGATGATGCGCACCCAGCGCACCCGGCCGTCGGCCCAGTCGGCGCCGAGCGTCACCGCAACCTCGTCGCCCAGGCCGAAGGACCCGAGCGGCGCGTTGGGGTGGTCGCTGACGGAAAGCTCGGAGAGCTCGTGTTCTCCAGTGCGGTAGGACATCTCGGTGCGGGCCAGTTGGCCCGCCAGCGTGTCGGAGCCGACCGACTTGTCGGACACCACGGCGACTCGGCGCAGACCTGAGCGCGTCCGGTATGCCCGGCCTCGCTTCATGGTCGGCCCCTCGCCGGCTCCCAGGAGGAGCACCTCGGTGGCGTAGTCCTCCTCGCCGCCGGCCAGGTTCGGGACGCCTACGACGTTCTCGCCAACTGCGAACCGGAGCTCGTGACGCCGGGCACCGATGGTGCCCAGGTCGAGGTGGTGGCGAGCTGTCTCGCCCTCCCACCAGTGCCGCTCCAGGTAGTCGGCTCCGCCCAGGATCAGGGCGTCGTCGATCTCCTTGCCGAGGTCTGGGGTGTCCCACCAGTTCAGCCGCTTGGGGATGTAGCCGGTCGCCGGCTTGACCCGGCTGGCCGTGCCCGGGCGCCTGATGTACGCGCCCTTGCCGTGCTCGTTGCGCTTGGTGCCGTAGCCGCGGGCCAGGCCGGTGAGCGTCGTGCTCGTGCGTCCCGAGACTCGAATGTGCTCGCCCTGGATGACGATGACGAACGGCGTTGCCACGCCGTCGAATCGTCCGTTCTCGTCGAACGTCAGCGAGGTGTCGTTCGGCCCGATGGCCGACGACAGTGTGGCGGTGACCTCGGTGACCACCGAACCCTCGGGCGCCTCGGCGCGGTCGACCCAGGTGTTGTTGACCTTGACCTGCTCGACGGCCGGCTTCGCCGGCTCGCCGGGATCGACTCCCGACATGGTCAGGTCGACGGTCATGCCGAGGTTGCCGCCCGGCTGCTCCTGAAGGTGGGTCCACGTCTCGCGCACGACGTCGAGCACGTCGCGGGCCGTGGCCCACGAGCCCACGTGCGGCTGGCCGGCCGGGTAGGCCGTGAAACTTGCGGCCCGGATGTTGAGGTCGGGGCCAGCCAGCTCGGGCGGCTCCGAGACGATGTAGCCGCCTCGGATTTGGCCGTCCTTCTCCACGTAGATGGCGGTGGACCACTCGCGCAGGATGGGCAGGCCATCCGGCCCCACGAGGGCCGGGTCGAGCGGCGAGATCTTCGCCTGCAGCGAACCCGGCCCCGATAGAACGGACTTCAGCTTGACGTCATGCAGCGGGAGCTCGGAGTTAAGCAGCGCCTCGGTCCCGTCGCCATTGAGCCTGTAGGCGAGGTAGCGCCAGCTCATCAGTCAGCGCTCGCGACTTCGAGGAACTCGACGTCCCAGAGGATCGTCGAGAATGAGTCGATCTGGATGGTCCCCGTTCCGCCCGTGCGCTTGGCCTGGAGCTTCAGCGTCTGCGCGGTTCCGCGCAGCGCTGCGGGAATCGCGAACGTGTCCGAGACGAAGAGGGTCTGGCGCGTGTTCACGTCCATGTCGAACGCGACCTCCTGGCCGACGAGCGAGCCGAGCAGGGCGCGAACGCCGCCCACGATGGACGAGTTGCGGCAGACGATCCCGGCCAGGTTGCCATTGACCTTCACCTGGCTCGCCCAAGGCGGAACGACGATGCTCCGGTTGACCGAGGCGTGCCAGTCCGCGTACGTAGTGGCAGTGATCGAGTGCGTGCTCGCCGGCTGCGTGTTGTACGTGTCGCGCTCGCGCTGAGGGCGAGCGACCTTGCGCAGATCGATGATGTGCACCGCCTGCACGGTCGCCGTCGAGGCGGGCAGCTCGATGCGAGCGAGCACGATGTGGGGGTAGTTAGCCCCGGGGACCGTGGTCGAGCCGTTCGGCACCCCGTTCACGGTGGTGAACCGGGTGTACGGACCGTTCTGCACGCTTGCCGGCGCAGCGCCCCCGTACTGCGGGTCGTCGATGCGCATGATGAGGAGGTCATGCCGGCCGCCGGCCGAGGTCGTGGCCGTGATCGGCACGTTGGTCTCGGTCGACGCTCGGGACATGTAGCTCTGGTGAGCTCCACCGCCATAGCGGTTGAGCATGGTGCCAGCCCCCGGGGCCACGCGCACCGAGCTGCCCGGCGTGGCGAGCGGCTGGACGCGGAGGTCGGTGGAGTTGACGATGCCCTCAGTACCACTGGTGGCCGCGTAGGCGAGGAGCCGAGTGATCTCAGGCGAGTGCTCGGCGCCGCCACCGACGAACCAAGGGACGGGATCGATTGCCATGTGGAGTCCTTGTCGTCAGAGGGAGTGGTGGGCGTTGCGCCAGGTGAGGGTGCAGCTCGCTGTGCCTGTAGGGTCGGTGCCGCCGAAGGTGATCTCCGAGGGGCCCGGCCGAAGGACGGCCGTGCTCAGTCGCGTTGTGCGCGAGAGCGATCCGGCCATCGAGGCGCCGTCCTGCCGCAGGACGGACGAGGCGCCCGGACGGGTGTTGATGGTTATCGACTGATCCGACGCGAGAGTGGTCGCCAGCTCGATACGCCAGCCGGGGCCGGCGATCCAGGGGTTGGTGATGGGGCCGCGGACGGTCGCCCTGAAGGGCGTCGGGGCGGAGCCTCCGACGCTGATGACGCCCTGACGGGCGCCACCCCCCAGGGTGGAGAGCGGCGACTTCAGCGGGCTGACGAGACCGCCAGTGCTGGCCGGCACGATGCTGACGCCGACCGACTGGAGCTCGTCGTCGTAGTGCAGAACGTCGGCCAGCTGGAAGTCAGCCACCGCAGCCGTGACGCCGGACCACAGAGTGGTCCGCATGGCGACCGAGAAGCGGCGAGGCCGGCCGTAGACGCGACGGACTCGGCCGCCGAGGTTGTAGCGGAGCACGGACAGGGCGCCGGGCGTCGAGCGCACAGCGCTTGCGTCCCAGGCCCGGGCGAGCACGTCGAGCGCGCTGAGCGCGTCGGCTGCGGCGTACTCGTTGGTGAGCAGGTCGAAGGCCCACACGGGCGGGGTCTTGACGTCCCGCCCCATGCGGTAGTTGTCCCCGAGGGGGTTGAGCGAGTCCTGGTCGCGGGTCGCGACCGAGCCTGGGTCGAACCCGAGGGGCGGAACCACGATGCTGTGATCCCGCCCCCCGAATGCGAAGCCGTCGAGCTCGAACTCGCCATCGGCGAGGTCAGCCATCAGGGCGTAGTCCTTCCTGCGTAGCGACCGCCGAGCTCCACGCGCCGAGTGGCGTGCAGGATTTCGTCGGCCACGTCGTTCGCGGAGACGTCAGAGCCGTAGAGGTTGATGTCGATGTCGTTGCCCTGTGCCGGGACTGGCCCCTCGGTAGAGAGGGCGCCGTTCACGGCGGCGGAGGCCATGCCAGCCGCCCCCGCGATGCGGGGCGGTGCAACCTCCATGCCGCTGATCTCCGACGTGAACCCGCCGAGGGATCGGCGGATCGTGTCGTACTGCGACTCCAGGCCGCGGAGGAAGCCCTCCATGACCATGACGCCCGAGGGCGTCAGGATCTTGCGGTCCAGGGGGGCCGGGCCCTTCCAGTCCGGAAGCATCAAGGTGAGCTCGGCGAGCTTGCTGCGCACAGGGCCGAAGCCGGCCTCGAGGCCGCTGATGAACCCGTCGATCACTGCCCGACCGGCGCCCACGAGGATGCCGCCGATGTTGCCGACGGCGCTCTGGACCCTGCCGGGGAGCCCCTGAACCAGCGACACGGCACCGGAGATGCCGGCGCTGAACGCGGACTTGACTCCCTCCCAGGCGGTTCGAGCACCCGAAGTAATGGTCGTCCAGGCCGACGAGAAGAGGCCACGGATGGCACCCAGGCCGCCCGAGGCGATCGAGCGCAGGGCGCCCATGAAGGCGCTCCAGGCGCCACGCACGGCCCCGATGAAGCCGGTCACGATCGCCCGGATAGCACCGAACACAGTGCGGAACGCCGCGCCGATCGCAGTGAGTACGGCCTTGCCGGCACTGATGGCGGCCATGAGCACGGCCCACTGCACCCTCAGCGGGATGAGGCCCACCTGCACCAGCACCTTCAGGACCGGGATCAGGACGCCGATGAGGATGGCGCTGATCTGCTGCTGTGCCTGCATGAACTGGAGTAGGTACGGCATCACCGCGGTCAGACCCGAGATCACCTGCGGCAGCACCTGGAGTGCGAGCTCAGTGAGCCCCTGAACGAGCGGGATGAGGTTGGCCGCCATGGCGAGGAACTGCGGCACGAGCGGCATCAGCGCGGCGATGAGCTGGAAGCCCAGTGGCGCGAGCTGGATGAACGACGACACGAGCTGCCCGATGATCGGGACCAGCGCGGTGACCGCCTGGACGATGAGCTGCCCGATGATCGGGGCGAGCGCGGCCAGGACGGGCGAGAGCGCCCGTACGACGGTCAGGAGTGCGCCGCCCAGGATGGGCAGGAGCGGAGTGATCGCGGGGAGCAGTGCCGAGAAGGCGTTCGCGAGGGCGGTCAGCACCGTGCCGAGCACGGGGCCGATAGCCCCGACGAAGGCACCGAGCGCCTTGCCGACCTCACCGAGCGCCTTACCGACAGGGCCCATGGCTGGCGCCATGGCCTCCATGGCCTTGGCGATGCCGCCCAGAAATGCTTGCACCCCGCCAGACTTGAGCAGCTCATTGAGCGCGGTGGCGATGCCGCCGAGCGCAGTGCCGAGCGCCTGGCCGGCGATGGGCAGGAGCTGACCGAGCGAGTATCCGAGGGTGGTGAAGAAGCTGGCGAGCTGCGGGCCGGCGCCCTTGGCGATGGCGTCCATCGCCTCGTGTGCGCCGCGGAACGCGGCGACCATGCCGCCCTGGAAGGCGGGCGAGTTGACCACCGTGGCGACGCGCTCCAGCGCGTCTGCCATGATTCCGAGGCTGGAGCCGCCCGCGGCCTGAGCCGCGTCGGCGATCCCAGAGAGGATGCTCCCGGCGCTCTTGGCGGCCCGTCCGAGGTCGGACAGGGCGGTGAGGCCGTTCTCGACCCAGCGGGCCAGGCTGCCGTCCTCGCCGATCCCGTAGAGCCACTGGTCGAAGCTGTTGGCGATGTCGACGACCCACTTGGACATGCGCGGCAGGTATGCCGCGCCCTGCTCGCCGAGGCTGCGGATGATGCCGGCTAGCGGCACTGCCGCGCCCTTGGCGATGTCGATGCTCTTGCCGAGGCTGTCGAACATGCCGGCGATGGCCGGCCCGCTCAGAGAGTTGGAGAGTGCCGTGGACAGCTCGCCGAAGAAGGAGCCGAACTTCGTTGCGACGAGGCCGAGCCCGGCGGAGAAGCGGGGGAGGAGCTGGTCGATCATGGTCCGCATGGGAGCCTCGGCCTTGCTCCAGAAGTTGGAGCTGATGAGGTTCTGAAGCTCGGAGAACTTCGCCGCCACCTCGGGCAGGACAGTGTTGAAGTCCTTGAACGCCGCAACCAGCACGCCGATGCCGATACCGGCGGCCACGAAGGCGGCCGGCAGGGGAAGGGCTAGCGCTCCGATGCTCGCGAGCGAGGACGAGAGCGCGAACAGGTTGGAAGACAGCGAGAGTGCGCCGGCCGTGAGGTTCAGGATGCCGATGCCGACGGCCCCGATCTTCGGGGCCAGGGTGTCGAGCTCCTTGAAGGTGTCGATGAGGCTGCGCATGAACTTGCCCACGACGCGGCCACCGGAGGCGGCTGCGACGATCGTGCCCAGGGCGCCTGCCGCCTTGGCGGCGGCTGCCTTGTCGACGAGAGGGATGATGCGCGCGGTGCGCGTGCGGGCGATAGCCGCCATGCGCGCCTGAGCGACCTTGGCGCCAGGGCCGTTGAGGTCGACGTCGATGTCGGCGGTGCGGTTCTTCTTGGACAGTTCGTCCAGGTCCTCCACCACCCGCTGCGCACTGGCCTTGTCCAGCTCGACACGGATCTTGACTCGGAAGTCGTCCTGGATCTTCTTCAGGTCCCGGCGGAGAATCCGCCGGAAGTCGCTCGTGTCGGGAATCACCTTGACGGAGATGCGGCCAACGACCTTACCGGCTTCGCCAGCCATGGCTCACCGTCCCTTCTGCATGCGGGCGTAGAGAGTCTGAAGCATCTCGGCTGGACTCATCTTCCCCTTCTTCTTCTTGGGGGGCTCAGGTCGCTTGTAGGCCGGTATCTTCGGGGCAGACTTCCTGCCCCAGTTCCCCGAGGCGCGGGTATTCAAGTTCAGGGCGTCATAGACGTCCGCTCGCAGGTGTCGGTCCTGCCCCCAGCCGAAGTGCTCCCAGCCCCCCAGGCGTAGCGCCATGGTCGCCGAGGTGTCGGGTAGGCGCTGAATCAGCAGGAGCACCAACGACGGAGAGGGGCCCCTGCCCTCGATCACGTCCACCAGGTCGATGCCGTAGTGGAAACGCAGATCGGGGTAGAGGCCCTCTCCGTAGTCGTCGATCAGTCCTGCGAGCGCGAGGCTTCCCCCGGCTCGGCCTCCGAGCTGTAGAGCTCGAACGCTGCCATCTTCTCGGCCAGGTTGAGCGCGCGGATCATCTCTCGCGCCTGCCCCTCGGTGGCGGCGATGAGCATGAGCATACCGTCGATGTCCTGCTCCTCGTCGCGCTCTTCGACGTCCTCGCCGGCCTCGCTGGCCTTGGCGCGAGCCTGACTCTCCTCCTGGAGCTTGACCAGCTCGGCGCGCTTCTCCTTCTCCATGCGCAGCGGGTTGAGCAGCTCGACCTTGTGGTCGCCCAGCTCGAACACGGTTGAGCCGTACTTCTTGTCGGCAGCGTCGCGAATGTCGTCGAGGGTGAACGTCTTGCTCATGGTGGCGGACCTCCTGTGGTCTGTGTGGTGTTGGCGGACGGTTATGTTTGAGCCCCCGAAGGGGCCCTACACCGCAGCGGGGTCCGCCAAGAGCGCTGCGGTGTAGGGTGGTTTGAGCGAACGGTCAGGCGCCGCGCGTGTAGCTGAACGCGTTCGACGTGCCGCCCGGGGTGATCACGGTCACGGCTGCGGCGCCAGCCGAGCCAGCCGGCATCACTGCCGTGATCGAGGTGTCGGAGACCACGTTGAACGAGGTGGCGTTCGTCGCCCCGAATCGCACGGTCGTGGCTCCAAGGAAGCCCGTTCCGGTGATGGTCACGGTCGCACCCTGCACCGCCGAGGCGGGGGTTGCCGCGGTCACGACAGGCACGGGGACGGTGAGAGGGGTAACGGCGAAGTTCCAGGTGTTGGTCTGGTACTGCACCGGCTTGACCGCGATCGGCAGACCGGCCAGCGACTCCGTGTCGCCAAAGCTGCCGTCGTCTCCGCGGTAGAGCTCAGCCTTCGGCGCGTAGAAAGCGAACTTCTTCACACCGTCGGTGAAAACCACCAGGAAGGCCCGGACGGTGGGCGTCGGGTTGTTCGAGACGCCGAGCGCGGCGCCGACCGCGACCATGTTCGAGCCGTAGTACAGCTTCAGGCTGTCCGCGTCGAACTGCTGGATCGTGAACTTCAGCGACTCGCTCCGCGGGCTGTACGTGGTGCGAAGCTGCTTAGACTGAAGGGTGCCGAGGACAGTAGCCTCGCCTCCCTCGGACTCCATTGAGAGGATGTCTTCGAGCGAGGTGTGGCCGATGTTCTCCCAGGGGCCGCCAACGGCGCCCAGATCGGCCGGGAGGGCGGTGCCCTCGGGAGCGTGGAAGTAGTTGCCCGCTCCGATGACGAGCGTAGCGGCGTCGTTGAAAGCCATAGGTGGAAACTCCTGTCGAGTGTGGGGTCAGGTGGGGCTGCGGAAGGTGAGGTCGTAGACCGTCTCGTAGCGATGCACGCCGGACGGCAGGTCCGCGTACTGCACTGGCCCCACCGCGGAGGCCCAGTCGGGTGCGCGTCGCGGGGCGCGGATCATGTCCACGTAGACGAGGTGGCCCAGGTCGGGGACAACCTCGTTGATCGATGCGCGGAGCGCGGAGCGCACCGCTTGCGAGAGCACCTCGGCGTCGGCGTCACCGTCGGGGTCCTCGGCATAGCACTGGACCGCCACGGTGGCCGTGTCGATGAAGCGGGGATCGCCACTCCACTCGCCGTACTGGTCCGTCCGGCGAACGAGCACCATCGGAAAAGTCTGGCCGGTGGCGATCAGAGTCTTGACCTGGACGTCGGCTAGCTTGGGTCGCAGGACGGCGAGCAGGATGTCCTCGATGGCGGAGAAGGCGGCCAGATTGCGAACGGCGTCAGAGATGCCGGCCATGTCACTTCCTCTCGGGCTTCTTCGACCGCTTCGTGCGGACCTTCCTGGCCCGCGCCTTCAGGCGCGGGATGCGCCGGCCCTTCGCGGCGAGCTTGGCCGCGCGGCTGAGGACGCCGAGGCCGTCCATCTGGCCCCAGGTGTTCCCGGTCTCCGGGTCGACGAAGCCGGCCCGGCCGAACTCAATCGACAGGGCGGAGTTGTTGTCTCCGCCTTCGATGTTCGTGACGTTTGAGTCCACGAGAACGGCGTAGCCGTCGATGTCGCCGCGGGTCTTCTCGATGTGCGCGACGCCTGTGTCGACGTGCTGGCGCAGGAGTTGGCTGGCTCGGTGCACGAGCTGGTCCGTCTCGTCGTCGACCTCACCCTGCACGCCGGGCAAAGAGGCGATCAGATGGGCCATGCCACCTCGACCTCCAGGGCGCTCGGGCTTCAGCCAGAGCGTGCTCATGCGGGACGCTGCCGGATGTCGATGCTCCAGTGCCGGGAGCGGCGCGGGCCGTGGTGGTAGGCCGGCGGGGACGCGATGTCCCACGACTTGCCCTCCCATTCGACGCGCGACCAGAGGTCGACATCCTGAATGTGGGGGTCGACGATCATGCGGGTGACGTTAATGACCTGCTGGCCGGGCACCTCGGCCTTCGAGCTGCGCTGCGGGATGAAGGCCGCGCGCACGCGCTGCGGCCGGCTCATGTCCGGCTCCTGGATCTCGTTACCCCGGCTGTCGACCGTCTGCCTGCTGGGGTAGACCGTGGCCCACTGGCCACGGCGTCGCTGCCGGCTCACCAGGGGCTCACATCGGAGCGGAAGTAGGGGAAGGGGGTCGAGTCCGTGGGAACCAGCCCCTCGACAGTCGCGCGCTCGGCCCTGCCGTACGCAACGATGCCGATGCTGCCGAAGGCAGCGGTCTTGCTGAGCCGGCGCAGCGACGCGCGCTCGGCCTTGGTGAAGGTGGGGGAGCCGGCCTCTTCGCCGCGGTCGGTCCAGGCCAGGGTCTCGTCGCCAGCGCGAGACTGCACGTAGCCCTCGGAGTGCTTCATGTACCGCTTCGCGGCACCGAGCACCAGCGACTTCACCAGCCCGGGCGCCGAGGCGACCGTCCAGCGCTCGTCGCCGTAGTGGCGAGCCCAGTGCGAGAGCTCGTCGAGCGCGCCCTCTGCGTCGCGCTGCTCGCCCTCATCCAGCTCCCAGTCGAGTCGCTCCTGGAGCTCCTCCACAGTTGCGAACGGGTCCATGCGAACTCCTGTCTCGGACAGAGGAAGGGGCCCCCGGAGGGGCCCCTTCGCTCATGTCAGTGATCGCTCGGGTCAGGCGCCGAACGGCGTGCCGACACCGGAGATGCGAGCGAGCTCGTCGCCCTTGTCGCCGGCCGCGAGGCCACGGGGGAGCGAGTCGGTGCCGTCGAGCACGAGCTTGATCGCGCGCACGAAGTGCGTGTGCGTCGAGACGAAGCGCTGGCCCTGGGCGTCCTCACCCACGAGGACGTCGTCCACGTGGCGGAAGCCGGCGTAGGTGTTGACCAGCGAGCGCTCGCGAGTGCGAGCCATCTCGTAGTCCTTCAGCCAGCGGACGGCGACGCCCTTGTAGGAGGCGGTTGCACCGGTCACGGCGGTGGTGCTCGGCACTGCCGGAGCGCCGGTCGCGAAGATGAACGCGCCCGGGCTTGCGGCGATGCCCTGGTCCTCGGGGAGCTCGTTCGCCGAGACGAAGGTGAAGCCGGACCGGCGGCCGAGGGTGGCGTCCACGAGAGCCGACTGCGCCTGCGCGTCACCGACGCTGCTCGCGAGGTTCAGCTTGTCGTCGTTCAGGAGCGCGAGCTCCATGTCGCTGCCGACGTAGATCACGCGGCCCGCGGCGGGAACGTTGAGCCGGTCGAGAACCTTCTTCGCCCGGTTGAGCGAGTTGCGGAGGTTCGCCGAGTCGAGCTCCAGGGTGACCTGGTAGGGCGCCGCGAGGATCGCGTCGACCGCCTTGGACTCCAGGCCCTTGCCGACTGCCTCGACCTGCTTCGAGGCGAGCTTCGCCCAGCCGTCGAAGTCCATGTTCGCCTGTTCGTCGGTCAGACGGACCGCCGAGTACACGTCGCCACCGAAGGCGACGGGGATGGTGCGCTCGCGGTACTCGTCGAACACGATGTCGGCGTCACGGTTGTTCCGCCATCCGTACGAACGGAACGGCAGAACACCCTCGACGACGACGTTGACCGTGTCGTTCTTCGAGCCCTTGTACTTGTCGATGCCCTCGCGGGTCATCGTC
This sequence comes from Nocardioides sp., assembly GCA_051657765.1. Classification (GTDB taxonomy): domain Bacteria; phylum Actinomycetota; class Actinomycetes; order Propionibacteriales; family Nocardioidaceae; genus Nocardioides. The sequence continues at coordinate 15,602 of JBOFLH010000341.1, read as the reverse complement.
GCCGGCAGGACAAGCGCCTGCTCCAGCGCGACCGCGGAGGTGGCCGCGATCTTCTCCGGCTTCACCGGCTGGTGGTTCTCCTGAGGCATACGCCTACTCCTGACATAGAGAAACCCCCCGGCCGGCACGGCTCAGGGGGTCTGGGGTTGTTGGGGTCAGTAGCGGTTGGCCCGCAGGTTGCGGACGACCGCCTCTGGGTCGAACTCTTCGGTCTCACTGGACGGGTCCAGCCCGCCGCCGAGTGACTCGGGCTCGCGCTGAACGGCGACGAGCTTCTGGAGCTCCTTGGCGTCCTTCTCCAGCTCCTCCTTGGACGCGCCGTGGAGGCGCGTCGCGAGGGCTGGGGGGATACCGTGAGAGGCCGCGATGTCGCGGACGAGGATCTCGCGCTCCAGCTCAGCGACCCGGCCGGTCAGGCCCTTGGTCGCCGACTCGAACTCCTCGGGAGTCTTGGCAGCTTCGAGCTTCTGCTGCGCCTCGCGCAGGGCGGTTCGGTACTTCGCCGCCTCGCCTCGAACGCTGCTCAGCTCACCGCGCGCCCACTCCGGGAGCTCGTTGTCCTTACCCCCCTTGCCGGCCTCGGCCTCGCCCTTGGGCTGCTCGCCGTCGGGGGGGGCATCGTTGGTGGCCGGCGGGTCGACCGGGGGCGCCGCGGGCGGCTGCTCGTCGGTCTTGGGGGTGGTCGCGGTGGTGCTCACGTCGCCTCCTGGGCGTTGTGTTAGGCAGCGCGCGGCGACGCCTCCTGGGCGTCATCTGCGTTGCGCTTGCGGATGAATCGACGCCACTCGCTGAGGGCGTCCTTGCCGCTCTTGCCCTTAGTGACCTTGGGCCAAAGCTCGGCGTACTCGCGATTCAGGTCGAAGCGCGAGTCGGCATACTGCGCGGGCGTGTAGATCGGCTCCGCGTAGCAGTTGCAGTTGTCGTGATAGAGGTCGCCGTCCTCGTAGGAGGTGGCGCTCTCCTTGGAGCGGTAGACCGCCCCGCGGCTGAGCAGCATGGCGCAGAAGCCACAGGGGGTCCCGGTGCGGGACACCCGAACCCAGCCGATAACTCGGCGGTCCTGGCCGGCGACGGCCCACAGTGTCGAGCGCCCGCCGTTCATGGCGAGGCGCGATGCTGCCGCCGCCTGGCGTGCGCCGGACTCGGCGTGGGCCTGCTCGGGGGTCAGGGACTTCGGTCCGCGCTCCAGGCGCCTCTCGATGCCCTTGGACCCGAGGGCCTCCAGGGTGGTGACCGTCTCCTCGCGGGCGAGCCTGTCGAGCTCCTCCTCTAGGTCGAGGATCTGCTCCAGCTCGTCGACTTCGAGCACCTCGTCGTCGCCCTCCCGGGCGACCAGGGGGTCGTCATCGGGCTCGGCGTCGGGGAACCGCTCCTCGGTGCGCCTCGCCTGCTCCGAGCGGGCCGGCGCCGAGGTCGCCTGGACCTCGGACAGCAGCTCTCGGAACTCGCGGCGTAGGTCGCCAAGGGTGGGCGGCTGCTCGTCAGAGCTGCTCGGGTCGGCAATGGTTCGGCCGGTGAAGAGCGCCCGCACTAGGCGGAAGTAGGCAAAGGCGAGTCGCCCCGAGAGGCCGTGCCGGCTCATCACGAGCTCGGTCGCCCGACTCAGCCAGCGAGCACCAGTGCTCGCGGCCCTGTTCGGGTTCACGTCCTCCCAGAGATCAAGCGCCTCCTCGATCGCACCGACGCCGATGGCGGTGAGTGCGATCTGGAAGGCGGCGCCGGTCTCCTGCGCTTCAGCCCGTCGGGCCTTGGTGCTCACTCACCGCCCCGCGTCAGGGACGCGAGGCCGGCCGTGGAGCGGGTGGCAGCGGCACTGAGTGCCGCCTGCGGGTCGTCGTCGAGCATCTCCTCCCACTCCCGCAGCGTCGTGTTCGTGACGCCGGGGATGAGGCGAATGAGTGCCCGGGTCGGCACGCCGATGTCGTGCAGCTTGCCGAGGGCGTCGGCCGTCTTGCTCATGGACCGGGAGTCCATGTCGCGCCACAGCACCTCGCCCTTGAACTCGGCTGCGGCGTCGGCGTTCCCGTCCAGCTCGGCTGCGAGCTGGAACACTGACTCCCAGCTCTCGCCGAAGCCCTTGCGGAACTCCTCGACCTTGCGGGCCAGGGAGGTCTCGGCCGCCTGAAGCGCCTCTGCGGAAAGGTTCGCAATCTGCCCGAGCATGAAGTGCGGAGGCGTCTGCGACAGCGCCGTGAACTGACGGAAGGCCAGCTCGATGCTCTCGATGTAGCCCGCCAGGGGCGTCTCGTCGAGAGTGCCGAACTTGACGCCCTCGTCCTCGGCGTAGAGGAAGCGCTTGGCGTTGAGGTTGATGTCTGCCGGCCGAGGCTGGCCGGTGCGCTCGTCGATGACGGGCTCCCAATCGCCGGTGGGCTTGCCGTCCTCGTCGCGCTCGGGCTGCATCTGGAGCGGGGGCGCCATGCCGGTGACCGTGCGGACCTTGAACGAGCCGTAGGTCTGCGCGATGAGCAGGTCGAAGATGGTCTGGTTGATGCGGTCCTGGAGTGGGATGAGCGGCTCGACGAGCCCGACGGTCCGACCCTCCAGGTCGACCGCGCAGGCGAAGCGCCGAATGGGGCAGGTGCTTGCGCCGTGACGCACGCCCACGCCGACCTTCACCGACTTCGAGTCACTCATCTTCAGGAAGGTGACATCGTGCCTGTCCTTGCCGGTCCACAGGACCGCCCTGCCGGGCACCCTCTCGTCGCCAGGCCCCTTCGGGCGCGACTTGATCTCCAGCGCGGCGAAGGGGACGATGTCGTTGGCCGGGTCCTCGAACAGAGCCGCAGCGTTGCGCGCCGAGATGCCTCGCGTCTGCGAAGGCCCGCCCCCCTTGGGGCGGTAGGTCTCGGTGAACGAGTGCCCGAAGCGGAAGGCGCCGCGGTAGAGCGCACTCTGCCGGGCATCCATGCGCGAGCGCTGGAAGTGGTCCCACTCTGGGGTCTCGTCGCCCTCCCGGGCGACCCCGGGGCGGTAGCCATCGAGGTAGATCGTCTGGGCCGGCGTGTTCTCGGCGATCGGCATGACGTTGGTGACGCATCGCTCTGCGAGCAGCTTGTACTCGGCGTCGGCCTTCTCGGGCATGTACGGGTCGCGGTGGTCGCCATTGCCGTAGTCGTCGATCAGGTCCATGCGGTCGGCGTCGTTGTCGATGATCGCGAGCAGCGACACCGCGAGCTTCTGGGGGGTCCAGGTGGTCAAGCTTGCGCACCCCTCTCAGGAGGCTCGTGGCGTCAGAGGAAGTACCCCCGTCCGGTGGGCTTCTTCTTCGCCTTCTTGGTGGAAGTGCGCCAGTCCGTCCACGCCTCATGCGCAAGCATGAGGGCGGCGTAGGCGTCGACCTTGCGGGGCGAGTCCTTCGACTCCTTGGTGAAGGACAGGCCGTAGTTGTTGACCTTCCGGCGCGCGTTGAGCACGTGCCGGCGGAGAGTGCGGTCGCCGTTATGGCTGATGCCGCCGTTGAAGATCGAGGCCATCAGGCGCTCGTGAGCTCGTGTACTCCTCTGGATCGAAGAGCGCATGTCCCACGAGATCGAGTCCTTGGCGTTCGCCTTCGTGTGGAGCAGCTCGCCATAGCTCGCCGACCAGTCAGCGATGTCCGCCTCCCACAGCGCGACGTCGGCGTAGAAGCCGACCACGTTGTAGGTGCGGAAGGCGTCGTGCACTGCGTTGTTCACCAGCGTGCGGTCGATCTCCCAGCCGTCGCCCTCGGGGCCGTCGGGCTTCTCCCAGACTCCGATCGGGACGGCAAAGCCGTCCTTGCAGCGGATCGCGACGAGCGCGGTGGCGTCGTCCGTCTTGCCGCCATCGAAGCCCAGGGTGACGTCGTCACCGGGCTTGATGAACTCGGAGTCATTCGAGTGCCGCAGCACGTCCCAGGTCTCGGGCCCGTGGAGGCTCTCCTCCTCGGCGACGATCTGGTTCAGCCACATGCGCCGGCTCCGAGACGGAGCCATCGTCGAGTTGGCGATAGACTTCATGATTGTGGGAATCTTCAGCCACTTTGCATCTCCACGAACCCCGCGCAGGACGTAGGGCAGGAGGGGCCCCTTCAGTGGAGCCTTCGGGCTGGCCTCTAGCGAGTCGTACAGGAAGCTGACATCGACGGTGCGGCCGTCGATGATCTTCTCGTACGCCTCGCGCATTTTCTCGGCAACGCTGTTCTCGCCCGGTAGGTAGGCGTTGGTGATCGCGAGGTAGCGACCATCCATCTTCGTGATGTTGCCGTCGATCGTCTCGTACATCTTGTCGCCGTTGTTCCCGCGGACCCAGTGGTGACTTTCGTTGATCACAACGAACGTCGCCCGCCCACCTTCGAGGGCGCGGAAGGAGCTCGTGACAGCTTCCAGCCGCTTTCGGCCATTATCTGCTCTGATGAGCACGGCGCCTGGGTCAATGCCGAAGTGCTGAATGAAGCGGTCGCTCATCAGCGAAGGGAGCAGCGTCATGGTGTTGCGCGTCTGATCCTGGTTCACCGCAGCGACCTGCACCCACGCCTGCGGATGCGGCACGCCGACCGGCTGTCCGGAGGCATCCCAGCCGCCGAAGCGGCTTGGGCCAACGAGCTCGATGAGACACATGACTGCAACTGTCGGGTCCTTGCCCCAGCCCTTCAACCGCTGAAGCACCCCGGTTCGATAGACGAACTCGCCGGTTTCGTCGACGGCGTACCACCAGAGGAGAAAGCGCATCTGCTCGCTCGTGAACTTCCATGGGCCGCCGCCCTTGGCAAGCAGCCACTCGGCGGCCCAGCCGGCGATCTGCCACCCAAGCGTGCGCTCAGGCAGCTTCCATGCGCCAAGCGGCGTGCGCTCCCACGTGGGGCCGATGGCGATCGGCGTGATGATCTCCATCGCCTCCTCGGCCGTGAGGCCGAGCTCGGCGAGCTCCTCGTCAGACGGGAGGTGGGACATGTATCCCACCTCCTTCGAGTCCAGGCGTCAGGGGTGCTGGGAGAGCCAGCGCTTGCGCAGGGGGTTGCGCGTCAGTGCTACCGGCCGACCCATCACGTCAGCGAAAAGCTGCCGGGCGATGAATGCCCCCTGCTCCTTGCCGCCGGAAGGTCCGCCATCCGCCCCAGATGAGGGGTGCAGACCGTCGGAGTTCCAGAAGCGCGGGTCGCGGATACGGTTGTCGTCGGTGAAGAAAGCGCCACGAGAGTCGACCATCTTCCAACCGCCCCTAGCTGCAACCACGTGTCGCATCACCTGATTCCGGCGCTCGCGCTTCTGAATGGCCTGAGGGGAGAAGCCAAACTCCAGTGGCGGCGTCTTCTGATGCGCCGGCACGACCGGGTTCTGAGCGGCAGAGACGAAAGAGACCTGCCGAAGCGGCGCGTAGCGCGCTTCGATGGCATCGAGATAGGCGTCGATGCGATCGGCCCAATCCTGCGAGGTGGCATCGCCTTCGTTGTGTCCGGTGTTGAGCCAGAACTCATCAGGCCGCACCCCGAAGGCGTGCAGCTTGCTGAAGATGGTGGCATGAGAGAAGATGTCGGTCTGCTGACCCGGCAGCCCTCCGCCATAGAGAATGATGGCCGGCGAGCCGATCTGCGACACGTTGTCGTCCTGAGGGTTCAGGAAGTAGTCCCAGCGCTCCAGGAGCGGCGGACATACGATCTCGCCCATGCCGGTGGCGATGCCGCCTGAACGAACGTCGACCCAGAAGACGTCCCCGATCGGCTTCTCCTGGTACATGGTCGAGACGTGCCGACCACCGAACATCAGCGGAGAGCTGCATGTTGGGTTCAGGGCCGCGGTGCCGACCGCGGTGCGGTCAACTCCGACCTGAGTCCAGGCGATGTTGTCCGAGCCCGAACGAACGCCAGTGAAGAACTTGAAGAGGCGGGCGCCCCCCGAGTTGGTCTGGATGGTCCACCGGAGCCACTGACGACTGCCATCCGCCAGGGCGGGGACGACCGAGGACGACACTGCGGTCTCCGTGCCGACGCCGTCGACCGACACCTGGGAGCGCATTGACCCGTCCGCGGCGAAACCGCACCAGAACTGCCTCCCATTGGAGGCTGACGGTCCCCAGCGGGACACGAGCACCTGCGAGGCGCCGGTGGCATAGTCCGCCAGCGCGATCTCGACGCGAACGTCGATGTCGGTCGAAGTGAGTGCAGGCGCGCAAGGCGTTGAGTGCGGGCCAGCGCTCGGGGTCCCGGCGCTGTAGCGAGTGGCGCGGTCGCCGCGAACACCTGCCCGCATCGTGCGGTAGGTCCGGTAGCCGTTCGTTGCGTTGAGCGGGTCGGCACTGCTCGCCTGATACCACTGAACAAGCCGAAGGCTGTAGTCCGGGAACCGCTCGGCCAGGGCGTCGAGCGACTGCGCCGGCCAGGAGTAGGTCCCGTACGTGGTGCTGTCTCCAACGCACTGCACGATCGTGGAGTTGATGTTGCGCATCAGCGTGGCACCGATCGCAGAGAGGGCTTCCGCCATGGCAGTTCCTTCGATTCGAGCTGTAGCTCACCAGGGCTGGTCGACCTCGGACCAGTAGTCCGAGATGGTCAGGCCGGTGACAGAGGAGGTGCCCCCCGCGGAGGCGTAGATCTGAACGGCAAGCTGGCTCGCCGAAGGTGGCACGTTGGTGGTGATCGTGCCGGAGGCGGTGGCGCCCGATACGATCTCTCGCACGGTCCACGTCACATCACTACCGCCATTGGTAGCGTTCAGCCAGAGCTCATACAGCACCGACCTGTCGGTCGTTGGCCGCGCGAACGCGGCGCCGAGTGCAACCTTGGTGGCAGGGCCGGACGCGTTGGAATGGATGATGCTCACCTGCGCGTCCCCGGAGTCCCACCCCAGCCCGATAATGGAGGCCAGCGTGGAGGGGTTCACGTCGGTTGCCGCAGCTGCGGATGCTCGCAGGCCCATGAAGAACCGATGGGTCGCGTTCGGCATGCCGGTCGCCGGAGCTGCGTGAAGGCGCAGCTTGAACCCGCCGACAGTGGCGGCGCGAACCAGGTAGGTGTTGCTTCGGCTGCTGGCAATGGCGTTAACCGCCGCGGTGGTGACCAGGAGGTCAGCCTTGCGAATGGAGCCGTAGGCGGTGGCTGCGTTGAAGGTGGCTGCGGTCGCGGTGCCAACGTTCGTGATCGTGAAGCCCAGCGACGTAAAGCCAGTGGAGCCCGATGCGACCGCCGTGTAGTAGTTGACGAACTTATCGCGGAGCAGACCCACCCCAGGCGCACCCTGGGGGCCAGTCGCGCCCGTAGCGCCCGTAGCGCCAGCAGGGCCCGTAGCGCCCGTAGCGCCAGCCGGGCCGGCAGGGCCCGCAGGTCCGGGGACAGTGCTGGCGGCGCCAGTGGCGCCCTGAGCGCCGGTCGGGCCGGTGTCGCCTACAGCGCCCTGAGAGCCTACGGCACCCTGGGGGCCTGCGGCGCCCGTAGGGCCGGCGGGACCGGCGGGCCCCGTGGGCCCGGGAACGGTACTAGCGGCACCCGCAGCGCCCTGGGGCCCCTGAGAGCCAATCGCGCCCGCTGCGCCCGTAGCGCCCTGCGGTCCGGCGGGGCCGGCAACGTTGCTTGCTGCGCCCGTAGCGCCCTGCGGTCCGGCGGGACCGGTGTCGCCAGTGAAGCCCCTCAGGCCCTGTGATCCCGTAGCGCCAGCAGCGCCCTGGGCGCCGGCCTGACCCTGGGGCCCCGAAGCGCCGGTGAGGCCAATAGGGCCCTGCGGGCCGATCGCCCCGGCGGCACCCTGCGGCCCCGGGACAGTGCTCGCGGCACCCGCGCTACCCTGAGGCCCCGCTGGCCCGACGGGCCCGGCAGGCCCTGCGGGGCCCGTCGGGCCAATAGCGCCTGTGGCGCCCGTAGCGCCCTGGGGGCCGGACGGGCCGCCGGGGGGGCCGGCTAGGCCGGGTGGCCCTGCTGGCCCGGGAGCCCCTGCGGGGCCCTGTGCGCCCTTGGCGCCTCGAATGATGGTGACCGCCGGGCCCTCAATGACCGGATCGATCTCGTGACCTTCGCCCACCTCGATACTCATGGGATCACTCCGGGGTTTGTGCGAGTGATCTCGGGGTCGATGCGGATGCGGCCCTGCGCGATGCGGTAGACCGAGCCGTCGGCGTCGGTGTACTCAACGTCGAACACGCCTCGACGCCACGTGAAGGCTGCGGAGGTCGCAGGAGAACATTCGAGCGTGACACCCTCAGGGCCGACCGTCGCGTTGCCAGCTGCGGTGGACCACTCGTGAAGCACGACGGGGCTGGTGGCAGATGGGCGCACCTGGGCTCGCGCGGAGCCGCCGGTCGGCGCCGGGGTGATCGGCCAGCGATAGCCCCACTCGCTCCCCTGGGGGATCGTCAGCGTGATGGGCTTCGGCATGGTCAGTCGTCCTCTTCGTCGTCAGGCACCACGCCGAGCTCGCGCCGGTAGTCCTCGATGGCGACTACGGCTGCGGAGGGGGTGGGGTCTTCGGGGGCCTGGAGCTCGATGCGAGCTCGACGGCGATCACCCTCGGTGATGAGTAGCTTCGTCATGGCGGCGTCGATGGCCGCGAACATCATCGAGCTGCGCTTCGAGCCGAACTTGTAGTCGCTGAGCTCGTCCATCACGTGGAAGGCGTAGGCCCAGTCCGAGTCCTGGTAGAAGTCGGCCTGGCCGCTGTCCTTCATCGCCTGCCAGAGGCGCTTGGCGATGGGGTGCCAGTCGCGGCCGGCGTTGGGGATGGTGACCGGGCGGGCCTCGCCCTGGGAGATGGGGGGCCGGTCGCCGCGGTTCGCGTCGCGGTCGCGCGACAGGTTGTCGCTGCGGTTCGGAATGGGGCCCGGGGGCATGGCGGCCTCCTCTCAGGCTCCGTGGAAGCCGACCCTCTGGGCGGGCTTGTCGCTCGCGCCCTTGTCGGGCCGGTCGTTGCGCAGCTCGACGAAGAAGCGCAACTGTGGCGAGCCGTCGTCCCCGGTCGCGTCGTTGCGCAGCCGGGTGGACAGGCGCCACCAGTGCAGCTCCAGGTCGATCTTGGGGATGGGGATGTTCACGTACACCCGGCAGGACTCGAACCTGCGACCCGCCGGGTAAGAGCCGGCTGCTCTGGACCATCTGAGCTACGGATGCAAGCACAGCACCCCCCCCGGGGGGGGGTGCTTGACTTGGTCGCGTCCTTCGGGAATTAGCCCTTGGCGCTTCCATATGCCTGACGCTCTGCCTTTCTTAGCGCCTTCACGAGCTGGCGAATAGCAGCGGCGTCGAGATCCATAAACCAGCCCCGACCCTCTTCGTGCGGCCCCTTGCTCGGGTCAACCACGCCAATCTGCACGAGCGCGTCGACGCCAAGGTCGCCGCTGGCATCCCAGCGCTGCCAGCCAACCTGCACACAGATGCCGCCGGACCCCTCGCGGGCATGTGGGGGCCTCACGCTCTCCTTGCCACCGGCGCTTTCGTACCGGGTGACGATTTCCTTGGGCATCACGCCCTCCTTGCCCCGAGCTTCGCGCCCGGATTGCCGAAGCCTTGCGCTTCGGGGAGTGTTGGGCCGTCTGAGCTACAGACGGAAACACGCCAACCCTTGTCGGCTCGATCGGGGATACCGCTCGTAAGCGAGGCCCAACTGAGCCGACAGGGCCGGCGCATGCGTCCCGGTAGGCGGCCCGTGCACTTGGGTGACGCCTGACAAGGCTGCGACCCGAAACGACATCGCAACCGCTCGCCGCGAAGCCCTAGGCGCTTCCGCGAGCTCTCCGCCGATGTGATCGGCCCATGACGGGCTACAGGGATCGCTTCGGAGCGCATTACAAAACCCAGCCCACGAGGGGATGGGTGGTCAATGCTGACGCGGCAGGGATTGAACCTACGACCATCCGGGTAACAACCGGGCGCTCTACCTACTGAGCTACACGTCAATGTGCGGGGTCGCTGCCGTTGCTCAACGACCCCGCCTTTCACCACACCGCGAGTCGACAATCGCAACTCTGCCGGCCCTCGAACAATCGGAGCCCCTTGGACTCCTAGTTACGAGCTCACGGTGTCGATCACCCAGGAATCGAACCTGGCATGCGGCTCCCGCCGCGACGGGGTTACAGCCCGCTGCTCCACCTTGGAGCAAGTGATCGTTGCGCCACCCTCGGGCCCCGTCATTCCGGCGGGATATCCCGAGGGCGGCTACTGGACTTCACCTCGATGAAGTCCAGCTATCGGCGTAGCAACCGCGCACACCTGGCAGGAGTCGAACCTGCGGCTATCGGTTTTGGAGACCGTAGCGCTACCACTAGCTCAGGCATTCAGCCATGCGCAACCCAGACGCCGCGAGCCGATCCACTGAAGGAGGGCGATGACAGCACCGCGGGCGATCGCGGCCGACTGGATCGAGCATGGTCCTCTAGGTTGTGCTGCCGGCCAGAGGTTGATGCCGGCGCCCTTCACGGGCAAGTATAGCGCCTCGCGGGAGATTGTTCAAATCTGCACATCACGAGGCGCTGGCTGGGAGCGAGAGAGGAGGATCGCTCGACCAGCCTGGGGGCGCGGTCACAGGAGCCCGGGGTGCTCCTCATCGCGCCTGAACTTCGCGGCGTTGGTGCGCCGCTTCTGATGCATCGCAGCCGCGCCCTCGCGGCCGGACTTCGATCGATGGTGCGGCGCGCACAGCGAGCGGAGGTTCTCGTCGCTGTGGTCGTCGCCTGGCGTCCTGTGGTCGACATCCGTCGCCGGCTCGCGGCAGCGCTTGTAGTCCGTGGTCCACGTGCACCTACCGCCGTCGCGCCGCAGGATGCGGCGCCGAGTGCGCTCCCAGTCCGGGGGGAGCTCGGCCTTGCGGTCCGAGCCGATCCATCCGGGCATCCGGTCCACCTTCATGCTGGGCCCCGCCGACGTGCCCGAGGGTCGGGCGCCGTGCGCCCTGTCGACGCGGGGCAAGTTCGTGGGCGGGCGTCCCGCCTCGTGCGTGTGTGCGCGCGTCACGCGCGCGCGCGCGAAAAGCGCTACGCGCTAGCGCTACGTTCCATGCTAGGTACGACCTCTAGGGAGTACCTAGCTAGCCTCTAGCTCGTTACTCGCTAGCCGCTAACTGCTTACACTAGGTATAAGCGGGTTGGCGAGGGGGGTAGTTATCCACAATTTGGTAACGGAACGGTAACGACCGCTAGAGGCGCACCGCGCAGGGCGGCTCCGCCCGCCCGCGGGGCGCGCAAGCTCCGAGTTGGTGCACCGGCAGAAGGGCCAAGGGGGTCGCTGACGCGCCCCCTGACCTGGGGCTTAGCGCTAGGAGCGGCTGGGGCCGCTCCCGGTTGGTCGACCCTGGAACCTGCGCTCGATCTCAGCGGCTAAGACATGGCGGTACCGGTGGCGCAGCGCAAGGGGGGCACCCCCCCACCCCCTGACACCTGCGAGAGGGCACCCAGGCGCCACGCTCCCGGCCTCCCAGCCCGCACAGGCAGCCGGACAAGGGGGCTACGATCAGCGGCCCTCACAAGGGCGCCACGGGCAAGCGCTTGCGGCCTGTCCTTCGCTCTCCCTGCCATCGCTCGCGCCCGACAGGGCGCGCATCTGAGCACGGATCGCATCGATGTGCAGATTGGGGTTGCGCGATCCGGGGTCGGCGTGTAGTGTTCTTCTCGTCAGGCCAGCAAGGAACGAAGCGCAACACAGTGACCGAAGGCGCCACCTCCCAACGTGAGGGCGGCGATCAGTAGGACACAGCGCACACCGAGCAACCTGCACACACGGACCTTCTCAACTCAACAGCGAACGCGAACCACCGTCACTACGGCGACGGTGGGCACGGCACCCGACCACGGGACGCCCAACCAGCGAGGACACCGGCACGCACCTACGTGACACCGGGGCTCGCGAGGGGAGGACGTGGCGACGGGCCCGTGCTGACGATCCGCACCCGAGCACGGCCGAACACCTCCGAGGGGAGGCAGTCTAGCCGGTCACGGTGTGCAGATTGGGACCGAGGTCGGGCCCGCTAGTGCGGGCCACCTGGACGAGGTGCGATCCCTCGCCCGACCGCAGCGACCCAAACGTGGTCGCCATGTGTGAAGTGGAGACGAGATGCGATACCTCATCGAAACCCTGGCCGAATTCGTCCTCTTCCTGGGGGCGACGTACCACGAGCCCGTCGAAGTTCTCATCGAGCAGCTTTCGGGGGTCTGGGCATGAGCGCCGTACCGCGAATGTCACCGAACGAGTATCAACCACACCGCACCACAACGAAACGAGGGACCGTCATGCACGACGAGCGATACCAGGGCTGGACCAACCGCGAGACATGGGCGGTGGCGCTGCACATCAACAACGATGAGCGCTGGCAGGAAAGCGTGCACGAGGAACTGCGCGAGGCGCAGGCGCAGCATGGGCTCAGGGATGAAATCCTAATCTCGCGGGAGGCTGGCGAGATCATCCGCGAGAATGTTGAGGCCGTGCTGGAGCCCGTCGACGGGGAGGGCTTTGAGGTGCACCTCACGGCCGGCCAGTTCAGCGCTACTCGCGACATCGGCAGTCTGTGGCGCGTCGACTGGACCGAACTCGGCGCCTCCTTCCTCGACGACATCGAGGACGAGTCGTGGGCGGCTTCCTGGAACGAACGATGAACTACCCGGCCCCCGACCCGAGTACCCGAGTCGACCACATCCCACCGCCGGCCGCCTACCGCAAGCAGCCCTCACGCCTCGCCGACATGATGGCCGGCCTGCTCTACGGTCTCGCCGTCGCGGTGGTCGCCTTCCTCGCCATGGGCGGCGCGTCACCAGAGCCTCGGGCCGAGCGCTCCGCACCGTTCGGTATCGCGGCCGTCGACGACATGCCGTACCTCGGCGTGGAGGCGCCTGCCTGGTGCCTGGAGGACATGGCGTGCTGGCTCGGCTCGGCGGCCGATGGCCGCTCGGCCGATGAGGTCGAGGCTACCCTGTGGGAGGACATCGCCAGCGCGAACGCTTCCTACGGATACGACACCCTCGGCCCCCCGCCGAGCAACTGACACGAGGCGAAACGTGGACTCGGGAGGCTTCGCCTCCCGGTCCCGTCGGTCGGACTGGCATGCCGACCCTGACGAGCCTGCCACCATGAAACGGAGACCGACCATGGCACAGCACACCACCCACAAGCGCACCGCACGCGGCAAGGCCGAGACGATCCGTCGTCGCGCCATCCGCGAGATGAAGCGTGCGGCTCGCCCGCTCACGCTCGACGACTTCGGCGGGGCGGTGGTCGCGTGAATGGCGACGACATCGCAGTCGAGGCCCTGTCGTTCCTCTGCCACAACGCCGATTCGCTGGCACACGCTTGCCGCATGGTAGCGGAGAGAAACCGCGCATTGCTGGCTGACGAGGATGACACCTTCGCCCTCGCAACGATCCTGAGGGAAAGCGCCTCGAGCTGGGAGAGCCTGAGTGAGCGCCTCCTGGAACTGGCCGAGTACCTCCCCGACGCCCTCGACCACTGAGACACCCCGGCCTTGCGGGCCGGGTGCGAAACCCCAGCGCGCGCCCTGTCACAGGGGGCAGGGTGCGCGCTGGTGGTCGCGAACGGGTGGTGCCGTTCGCCTGATGAGCAGCCATACCGCAGAACGAACCCCGACGAAAGGGAATACCATGTACCACCTGCTGATCGTCGACGAGCGCGGCCCGATCCTCTCTCGACTGTTCGATGCCGAGGCCGAGGCGGTCGCCTTTGCCGAAGGTTACCTAGCCCAGATTTTCCGGGGCGTCGAGCCTCGCTACTTCCACGAGTGGTTCGTGTCCGGCCAGACGGCCATCGAGACGTGGCGCAGCGGCGAGGGCTCCGAGGTGTTCGTCACGAAGGTGCAGCAGTGACGCGCACCTTCCCCCGAATCGCCGTCGCGGCGGCCATGTGTGCTCTGGTCGCTGCGGCGTGCTCACCGTCCACCGAGACCGCTGTAGCGGGCGAGGGGCGCGTGGTGCAGTCCATGCGCTGCCACAAGCCAGCACCGGCCACGGCGGCCGCCTATGACGCGCTGTGGCTGTCCCTGCCGGATGACGAGTGGGGCGGTGGCGACGTCAGCATCTCGGTGCCGCTCGCCGACAATCGCGTGGTGTGGCTGTACGGCGACACGTTCTCCTCGGGCCGCATGGTTCACTCATCGGCAGTTGTGCAGATTGGAGGCTGCGTGAGGGCTGCCAACCGCGGCGTGCAGGTGCTGCCCAACCGCGCCGATGGGTCGTACTACTGGATCGAGGCCGCTCGCGCGGTCGACCGCGACACCCTGCACATCTCTGCGGAGGAGACACGCACGACCGGCACGGGCGCCTGGTCGTTCCAGTACACCGGCTACACGGCGGTGGCCGAGGTTGACGTCACGCCCGGTGGAGACCTGACGTTCCGACGCTGGGTCTCGCGCACCCAGCAGCCAGCGGCCGACCCCGGCACGCTGATCGACCTGCCGGGCCCGTCGTTCGGGTACAGCGTGCGCTCGCACCCGTGGGCGCGGCTCGCCTCTGGCGAGACGCTCTACACGATGGCCCAGAACTACGACGACGGCCTACTCCGCCCGCCGACCGCCTATCGCCCGCTGTGGCACGAAGGAGACCCCCGATGAACCGTACCGAGGTAGACACGATCCTCGCCCAAGCCCGCGCGGCCAGAAAGCGTCCGAACCTGACCCGGGCGAACTTGTCTGGGGCGAACCTGTCCGAGGCGAACCTGTCCGAGGCGAACCTGGCCGGAGCGAACCTGTCCGGGGCATACCTGGCCGGGGCGCACCTGTTCGGGGCGAACCTGACCGGGGTGGACCTGACCGAGGCGAACCCGCACAAGGCGAACCTGGCCGAGGCGAACCTGACTCGGGCGAACCTGACTCGGGCGAACCTGTACGGAGCGAACCTGACCCGGGCGAACTTGTCCGAGGCGGACCTGACCGAGGCGAACCTGGCTCGGGCGAACTTGTCCGAGGCGGACCTGTACGGAGCGAACCTGACTCGGGCGAACTTGTTCGAGGCGAACCTGACCGGGGCGGTCCTGTCCGAGGCGAACCTGTCCGAGGCGAACCTGGCCCGGGCGAACCTGTACGGTTGCCGGGCCGGGGTGCTATCCCTCCAGGGGTTGCCCTCCGGCTCAGTCATCATCCGCCCACTCCCAACCGGGTGGGCGCTGGACGTCGGATGCTGGCGGTGCGGCACCCCCGACGGTCTCCGCACCTTGGTTGCTGGCGACGACTGGCCAGAAGCGAGAGGTAAGGAGAGGGACGAACGCCGGCCGGGCCTGTTGGCGCTGGCCGACTTGGCCGAGGCCCACGCGGCGGCGAACGCTTCCTGCCTGGCTGCGGTGCAGGACCGTTGGGCGCCCGACGGGGCACGACCCATCTGGCATGGAGGAGACCCGCGATGAGCAACATCGAGAACAGGCGGGCCGAGCATCCGCCCGAGGTGGTCGAGCAGATGCTCGACATCGCCGGCGCCCGCCTGCACAAGGTGGCTCGGCAGCGCAACTGGTACGGCGATCAACTCGATGACGCTCGCCAAGACCTCATGCTCTGGATTCTTGAGGCTGCGCCCAAGTACAACCCGGAGCGATCGGCCGTCTCCACATGGACCTACCACACGTTCAACTACTGGCTCTGGCAGCACTGGGCGAAGGTCAAGGAGCGTCACGAAGCGGAGTTCTTGTGCGACCCGCGAGCCGACGCCATCAAAGATGGGGACGACTTCCACAA
>JBOFLH010000340.1:0-30666 GCA_051657765.1 Nocardioides sp. | reverse complement strand
GGGCAGAGCAACTCCGGTGAGGGCCAGACCAGCCAGCACCAGAACCCGCCGCAGTCGCGGCCGACCGGACTCCTCCGGGACTTGATCGTCGCCGGGGGTGCCCAGGATGCGGGCCAGGGTGGCCTCGGCGCGTTCGCGTTCTACGGTGGTGAGGACAGCCGCCGGTGCTGGGTCGAGGTCGCGTATCGCGGCGGCGGTCATGGCCTGAGTGGCGTGCTTGTTCATCACGGGCTCCTATCGGAAGAAAAAACACCGGGCGCGCTGTCACCGGCGCTGGTGGAGTGGACGTGGCGCCGCAGGGTGCGCCGGGCACGGGACAGCCGCAGGCGAAAGGCAGTCGGCGATATACCCAGCACCGTGGCCGCCTCGGACGCGTTCAGCCCGTCCAGGACCGACAGTGCGATCGCTTCTTGGTGTGTCGCGCTCAGAAGTGGCCAGGCCGCGGCGATGTCGACTCGGTGGGCGACCAGGTCAGGGTGCTGGCCTGGGTCGCCCAGACCGTCACGGACTTCAGCCAGACGGACCGCGGCGGCATCGTGCTTGGTCTCACGGCGGTGAGTGTTGTGAAGGGTCTTGCGTGCCACGCCGAAGAGCCAGGCGCGCGCCGCCGACATGTCGGCGGGCACATCGTCGAGCCGGCGCCACGCGACGAGCATGACCTCACCGACAACATCCTCCGCGTGGGTTGCGTGAACACGCCTCCGCACAAAGCGGAGCAGATCAACGTACGCCGAGTCGTAGATCTCTCGGAACCGCTGTTCGCGCTCCCGCTGCGCCGAAGTGTCCGCGTTCATACCCTGTTCCTGTCGAAAACCGCGCGAGTGTGTCATAGGAAATTTGGCCCGACCTTGAGTCGACCGGCTTCCAGCGTAGCCCGTTGGGCTGCAAGTGCGACCAGTACGCGGCCGTCGCGTTCCGCATGGCGGTCGGTGCCAATGCGCTTGTTGATCGGCTGCCTCGCGGAGCGGCCGGTAGGGGGCATCCGGGGTCCTCATTGACAGGTGTGCGACACGTCACCTAGCCTGACCTGCCAGGGGCAAAGCCTAATATTTATTATCTGGGGCGAGGGCAATATGTGGCGTACATTCGTCAAGTCAAGCGGTCAGGCAACTAGTCATGCACGTAATGTTGGCGGTCACTACGCCGCTTTACTTCTGATCGCGGTTGCCACTCTAGGACTTCATTTGCAGAGTCCGGCTAATGCGGCGCCCAGAATTCAAAGCAGTGCGATGGCCGATCCAGAGGTCAACCGTTCACTAGACTATCTCGCGAGAAAGATGGCTACGGCAGTCGTCGATCCGAGTCTGCGAGACACACTTCACGGCGCTATCAAAAAGCGTTTCGACGGTGATACGAATGCTCTGTGGAGTTCGCTTGCCAATGATCCCACTTTCTCCGCTAAAGTCGCCGAGGATCGCCAAGAGAGGGATGAGATCGCATTCGAAGCAGCAGCCATTCCGCGCCTTCAGGTCGCTGTTCCCGCAAACTTTGACTCATGGGACGCAGCAAATTATGCACCGCTGGTGGCCTACATGCCGCAGGGTGTTGATGACACGAAGCTGACGACAATCACCGCCTATGATTCAGATGGAAGTGCTGTCCAGCTAGATGCGCAGGTCGCACCAAAGCTGCCGGTTATCGTGCTCAGCCTCAACGAGCGCACTGACGAGGAAGGCAATCTCCTCCCGTCGCGGGTCACTTCACCTTCAAGGTCCCAACCGTCGCAGACCTTACTGACGGCGGCGGCAGTTGTACCCGCGTACTCGGTAGACGTGATCGCCGTTGCTCTAATTGATGACAACGAACCTTGGTCTGCGGGTGATGCGGAGATCTCATTGAAGGCGAAGAGCAGGGGTTGCAGCGGAACTGAGTACCTAGAGACCAACTGGCCAGGACTGAACAACGACGGCGACGCCTGGGGACCAATAGGGGGCAGGGACCTGGGCCAGACTAGGTGTGATGTGGTCTTCTACTGGTGGGAGGACGACGGAGGTGATTTCGACTTCTCACTTTCGTTCGGCAATTTCGGCCTTGGGGTCGGCATGGATAACGGCGATGACCTTATCGGTGGAAGACAGTTTGCATACTCCTCCTTCCAAGGCAGTACTTCCCAGCAGCACGGATGGGCCGATCTTTCCCAAATCACACAGTGACGCGTAAGGCCGGTTTCTCGACCAACTAACGTGATCTCTTTCCCACCAGCGCCCTGGTGACGCAATCAGCTCGACAAGTGCAAAAGGGGTGCCGCAGGCCACCGCTTCTAGAGGCTCGCCTACACCCCCTCCCGAGTCAGCGACTCCGGTTCGACGTACAGCAGTAGATCCCGCTCGATGCGTTAGACGTTTGGAGAGTCCGGTGGGTGGAGTACACCCCGAACAGCATCTGGATCTACGGCGCGACGCACTTCACCAGGACTGGGACGGAGGTGCTGATCATCAAGAACCTCGTCTACTGCAAGTGGGTCACCGAGGTCGTGCCCAGCGAGGAGACCTCCACCGAGGTCGAGGTCGCTTTCACCGCCGCGCTAAGGTCAGGACACCACGGGCACGGACCAACACACCTACGTCACACCGGCAAACTCCGGTGCGAAAGCCCTAATGACAACCAGACCTCCCGACGGCCCCCGCACCGTCCCTTTCAGCGATCGCCGAACGCGGGTCAGGGCCGCCGTGGTGGTCGCCCAGGCCTATATGTGGAGTCCGCTGCACTGGGCCGGGATCAGCATCGCCATCGTGCTCACCGTATGGGCTGTATCCCCGCTCCGCAGCACCGACCTGCCACCCGAACTCATTCCATGGATACTCGTCTCCGTACTACTGGCGACAACGCCAGCCCTCATACCAATCGTGGCCATCGGCCTTGCGATCTGGCGAACACCAACACTGTGGTACTACGACAACGGGAAAGCACGAGCTGCCCTCGCTATCCGACCAGACACACGTCGACGACAGCTACCCGGTGACCACCTCGCCCACACCTTCGGCGCATGGCCCAAGAGCCAAGGAGCCGGAACCGCCCTAGGCCGCGCAGTCCGCGACCATGTTCACACCCTCGGTGGACGTATGACCGGCACCACACGTAACCGAAATCTCAACCACTACCTACGCCACGGCATGCACGCCGATGGCTCCAGCGCCTACGGACTCTTCACCCGAATCGCCAGCAAGTCCCGCACACGAGAGAACCAGTAGCGCCCCGCCGACCTAGACTGCCGGCCGTCCGGAGTGGGCGGCCACCACTCCGCCCCGAGACCACCATGAGCGCCGGCCCGTGCTCGACGTCCTGGGCTTCGCAGCCGTGAACCGCCTCGGCTGTGTCGGCCGGTGACTCCTCGAACTCGTTGACGGCCTTGCCGCACTGGAATCGGCGGACCGCATTCAGTCCACTCCTGGCGTCAGATGCTTATCGACGGCCAACGCCAGCCGCTGGATCACCGCATTGCGATCCTGCCCGGTCGCATCCGCTAGCCAGTCGATCAACAGGCCCTCCACCAGCAGGTTCAGCCATGCCTGTCGGCTGCGCATCTCGTTGTTCCAGGCAATGGAATCTTTCAAGGCCTGCGCGTCGTCCGCTGGCAGCGGTGTGCGGATCTGTATCGGCGTCGATCCGGGGCGGTTGACCTGGTTGATCAGCGCCACAGCGCGGTCCGGGGTCATGCCGGGCTCGGCGCTGATCGTCAACGAGCGCAACCAGTCCTCGGCCAGGGCACGGGGTGAGGGATGCGGCAACGTCGGCCGGGGCTTGCCCGGCCATACGGCGTGCTCGCCATCGAGCCCGGTGGGCGTGGCCCGCTCCGTCTCCAATGGGCGACCATCAGCACAACCGCCGGGCGAGTCGTCGTCATCGGAACTGGCACGCCGTCGCCACCTCATGGGCTGTGGCCTACCACGGAGCTGACCCGCGGCCGTGTCTCACGGCTCGGGCTGATCATCGGTCCGTACGTCGAGCGTGATCACCCTGTACAGCTCCTGTACCGCGTCGTCACTCGCTGCTGGGTAGGCGTACTGGACGCCGCCGCGATCAACCCAGCGGAGCGGGCCACGGGAACCGTGCTTGGCGTAGGTCTCGATACCGGCCTTTGCCTTGTCCAGGCTTAGGTACACGTGCTTCCAGTACCTGGTGTACGGCGGATTGTCACCGTCGGAGTGGTCCTCGATCAGGTACACCCTGGTCGGCGCGTTGGAGAACAGGCCCATGGGTCATCACTCTATCGGCTGGCCTGGTGCCCGCTCGTTGACGGCGACCGACGCCAACACAGCTGTCCTTGCGAGGAGGGTCCTGGCCTTCGCGCGGTTCGATCAGTTCGGAACCACGAGGTTGCTGCTAGTGACGATCGTCTGGTCATCAGATCCCTTGACTTCGAGCGTGCCGACCTTCTCGGGCTT
Source organism: Nocardioides sp. (assembly GCA_051657765.1). Taxonomy (GTDB): domain Bacteria; phylum Actinomycetota; class Actinomycetes; order Propionibacteriales; family Nocardioidaceae; genus Nocardioides. The sequence continues at coordinate 26,281 of JBOFLH010000340.1, read as the reverse complement.
GCCAGTGCAGCGCTCCGAGCTGAGATAGAAGCCGACGTAGTCACTGCCGATTGCGTCTGGCGAGATGCCGGACTCAGCTGTCTCTCCGCTGTCGAGGCTGATGGCGACCGACTCGGCGTTGCCCAGCTCGGTGCCCCTCACCGAGACCCGGATACCCTCACAGAGCTTGCCTTCGGTTGCCACCACGGACACCTTCGGGCTGCCGCCAGCCGATCGCTGGAGGACAGACGGGCTACGCGGATCGGCGCTGAGTTCGACGGTGCTCTCTGACGCGCGGCCAGTGTCCTTGTTGCGGATCTTGAGACGGTAGGTGCCACCGTCGTCTGGATGGAGGTCCTCGACGATGGTCATCGAGTCGGCCGGGGCGGCCATCGAGGTGCCGATGACCGTCCCGCCGGTAGGCTGTTCCAGATCCCATTCGATCGTCGAGCTTCCCAGGTCCCACATCGAGATGACCACGCGCTGGCTGCCGCCGTATCCCTGCTCGACTTCGGCGGCGATCCGCGGCACCTGCTGGCTCACGACTCCACCGTCGATATCCAGCGTCACATAGCCGGGCGAACTGGCATGCGGCGACTTCGGTTCAGATGGCGGGGCAGCTTCGCCGCCGTCGTCGGTTGGGGAGTCCGGTTTCGGTTTCGCCGCCGACTTATCGCCAGGATTCGAGTCGCTCTTCTTACTGGGCGAATCGGCGTCTGGCGAGCGTTTGGGCGGCGCGACGTCATCGGCCGGTTCGTCCGGACCCGGCGCCATCGCTTCCCAACCCCCGTCGATGATGTGGTCGCGCGATTGCCAGCCCGCTGCCACGGCGATTACCAGGCCAAGGACCATGAACACGATGCCGAGATCCCGCATCCGGGAGCCGAGCAAGGTGAACCCGACAGGAACCAGCGCGAATCCGCCGGCCAGACACCCCTGGGCGATCGGGCTGAGGCCAAGGGGGTAAGCGCCGGCACCGGCGGCAACAAAGGTCAAGATGCCAAGGCCAAACGCTCGCAGGTAGCCAGGCTCAGGCGATCCCGAGTTCACGCGCCAACCCTAATCACGATGGAGCCCCGACGTTCACGGATCAAGAGAAGTCTTGGTTCGTCGTAGCTCTTTCGGGCGCGCGCGTGCCTTGTCGGTCGTAACCGTCACCGATGTCCTGGATTTCGGCGCGATCCACACATGCTCGGCATAGGACCCATCCGTTCACGCGCTGCCATTCGACGACAGCGGTCCCCGTACTCGCAGGCGTCGTTGTAGCTCGCAGGCATCCGCGCGGGGAGCGATCGTCCCCGGACCGCACACTCTTTGGAATGTGGAGCGGAACGAGTGGTGACCGTGGTCGGGCTACCGACGCGGCCGAACCCCGAGATGGAGTCGGTGATCACGGACATTGCGCACCAGCGGCAGATCCGGATGGATGCTGATGGGTTCGAGGCGGTGCGCGAGCGCGCGCTCGACATCCTCGGCCAACACGACCCGTTTGACATCGAGCTGATTGAGTTGACGATTGAGGAGGTGCTGGCGTCTACGCATGTCTGTGTGTGTAGGTTGCCAAGCACCGATGACCAAGGACCGTGATATGAAAGAGCTGACTCGGAGACCATTCCTCACCGAGCCCGGAGAGTCCCTGCTGCTATGCCGCGCGGCCGTTCGCGCGGCCAGCCGGTTCCGAGAGTTCAGGGAGGCCTCCGGGCTACCGGCCGAAGCCGTGCTCACCTCGACGCTCGCCGCGGTGCCGTTCCCGATCTACCCGAAGGACCCTGCCCAGCGCTGGACCGGCGTCCGCCCCGAGTTTATGTGGCACCCGCTGATGTGGCTGCCGGAGCGGCTCGCTGGCCGCTACCAGGTGCGTGGCCCCGAGACCGGCGACCTCGATCTGGAAGACGACGACACATGGTCGGTCCGTCTCGTCTTCGAACTGCTCGCAAGCGGCCTCTACGACATCGAGTCCGGCACCTGGATCGACATCCTCGCGACCGTCGGCCTCGACATCGACAACGAGGTCGACCAGGCGCGAGTCGCCGACTGGCTGGCCGGTGAACCAGACGAACTGCTGGACTCGATCAGCCTGGAGAACTACTTCGCCTCCGACGACGAACAATGGGCATACGACTCCGCCGCCGGACTCCTCGGCTCCCTCCGCGGCGCCTCGCACGCCCTGATCGCCGACGACCTGCTGGATGTAGTGGACGCCACGAGCGGTGGAGCCGACATGCCCCACGACAAGACGCTTCTGGTCCTCCGCTCGGTCGCGGGGCTCGCCGAGTCCTTCCTCCACGACGTGCCGGACCCCGACGGCGAACGCAGCTACGCAAGCCTGTTCGCAAGCCTGCACGACGGCGTGGACATCGAGGCCCGCCAGCCGGTGGAGTTCGTAGCCCGCGACGAACTGGATCAGCTCACCTCGCAACTGACAACCATCCGGGACCTCTACTGGCCACACCTTGAGGAGCTGGCCGGACGAACTGGATCAGCTCACCTCGCAACTGACAACCATCCGGGACCTCTACTGGCCACACCTTGAGGAGCTGGCCGCCGGATAGGGGAGCATCCGCGCCTCGGCCGCACACCATCTGTGCGTGACCTTCGTACATCTGCACGTTCACACCGAATACTCCCGGCTCGACGGGCTGACGACCCTCACCGATCTGGTCGATTCCGCCGTCGCCGACGGCCAGCCCGCCGCCGCGATCACCGATCACGGCTCACTGGCCGGAGCGTTCAAGTTCGACCGCGCGTGCCGGGCCGTGGGCATCAAGCCGATCCTCGGGTGCGAGATCTACCTGGCGCTGATCCCCGAGGGTGCCGATCCGTTCGACCCGGATGCGAGGTTCGCGAAGACTACCTGCGAGCGGATCGACGTCGTCACCGGCCAGGTCAAGACCACGAAGAACAGCCACCTCACGGTATTGGTGCGCAACGAGACCGGCTGGCGAAACCTCTGTGCCATGCTCGCCGCGGCCGAGGACTCCTTCTTCGGCAAGCCGCTGGTCGACTACGCGCTGCTGCGTAAGCACGGCGAAGGCCTGATCGTGCTGACTGGCTGCCTCGGCGGTCCGGTCGCATCCCGAGTCGCCGTCGGAGACGTAGCCGGGGCCCAGGCGGCGGTCGAGACCCTGGTCGAGTGCGTCGGCCGCGAGCATGTCTTCGTCGAGATTATGGAGCACGGCCTCGCCGCCGAGCGAGAGAACCTCCCGAAGATGGCCGCGCTCGCCGACGTCACCGGCACCCGCCTGGTCGCCACCAATGACTCGCACCACACCCGACCCGAGGACGCCGCCGCCCATGATGCCTGGCTGGCCAACGGGACCCAGAGGACCCTGTCGGACCCGAACCGGTTCAGCTTCAACGGCACCGGCTACCACCTGCGGACCGAGCAGGAGATGCGGGATCTGCACGCTGGGAAGCGGTGGCAGGAGGCCGTGTCGAACACGGTAGTGGTCGCGGATCTGGTCGAAGGGTCGGTGCTGCCACTCAAGCCGCTGCGGCTGCCGAAGTTCCCGCTCCCGGAGGGCCAGGAGTCGGCCGCCGGCTACCTCAAGGACTTGGTGCTCGCGGGCGCCAAGGAGCGCTACGGCCTTCCTTTCTCCCCGGATGCCCAAGCCAGGCTCCGGTTCGAGTTCGACACCATCACTTCGATGGGACTGGAGGACTACTTCCTCATCATTCACGACGTTCTGGCGTGGGCGCGGTCTGATCGAGGGTTGCCAACCAGTGAGCACCCCGAGGGCATACCGGGTGCGAAGAAGCCGATCAAGGTCGGCCCGGGCCGCGGGTCAGCCGCAGGATCCGCGGTCGCCTACAGCCTGCACATCCATCAGCTTGAGCCACTGGCGAACGGGCTGCTGTTCGAGCGGTTCCTCGACGTCGAGCGCGCCGGGATGCCGGACATCGACGTCGACTTCGAGTCGGCCCGGCAGTCCGAGGTGTTCGAGTACGTCGCGGCCAAGTACGGCACCGACTACGTGGCCAGGATCGGGACCTTCCAGGGGTCGAAGTCCAAGCGAGCAATCAAGGACGCTGCCCGGGTGCTCGGCCTGACTCCGGTCGGGCTCACGCTGGTGGCGAAGATTCCCAGCAAGGGCGCGGTGCCGCTCCCGTTCTGCGAGTTGTTCAACCCGCGCAATGCCGCCGCGGCCGAGTTTCGGTCTCTCGTCGAGAACTCGTTCGAGGCCCAGCGGATCGTCGAGCTGGCGAGGTCGTTCGAGGGGATCGTGGCCGGCGAGGGAATCCACCCAGCGGGGATTGTGATCTCCGACGAGCCATTGACCGACTTGCTCCCCACCAGGAAGCAACGCGACAAGAACGGCGCCACCTCTGCGGTCTCGGTCGCCTTGTGGGACGGCGGCGACATCGACAAGTTCGGGATGCTGAAGCTCGACGCCCTCGCCATCACCAACCTCGACTATGTCGCGGTCGCCGAGGGCTACATCGAGCAGACCACCGGCGAGATTGTCCGGATGGAGTCGCTGCCGGACCCCGACACGGCCGGCGATCCCAGGGTGGCTGCGGCCTTCGCTCTGCTACGTCAAGGCAGGACCCCGGGGCTGTTCCAGCTCGCCTCCCCCGGGATGACCCAGCTTTGCGAGCAGGTAGCGCCAACCCAGTTCAGCGACCTCTCAGCGCTAGTAGCCCTCTACCGGCCCGGCCCGATGGGCGCCAACATGCACACTCGGTACGTCGAGCGGAAGGCCGGCCGCGAGGAGGTCGACTACGGGATGTACACCTCGGTGCCGGCGGAGCAGGAAGTGATTGCGGGGATCCTCGACGACACCTACGGGATTATCTGCTATCAGGAGAGCCTGATGCAGCTCGCCGACAGGGTGGCCGGTTTCGAGCCGGCCCAGAAGGATCGGCTCCGGAAGGCGTTCTCGAAGAAGATCCAGGCCGAGATGGACGCGCTCAAGCCGGTCTTCATCAGACAGGGCGAGAGCCCGACTCGCCCCGACGGCACACCGAAGGTCCCGTTCCGCACCGCGACGCTGGAGACGCTCTGGCGGACCTTCGACGCCTCAAGCCAGTACCTGTTCAACCGCTCGCATTCAGCGGCCTACGGCCACCTCGCCTACACCACGGCCTACTTCAAGGCGAACTGGCCGCTCGCCTACGGGGCCGCGATCCTGGCGGTGTCGCAGAAAGACGAGTATCGCCGGCTGATGGCGATCCGGGACCTGCGCAACGAGGGCATCGAAGTGCTGGCGCCCGACGTGAACCTCTCCGGGTCCGCAACCGCTCCTGAGCCGGGGTCGAGCAGCGAGATCAGGATTGGGCTGTCGGAGATCCGGGACGTGGCCAGCAACGGCGACAAGGTCTTGATCGAGCGCCACCTGAACGGGCCGTTCGTGTCTTTCATCGACGCCGTCACTCGGCTGAAGGGGATCGGAGTGCCGATCACGGCCGTCGAGGCGCTGATCGAGTCCGGCGCCTTCGACCGCTTCGACCTGCCGAGACTCGCGATGATGCAGCAGGTCCGTGCCGGGGCACCATCGGTGACCGACCCGCGAGAGTGGTCGCCGCTTGAGCTGTCGATCCGGCAGCGTCACCGGCTCGGCGTCTCGGTCGGGGAGCACCCGATGAAGACGTTCGGTCCGGTGTTGGCCGGCTATGACTTCGCCCGGCATGTCGACTATCGCAGCGGTCACGTGTTCGAGGGGTCACCCGTGGGCCTGCACCGCGCCACCGAGGGCAGCCATCTGGTGGCCGGGGTGGTGACGGCGTGGGAGAACCGGAAGACCCGACGTGGTGCGCGGATGGCGAACTTCACCCTGGAGGGCCGTCAGGTGACCGTCGACGGCGTCGCGTTCGAGCATGCCCTCTCAGGGATGCCCCGGCTTCCGGAGCGCGGAGACATCGTGGTGGCCGCCGTGGTGGCCACCAGCAAGACGATCGAGCATTCCGACGCGGACCTCGACGACCCGGAGGCGGTGATGGTCGAGCCGCGAGTGGTCACCGAGCTGACGGCGTCACGCATCGAGGTCGTTCCGATCAAGATGAAGTGGAGCAGGGCCGGCGACGTGGTCGAGGCGCCTGACCTGGCGGGAGCTGTTCTCGCCGGCCGGGGAGCAGGAGCCCTGCGTCCGGACACTGTCGTGGCATGAGGTTGAAGACACGTACCGCACTACTGGCCAGCGACTGGGTTCACCACCGCGAGGTCGTCTACGGCGTGATCAAGGACCGACTCGCGTTCCGGCGGGACTGGGACGCACTGCACACCGACTGCGCACGAGAGGCGGCATGAACATGGACATCTTCAGTGAGACCACCGGTCTAGAGGCGATCCGTTGGCTGACCCGCTCGGAGGTCGCGGCCGATTTCGTACTACTCGCTACCGACGCTGGCGTCCGCGACACCGTCACGATCGAGCACCTCGAAAGTGTGCCTAGTGTCCGTGAGCTGTTCGGCGACGCCGTTAAGGCCGGAATCGTCCTGACCGACGACGAAGCCCTCGACTACACCTACGTCGGCGCTCAGGTGTGGGGCGACGACCCGAACAACCGTGCCGAATGGGTGAAGGTCGGTCGCGAGGTTGCGCTGTACGAGGACGAGGTCCAGGCCGACCCCAGGCGGAGCTACGACCGCAAGGGACCCAGCGGCAGGCACCGGGCCCGGGTATTGCCGCACGAGATCGTCGAGGCCGTCTTCAAGGCTGGTCGCTCCCCGCACTTCGGATTCGACATCTGCCGGGCGGCGATGTCCCGGAAGTCCGAGATCGACGCCTTCGGGTTCGGCAACGGCCTGACAGCCGCGGCCTACTGTTCTGCTATCGACTCCGGCATCGACAACGCACGGGCCTTGAGCCACTACCTCAAGCTCGGGTGCACGATCGCCGAAGCTCTCGACTTCGCGGCCGAGGGCATCCCGGCTACCGCACTGATGATGGCAGAATCCGAAGGCATCGCGATGATCGACTGGATGGACACGCTGCGGGGGATCCCCGCCGACTGGTTCGCCCGACCCGACTCGGCCACCGCCCAGCAGGACCGGCACTACGTACTGACCGGCCATCAGAGCGACGGCCTACGGCTCACGATCGCCGACCTCCGCCACCTGACGGATGCCGGATGCCGGATGCCGGATGCCGGATGCCGGATGCCGGATGGACCAGCATTCACGTCCGGGGCATCAGGAATGCCACTGCGGAGATGTGCAGGGTATTGGCTGATGTGGGCGGCACGTGGTCGGACTTCGAGCGCTACGCGAAGGAACTCACCACCGGTTCGCGCCGCGGATACGACACTCTCCCGCAGTTCGAGCACAACTACGGCCGCGAAAGAGGTCGCCTCCACGCCGATGCGTTCAGAGGCGTGATCGGGCTGATTCAGATGGGAGTGAAGCCGACGCACATCGCGTCGTTCCGTCGCGCCGGGTGCCGCACGACTACCGAGGTGATCGAGGCTGCTGAAGCCGGCATCGACGCCAAGCGAGCCGACGAACTCTGCGCCCTCTATGGGCAGGCCGAGAAGTGGTACGGCCGCGGAGGCAAGCCGAAGGCCACTCTGCCGGCGGGGCACCTGGTCGGACTGCACCGGAACCGTCCGGATGAGGAGGCCACTGAATAGGTGGTCCGCCCGTGCACGGGCGGGATGGTGAAGGCCGGCGACGGCCTGCCGGGTCAGGAGCGCGCACGGTTGCGGGGCGGGCGACATCGCATCCCGCATCGAAACCCGGGCGCTCCGCGAGGACGAACCGGGATAGCGCCGCACACCTTCCCCACGCAAGACCTCCCCGAGCAGAATGCGAGCCCCTCATGGCACTGAAAGTTCTGGACCCGGAGACTCAGAACGTCTACATCTTCGGATCGGCTTCGGCCGCGTCCTGGTTCGCCCTGTCCGGCGACAAGACCTGGGACGACGTCCACCCGCAGCGGCCCGGCGATCCGGCCCCCGATCTCACGCTGGCCGACTTGCGCTGAGGCAGCGTGTGTGCGCTGTCTTCGCATGTATGTAGTCGTGAAGCCCGATTCCGCCATGTCGGCGGCCCGCGACGTGAAGTCCAGTGTCGCCGCTGGCGCGCGTATCGGCTCGATGGTGGGGCCGGCCGGTACCGCGGTCGGTGGGGCTCTCGGTGCGCTGAAGTCGAAGAAGGCCCGCCGCTGGATCACGGCCTCGGTCGCGTTCGTCGTAGTCCTCGTGGCCCTGCCCTTCGCCGCGATCAGCCAGTCGTCCTCGGGCGCCGGGTCGTTCCGGGCTACCGACTTCGGTTCCGCCGTGGAGGCCGCGACCACGGACGGGGTCAGCCACGAGATGATCGACGTGACCGGCGACTCCGCTTCGCGGTCAGGCCCGGCCTGGGAGGTGCTGGCGGCGACCGCGCACAAGCTCGGCAACGGCAGCTACCAGCAGGACCCGGACGCCACCGACGCCGAGATCGCCGCCATGGTCGACGAAGACGCCCCGATGGGACCGTTCGGGCTCGTGCACGACGACGCCGTGGCGTCCGCGGAAGAGTGGGGCGTGGAGCCACCGAAAGCTCGAGAATTTCTGGAGCTGGAGGAGTCGAGCGACTTCCTGGCCGAACTGCTCGACGAGGCGTTGGACGCCCACGCGGCCTCCTCGCAGAGCCGGCGCTCGACGACCGACCTGTCGGCCGGCGTGAGGATCGTCGAGGACCCGAGCAACCCCGGTGGTCAGACCCGCGTGCTCAGCGACGGCCCGGACGACGACCGGGCCGCAGATGGGGTGCGCACGGCCTACGAGGAGTCGTTGGCGTTGATGCCGTTCGATCGGGCCGACGAGCTTGCCCCGGCGATCTACGACCTGGCGCTGGCGTGGCACCTCGGCACCTCGACGACCTGCAACACCGGTTTCGTTCAGGCCTCCGGCGAGTGGACGAACCCTGTGCAGGGCACGGTGTCGTCACCGTATGGCATGCGTCTGCACCCCGTGACTGGCGTGTACAAGCTGCACGACGGCGTGGACGCCTCGGCTGCCGCAGGGACTCCCGTTTACACGGCGTCGGGCGGGGTAGTCACTGCTGGGCCTTCGAGCTGGGCAGGGCCGGACCTCGTGGAGATCGACCACGGTGGCGGTGTGAGGACGAGTTACGGGCACATGAGCGCCGCCTCGGTGAAGACCGGCGATGTGGTCCAGCCAGGCATGCAGGTGGGGGCGGTCGGCACGGCGGGGCTGTCGACCGGTAACCACCTGCACTTCTCGGTGTGGGTCAACGACGAGACGGTCGACCCGGTGCCGTTCTTGGCCGAGCGCGGCGTGCGGTTCGGCACTGGGCCGGTCGGTTCGGGCAGTGGAACCGCGGTGCCTGTGCCCGCAGGCTCCCCCACGGGGATCGGGGGTGAGGTGCGGCTGACTCAGGCCAACCTCTACTTCGGGCTGTCACCGGCCGCGTATGCGCGGGACCTGCGGAAGGTCGTCGCCGACAGGCCGGACTTTGTGACCCTCAACGAGGCGTACCGACGCCCTGACGCACAGATCACTCCGAAGGGCTACCAGTCGTTCCGGGCCTCCGCGCCATTCGATGCCCGCGAGACGCCGGTGCTGTGGCGCGACGACAAGTGGACCCGGGTCACCGCCGGTACCCAACTGATGCACTCGCGTCGCGTCAAGTGGGGCACCCGGTACGCGAACTGGGTGACCTTGAAGTCCGGCGACCAAGTGGTCTCGGTCGTCTCGGTGCACGCCTCCCCCGGCGGCAAAGGACGCCACGGCCTCTTCAAGGAGTACATCGGCAGCCTCAACAAGCTGGTCAACCGGCTCCGCGCAAACGGCCCGGTGCTGGTCGGCGGTGACCTGAACGTCCACTACCCGTCGTCGAAATACCTCGACAAGTGGCTGCGCGCTTCGGAGACCGTTCCGTCGTTCGCCGCGCTGCCGGAGCCTGCCGGCGGCCGGGCGACCGGCGACCGTGGCGGCGTCATCGACTACCTACTGGCCTCGGGCGCGACATTCCTCAACCACGAGACCTCCGACCTGGAGTCCGACCACCGCCGGCTGAGCGCGGAACTGACGCTCGACGCCGAAAGCCAACCCCCGACGGCCGGCCCGTTCACTGGCACCTCGACGTCTGGGGAGACGATCACGCTCGACGCCGACCAGGTGGCCTACGCCTCGGGGATCCTGACCAAGGGCACCGAACTTGGGGTGCCGGATCCTGGGCTGATCGTGGCGTTGATGACGGTGGCGGTCGAGTCGAAGTTCCAGATGCACGCCAGCGACGTGTACCCGGAGACACTCGACCTGCCGCACGACGCCGTGGGCAGCAACCACGACTCGGTAGGGCTGTTCCAGCAGCGCCCCCAGGCTGGCTGGGGCGCCCCGGAGGAGCTGATGGAGGTCGACTATTCAGCTTCGGCGTTCTTCGGCGGGACCGACGGCCCGAACGGCGGCTCGCCGCGGGGGCTGCTCGACGTCGCCGGCTGGGAGCAGATGGCCCTCGGTGAGGCGGCGCAGACAGTGCAGGTGTCGGCCTTCCCGGACAAGTACGCCGAGTGGGAGCTGTTCGCCACCGAGCTGCTGGCGCACGTGAAGTCGGGGCCGGCCGGTGGGTGCTCTGACGGTGGGGCGGTCGGCTTGGCCGGCGGCGAGTCTCCGGCGATCGAGTTCGCGATGGGGCAGGTCGGCGAGGCTTACCGGCTGGGAGCCAACGGCCCCGACGTGTGGGACTGTTCGAGCTTGATGCAGCAGGCGTGGGCGAAGGCGGGCGTCGAGCTTCCGCGGACCTCGGTCGAGCAGTCGACCTTCGGGCGAGAGGTTGAGCTGGCCAACATCGCGCCCGGCGACCTGATCTTCTACTACGCACCGGTCTCGCATGTGGCGATGTTCATCGGCGATCGCGACGGCGTGCCGTCGATCGTGCACGCGGCCAACCCGGGCAAGGGCGTCCTGATGGAGCCGCTGGCAGGTATGGAGGCGGACATCGTCGGTGTCCGCCGAGTGCTCTCAACACCAGGCGGGGAGGAAGCGGCGTGAAGCCGCACACGGTATGGGTATGGAGTCAGTAGCAGCAGCCAGGGTCGCAGCTGGCGTGGTTGCCGCGGGTGCCGTCGTCGCGACGGTTCTGTTCGTTCAGTTCCGCGCGATCGACGAGGTCACGCCTCCCCCGCCGCCGGCCCCTTCAGCTACGGCGACGGCCGTCGAGCCGTCCGTAGAGCCGACTGAGCCGTCGGGCGAACCGAGCGCCACCGAGGCCTCCGGCGACGTGCAGGAGGCAGCCTCGGCAGCGTCAAAGGCGATCCTGGTGTACTCCACCTGGTCCTACACCGATTCGGGGCCCGACGAGTGGCTGGACCGACTCGCGCCACTGTCCGAACCGGGGTTTATCGACTCCTGGAGGGTAACCTTCGGCGACAGCCCCGAGGTCGACGCGTACTGGAAGCGCGAGGTGCTGGCCAAGAAGATCGAGGCCCGCGCCGACGTGCTGGAGGTCAACGTCTCCGCGCTGCACGACCAGACCGAGGATCAGAAGGTGTTCACGGTCTTCTATGAGATATCCAGGCGCAAGCTGGCGTTCGACGATGCGTGGTCGGAGCCGGCGGGACAGTTGTCGAAGTTCGTGACCGTCAACCGGCACGGCGACAACTGGCTGATCTACGACATCGACGACCCCGCCACCCGATGAACAGGCAGCAGGCGGCGCTCGTCGAACTCATCGGCCGCTACTCTCCTCTGGCCGAAGGCTCGACGTCGCCGGCCGAGCTCCAGAAGCTGGTGTATTTCCTGCGGGTGGCTGGCGAGCGACTGGATGTGCGCTACAGCTTGCACAGGCATGGGCCGTGCTCCGAGGATCTCGGGGCGCTGGTTCGCGAGGTCGAGGGGCGGTACCTGAACGGCGTCGGAAGCGACTACGAGCCGCTGCTGGTGCTACCCGGTGCCCACGAAGCCGCGGCAGCCGTGCTCGAACCTCTACCAGACACTCGGGCGCGGATCGACCGAGTATTGGAGCTGGTCGACGGCTTCGAATCGGCGTACTCGCTGGAGCTGCTCGCCGCGACGCATTGGATGACCAAGCGCTGCACTGACGGCACCACCGCCAAGCTCGTGATTGCGAGAGTGCAGGCCTGGAGTCCGCGCAAGGAACGGATGTACGGCGAGCGGCACGTCCGCATCGCGCTCGCTGCCCTGCGCGAAAGCGGTTGGCTCAGTGACGACTGCGCCGACGGCGGTCCGCGGTCGCGATAGTGACTTCGGCGGTGCCGTGGATCGCGGCGTATAGCTCGTCGAGGGCCCGGTCGAGTTTCTTCTCGTGCTTGGAGAAGCTCTCCTCCATGGCGTCCTCGACGGCCTCTTCGATGTCGTCGGTGTCGATGAGGGAGCTGGGCCGGTAGGACGCGGCCTTGAGCGGCGCCTTGCTCATTCGGCCGAGACCACTGTCGGCGTAGAACCGTCCGATCGCCATCCGGCCCTTCGGGGTCTCGACGACGGTGTCCAGGGCTTCTTTCCGCTCGGCGTAGTCGAAGTCCTCGTCGGCGTAGTAGCCGATGGCGTAGATTCGGGCGTAGGTACGGATGTCGCGCGGGTCGAGTTCCTCCGGGATGTCATCCGCCAGAACGACTGTCTTAGCGTGCTCTGTCCTGGCAGCAACGTAGCGCTCGTTGCGAGCCTTCGCGTCTGGGTGGTCATCCGCCAGCTTGGGGTCCGCCATGGCGAAAGGCAGGTAGTCGTAGTCATCGAAGTGGTGCTTGCGGCGCCCGTTGACGATGTCTTCGTGCTCGTCCTCCCAGGTCTCAGAGATCCGATCGAGAATGGCGTCTGGAATCTCGACTCTTGACCAGAAGTCGACAAGCTCCTCCGCAGTCTTGAACCGGGGAGGGTAGAGGAAGGATCCTTGGAGTGGCTTCTCCACGGGGGCAAGACTAACGGACGTCTCGGCACGCTGGTGCTCGGCGAAGCGTCCGATGGCGTCGCGGCGGACCAGAACGTCTCTCATTTCAAGTCCTTCCCGTCGCCCGAGTCCTGCTGCTTCTTCTTGGCCTTCTCAGCCTTCTCGTCTGCCTTCTTCTTCTGCTTCGCCTGCTCGGCCTTCTTTTCTGCCTTCTTCTCGGCCTTGCGCTGCTCCTTCTCCGCCGCGACCCGGGCCTGCTCGGCGCGGACCTGCCGCGAGTGTTCGAGGTACGCCTCCTGCTCCATCGTCTGAGCCGCTGGATCCTTGGCGTTCTCGCGGTTCCATGCGTACTTTCCGGCGGCCGCGGCGCCGACCGCAATTGCCCCCGCAACTCCACCGGTGGCGACGGCCGCGGTGCCGACGGCGGCAGCGGTCAGGGCGTTCTTCGGGGAGGAGTGGGAGGCGGAGGCGATCCGGCCCTTGATGGCGTGTACCGAGGTGTGGAGCGGCCGGTGCTTGAAGGTGTCCCATCCGGTGCTCATTCGTTGGAGCGCGGCGGCCTTCCGGGCGGCAGCGATCGCCTTCGGGTTGCGTGCGGCCCGCTGAGCCGCCTTGGCTGCCTCGCGCGCCTCGGCCTGCTTGGCGATCGCCTTCTTGCCCTCCTTGGTCCCTGCCCACTCTTTGGCCTGTTCGGGGGTGACGCTTTCGTCCGGCTTGCCGTTCACGTTGGGTTTGGCTGGTACCGCGGCGCCGGTGCCTGGGGCCTGCATCTTCTGAGAGCGTCCGTCGGCACCTCCGGGCATGGCCGACTTGAGGGACTGCTTTCCGCGAGACATGGCGCGGTCCTGGGCGCGGTCCAGTAGCGAGGCGGTTCCGACGCCGGCTGCGGCACCGAGGGCGCCGCCGGCCGCTGCCTGGCCCCAGCCGATGCCGCCGTTGATGCGGAACGGCGAGGGGACAGACATCCGCTTGAAACCCTGGTGCAGCACGAGGGCCGCGACCGCCGGAGACAGCCCGCCCCATAGGACGGACATCACTCCGCCGGGTCCGCCGGGCATGACCGCCGACCCGGCTGTGGTCAGCAGGCCGGAAACGAAGGTGAGCAGGGAGAGGATGAACACCGCGCCGAACGCGAAGACCGACAGGCCGGTGTACTGCTTGGCGTAGGACCCGAGCTTGCTCATGTCGGAGTTGGGCAGCAGGGTCGCAAGTAGTACGAAGAACATCAGCACGATCATCACCACGGCGGCGATCTTGGCGACGATGATGGCGATCGCGAAGAGGCCGAATACCACGAGCCCGAACAGGGATCCGAGGAGGTAGGCGAACCCGGACACGATGCCGGAGCCGTTCTTGTTGCCGTGCAGGGTGAGGAGGAAGTCTTTGGCGTCTTCGGTGGCCGGGGTGTCGAGGGCTTCGCTGATGTCGTCGTCGGAGTCGTCCCAGTCGAATTCGCCGTCGCCGTCCCAGCCGTCCTCGGTGAAGAACCGGTCACAGGCAGCCTTCAGCTCCGCCTCGTTGGCGTCTCCCCCGGCCACCATGTACTTCCCCTTCGAAGGGTTCGAGGCGCATGCGGCCCAGCCGACCATCTGCCGATCGAGGATGGTGTTGTCGGAGGTCTGCTTCCACGCCAGCGCCTTCGTGTTGACCTTCCTCTTCGAGCCGGTCGCGTTGTGAACCGTGGTGACCGAGGCGTCGTAGATGGCGTCGGGGTCTTCGTTGGCGGCCACCGAGCTTCGGGCCTCCAGGAGCCGGCAGTACATGAGGTCGCCGTAGTCGGACTGGGTCCCGAACTGGGCGTCCTTCCACGCCTCCAGTCCGCCGGTCTCCCACAGCGAGGACACCACCAGCGGGACGCTCGCGGCCGACGACCGCACACCGCTGGATCCGTACTGCTCCTTGTACCGGGCCTTCAGAGACTTCGTGTACGGCCCACAGCCGAGCTTGTCGGTGCCGGCCGCGCCGTCCTCGGCACCTTCGACGACCTGGGTCTGGACCGAGCCGGTAACGATCGTGGCGGTGTTGGTGACCGCGGAGTCGATGCGGGTGGCGAACCAGCCCGGTGAGCCGGCGCCGGGCTTGTAGGGCGCGGTGGATTCGCCGATGCCTCCGCCGGTGGAGCCTGCGGCCCCGGCGAGCATGACCCCGAAGACTCCGAGGACGATGGCCTTCTTCCCGAGGTTCGCTGCGTTTGCTGCGCCGCCTTCGCGGACTGAGCGCCACGCAACGACGATGAACGAAAGGACCACTACGCCGGCAAGGAGACCCGACCGGGACAGGGCACGGCCGATACTGCCGGCAGTCTGATCCGCGGCGCCACCGACCCGGTCGAGGACACACAGGGTAGTGGCGAATTCGACGAGACCGGAGGTGACCGACCAGACGGTGTTGCCGATGCCGAAGGACACAGACATGACGCCGTTGCGCTGGACCTTCTCGGCGACGTCGTTCCAGGCCTTTGACCCGAGCCGGGAGTGGAACCCGGAGGTGGAGTCTTGCCAGCGGGACACGGGGAGTGCGGAGGTCTGCCCGGTTGCCTGGCCGGTGCATACGCCGCGGCTGCCGTCGGCCTGGACGTGTGCGGGGTCGGCCGAGACTCGTCCGTCGGCGAGCGCGGGGCTCACTGCCGTGAACGTCAGAAGCGCCGCCAGGGCGGCGACCACGGTGGCGTTGATCCAACCTCGCTGCATCAGGTGGTGTCCGTCCAGTTGGCGGCGGCGAGCCTGCGGTAGGGCACTGTGTTGCCGACGATCTGGTAGAAGTCGTCGACGGTGACCTTCAGCGGTTCGTCACACAGGTAGAAGGTGTTCAGGTCGGCCTTGCGCTTGTCGATCAGGGTCCGGTAGACCGGCTGCTTGAGCCCCTGACGGGAGCGGGCGTGCACGAGGTAGAGCGCGACCGGTGGGATGACGAAGATCCACAGGATCGCGATCTGCCCGATGAGTGGCCAGCAGAGGCCGGCGAGCAGAAGCCCGATGGGCGAAGAACACAAGATGATGATCCACACCCGGTAGTTGAGCTCGACGGTGCCGATGACGACCGTTCGGCTGGCAGAGGCCTCCCGGCCGGTCATCGCCGTCAGCGAGTAGAGCGGCAGCATGACCGGCCTACCCCGAGGAGCTGTTCCAGATCGAGATCGCCCCGTTGGCGATCAGATCCATGACGGTCAGCAAGATCGGGAGCAGGACGGTGGGAGCCGACAGCATCACGCCGACGAACAGCGCACCCCAGACTGCTCCCGAGTCGCGGCCACCGCCACCGGAGAACCCGTTGCGACGGCGCTCCCAGGCCCACTTGACCAACGCGATGACGACGATGGCTACGCCCACGACAGCCAGCAGGCTGAGCAGCGGACCGGCCGGCCCGGAGACGGCGTCGTACAGCGTCTTCCAGGACCCCGAGAGGTCCACGTCCTTGGCCGCGAGTACCGCGGCGCCGGATTGTACGAACATAGCGTTCCTTCCTTCTGCTCAGGCGTGCGCCTCAGCTACCTCCATACATGCGTAGACCGGTTCAGTTCCGTCCGACGTTGCGGGTGTTGGCAAGCTGGAGGGCGCTCGTCCAGAGCGCCTCGCGACGGCCCGACGGGATGCGCTCGAACATGGTGAGGACGCGGTCCTTGTCGGCTTCGGTGGCTGATTCCCATGGGGCCAGGAACGCCCGGGCGGCCCGCGAGCCCCGGTCCTCGACCGCTTCGTCGATGGCGGCGTCGAGCCCGCCGTCGTGGGACTCGATCGTCGCTCGTGCGGCGGTGATGCGGTTCTGCGATAGCGAGCCTTCGGCGACCAGCGGGGCGCCAGCGCCTTCGGCGAGCGCGTTGTAGAGCATGCGGCGGGAGTCGGCCAGGTTCCGGCCGTCGGTCCCTTCGAGTCCGTCGAGGGCCTTGTCCATGTAGGAGCCGGGTGCCGCCTGCTGGGTCGACGGCCAGGGGTTCGTCCGGGCCTTGTCGAGGTCGAATTCGAAGTGCGGCCGGGTCAGATTGTAGTAGTTCTCCGAGGGCCGGCGAGCCGGGTCGTGCCAGTGCTCTCGGATACTGTCGTGCAGCCCCTGGAACTCGGCTCCGGTCAGTTCCCGGCCCAGTTCTTGCATCTTTTCTTCTCGGGCCGCGACCAGCATCTTGGCGGCCCGGCGGTCCTCGGAGCGGGCGGCGCTTCCGTCTCTGCGAGCCTGGAGCCAGGCCGTGCGCCTCACGTAGCTCGCGGGGGCCTCGATGACGCGGCCGTTGGCTCGCCGCTCGTAGAGCGATGTGACCGCTTCTTGTGCGGCGTCCTCGACGGCCGTCGAGGAGTGCCACGCTCTGTTGGCAGCGACCCCCTGGTTCGCGGCCCTGTAGGCGGCTTCGAGAAGCCGGATCACCTCTTCTTGCTCGCGGTCCTCGGCGCTAGGTTCGTTGACAAGGGGGAGGTCAACCTCATCGCGAGTGCCGACCGTCCACTCCCCACCGGAGGGGACGCCGGACTGTACTCGTGCTTGGGTTTGCGTGGTCATGCAGGGAAGGTGTGCGGCTCATTTCGAGATGTCCGCGCGCACTGCCCGCGACGCCTTGGCCGGCTTGCCCGGGCACCGGAATGTGACCTTGCACGACGCCGGGGCGACACCGGTTCCGATCAGCGTCCACGCCTTGCATTCGGGGCACACCGCGAGGGTCGTCAACGGGGTCAGCGCCAGCGGCAACAGGGCCGCGTGATGCTTCGCCAGCAGCTTGTAGTCCTTGCCGGTGAGTTCGAGCCCGGCCAGGTGGCGAAGGGTTT
The DNA here is from genome assembly GCA_051657765.1 of Nocardioides sp. GTDB lineage: Bacteria > Actinomycetota > Actinomycetes > Propionibacteriales > Nocardioidaceae > Nocardioides. Next base: position 8,765 of record JBOFLH010000340.1, on the reverse strand, counting down.
GCGGGTCGCGCCGGTTGATCAGGTCGGTGAGCCCTGCCCAGGTCTTGACCTTCGCGACGCCGAGTACCCCGAGTGCGAGCGACGCGGCCCGAGAAACGCCCGGCCCCTCGGTAGGCCTGAACCCGACCAGCGCCGCCATCAGCCGATCGCCCTGCTCAGGACTCGCAGCATCGCCTCGTGCTCAGCCCTGGTGACCGAGAGCCCGTACTTGGCCTTGACGGCAATCTGGCGCGATATGTAGTCGGCCCGATAGGTCTTGTTCGGTGGGAGCCAGGTGGCAGCGTCGCCGTCACTCTTCTGCCGGTTGAGGCCAGCGTCGACGGCGAGGAGGTTGAGCGGGTCGTTCGCGATGAGCGCTCGCTTCTTCTCGGTCCAACGGGAGCCCCCGCTGACCCTGGAATTGCCGAGGCTGACGACGTGATCGCAGTCCAGCGACTCGGCCATGTCGCGGGAGTCGGCGACGAAGGCGTGGGGCTTGCCCGAATACGGATCTATGAACCGGCCCGATAGCACCTTGCAGCCGTTGGTGCCGGGCTTTACCCGGAGGTTCGGGGCCAGGTCGCGCCGGAGCGCGTCGTTGCGCGAGTCGCAGCCGTTCCGACTCCATCCCCTCCAGTTTCCGATGGCATCGGACCACTCGGTGCCGAATTCGTCGCGGTCGTAGCCGGTCATCGGCCCGCGGCCTTTCACCGGCAGCTCGGCCAGGAGCTGCGTGGCCTGCCGGTAGCGGCTTTTCGCAGGCTCGGATGCTAGGGCCGCTGGCTGGGGCGCCACGGTCGGTAGCCCGCTGACGAGCTCGTCGAGGGCCTGCTTGCCTTCGGCGGTCAGCTTCTCCCGGGCTTGCTCGATCGCAGCGTCCCGGGTCTGGTCGGTGACGCTCTTGACCTTGAGCACGCGGTCGATGCCGTAGATGGTGACCCAGTCCATGTCGGGAAGTCCGAACGCGCGGGTCACCACTTGGGTGACGCCGATCGAGTTCGAATACGCCCAGACAAGCGAGAGCAGCGGGATGACGATGAGGAACCGCACCAAACGTCTCATGCCCTTAAGGTGTGCGGCTCTCGGACGGATGCTCCCCACCATTGCTATAGCCGGCACGGCGAAGGTGCTTTACTAGGTGGGCGCCAGCCTTCCCAATGTCTCCCAGCCGTGTCGGCTACGCCCAGATAGTGTTCGAGCGGTCAACGAATGCTCCCCGTCCGCGAGAATTGGTGCTGCCGTTGCTTACCAGCCGGCGCCGACGTCCACGATCGCGTACCCGCCCTCGACCTTCTCCAGTTCGATGTAGCCGCCGCCCTCGAAGACCGCGCCTTCACGATCGGCGTCGAACTCGCCCTCGAACAGCTCTCCGGCTCCGTCGTCGAAAGCTTCCCGGCAGTCCGCGATCTCGTCGGCATCGGCCTTCTCGCGGTCGGTATCGCCGTCCTCGCCCTCGAAGGTCCGGTCCCCGTAGATGGCGGAGCATGCGCCCTTGTCGTCGTCCTTCTTCACGGTCGAGGCGAAGGCTTCGGCGGCTTTTGTGGGCGAGTCGAAGGTGTCTTCGAGGTCGGGACCGTTGCAGGCACCAAACAGAAGAAGTGCCCCAGCGAGGCCGACAATGGCCAGGGCCTTGTGTTGCGTGCTGAGTCTCCTCGGGTCGAAGTCGCGGATGTCGTAGACCTTGATCTCGCTCATGTGGTCTCTCCGTTCAGAAGATGGGGGTGATGTTGCCGGGCCGGCGCGGTGAGCCGGCGGGGAAGTATCGGTTCCGGCGCCGCTCCAGCCGGGCAGTGGCGAACCAGCCTGGGACCCTCGCGCCCTTGGACGTGTTGTGCCGGGCGCAGAGCGCGACGAAGTTGTTCATGTCGGTGGCGCCGCCGAGTGACCACGGGAGCCAGTGGTCCCCGTGCTGCGGGGGCCTGCGGCAGCGGATGAACGGCGCGGTCTCGCCCTCGCACCGGCCGCCGGCCCGGTCGAACCCGTAGCGACGCTCGTCGGGGGTGTACATCCGTGCCGGGTCGAGCTGGATTGGGTCGGGGAGCGCCTGCGCGACCCGGGCAGCGATCACGAGGAGCAGGAGCAAGCCGAGGGCGCCGGCAAGCGCGAGGGGGTGGTCGACGGCCCACGCGGCGTACGGCTTCATGCCTGGATATATGCGTAGACGCCGCCCACCCCGGAGGGTGAGCGGCGTCTTGGAGGGTGGCTCAGAAGTCGTCGCTGGCGGCGACGGGGGCGGGCTTCTCCTTCTTCTGCGACTTGCCCTTCTTGGCCTTCGGCTTCTCTTCGGCCTCCTCGAAGTCCGCAGAGCCGGTCGGCCCGTCGTTCTTCTTAGCGACCTTCTTCACCTCGGCGGTAGCCCAACGTAGGTCGGGACCGACCGCGGAGGCGATGAAGCTGACCATCCCGAGGCGCTTGTCCTCGCCGTCGATCTGGACTTCACGCTGGTAGGTGTCGAAGCGTCCGACCACGACGACGCGGGTGCCCTTGCTCAGCGACTCGGCGACGTTCTCGCCCAGCGTGCCGAAAGCGGTGACGTTCAGCCAGTGGGTCTTCTCGTTGTCGGAGTCGCGCTGACCCTCGGACACGGCCACGGTGAACCTGGCCCTGTTCGTGCCGTTCTTCGATTCGACCAGCTCCGGGTCGTTGCCGAGGTTTCCGACAAAGGTGATGCTCTGCATTGGTGTTGCCTTTCGTAGTGCCCATGGGGGCTCGTAATCAGGCCGATCGGCCTGACATCTGTCTCTATGCCGCGAGGAGCGAGCCAGCGGCAGAGTTAGCTATTGGTATGCGGGGCAGATGTCATAGCGGGCGGAGGGATCGGGGTTGCCGGCGTCGACGAGCACCGAGCGAGAGCCGCCGCAGGAGCCGCAGTCGCGGTACCCCGGCTCGTTGTTGCTCTCGGTGAAACCGGGGTCTTCGACGGGCGGGGCTTCCGGCCAGCTGGCGGGCGGTGCGTAGTCGATCGTGGCGATCTGTTCCGCGAGGTTGCGGTCGTCCCGGTCTCTGCGAGCCCGATCGAGCAGGTGCCCTACGACGGCCTCCCCGAAGCGCCCCTCGTCTACGCCGGCCGACGCATCTCCTGCTTCGACGCACGTGGCGTGGTTCCAGGAGATCGCCTCGATGTCAGCCTGGAGCCTGTCGTCGACGGGCTCCCCGAAGAGTTCGTCGGTGCGGACCAGCGCGTCGGCGATGGCGAACCGGACGGCCGCCGCACGGGTCTCGACTGGTTCGTGGGGGTTAAGGGCGACGCCACGGTAGGACCGCGCCATGTAGCTGACGGTGCCGAGGGATCCCTCGACTTCGTCGCGGTTCATGGCGGTGAACTTCCCGTCGGTGCCGCGGTCGTGCTTGCCTGGGTCGAAGACTGTAGTGCTCATACCGGGAAGGTGTGCGGCTGCCCCGGCGATGTCTCCGCGGCCGTACTAGGCCGCTGCTCGTCCGCTGCGTTTTCGGTGCCGTGCTACCGCGAAGGCGGCCAGTTCGGCGACGATCTCGGTGGGCGACGCCTGCTGGTTGGCCTCGGCCTCGGTGAGGATCGCCACATCGCCTGACCCGAGCATGGCCTGGGTGATGCGGCCCTTCTTCGCGAGTACGCGCTGGATGCGGGCGTCGAGGGTTCCTTCGGCGAGCCACGTGGTGATGGTGATCGGGCGAGTTTGGCCGATCCGGTTGAGCCGGTCTTCGGCCTGTTCGATCTCAGCGGGCGTCCAGTCGGATTCGAGGAACCAGGCGTCGCATCCGTAGGTCAGGGTGATGGCAGTGTTCGCGGCCATAATCGAGGCCACCAGTACGGGGATCTTCCCGGCCTGGAATTCGTCGGCGATTCTGCCGCGCTCCTCCACCGAGGTGGCGCCGGTGATGGTGCGGACCAGTTTCGCCTGCTTGCCCTTCACCGACTCGCAAATGGCTTCGATGACCTCAGCGTGGTGAACCCACAGGATCAGCGGCCGGGCACAGGTGAAGGTGCCGTCGGCGTTGATCTGGACCTCGGACTCGATCCACTCCGACAGCGCGTCGAGGGCGGCGGGGACCTTCGCGAGACCGGCAGCCCGCCTGAGCGGGGAAATGAGACCGATCCGGCCCTGTGCATACACGTCCACGGCAGTTGCACTGGGGTACTCGCCATCGTGCTGAGCCAGCCACTCCTCCACCCACTCGGTGATCTTGTCGATTATCTCGTTGTGCGCCGCCCGGAACCCCGAGAGGTCGACGTCGACGTAGCGGCCGTGCCTGGACAGCGGCGGCAGGTCCGGCAGCACCTCGTCCTTCTGGCGCCGGACCCAGACTCGCTCGGCGAGGATGCGTCTCAGCTCGGGCAGCCGGCTGACTCGGGCGACGGGGGCGTTGAAGTGGTTGCGGGTGGTGTAGCGCTCGACGAACGCGTCGTAGCCGCCGAAGACGGGCCCGAGGTGCCCCGATATCGCGAGCGGGGATGCCAGCTCGGCCGGGTTGGACAGCAGTGGGGTGCCGGTGGCCACCAGACGGATGGCGTCGGCAGGCAGCCGGTCGGCGAGATCGCGTACCGCCTGGGCGCGTTGGGACCGCCAAGTGCGGGCACGGTGCACCTCGTCGTAGACCAGAGCGTCCGGGCGCCAGGCGGCGATCCGGGCACGCAGCTCCGGTCGGGACGCCAGCAGCGAGTCGGGCACCACCACGATCCCCGCATCGGGCAGCTCGGGCTCTTTCCGGCCGGCACGGATGCCGATCACCTCGCGGCCGTCCGCGGAGGCCAGCCCGGACTCGGCTGTCTCCCGAAGCCAGTGTGTGTACCCGACGGGTGGGACGACGGCGACGGCTCGGTCGGTGCCTCGGATGGCGAGCGTCGCGAGGGCGGTGCGGGTCTTGCCGAGACCCTGCGGGTCGGCGATGAACCCGACACCGGCAGCCGCGGCCAACGCCCCGAGCCTCTGGTAGGCGTAGAGGTCGAGTCCGAACCAGTCGGGGACGTCGCCGACGACGTCAACGATCCGGTCGATCTCAGCCTGTTCGTCGACGGTGACGTCGATGCCGGTGGCAGCGGCCAGGGCCCTAGTCGCTGCGCGGATGGTGTCGTCGGAGTGCTCGGCGTGGCCAAAGGTCGGTTTGCGCATGATCAGCTCGCGGGCGGCTGCCAGCGTCGCGGCGTCGATGTCGAGCATCGGCTTCGGTTCGCCACCGACGAGCAGGTCGGTCAACGGGACTTCGAACCGGCCGGTGGACTTGTCCCAGATCGCCCCGGCGCCCAGAATCTCTCGGGCCAGATCGAACCCGCCGAGACGAGGACGGACGAGGGCGACGGCGGGCCTGTCGGGGAAGCTACGGGCAAGGGGCGGCATCAACTCTGAGAGGGACACCACGTTGGCCAGTGATGGGTCGGCCGGTGGATTGAGCACCAGCCGGAATCCGGCTTTCGCGAGTACCGCGTCGGGGTCACGTGGGCTGTCGAGTGTGCCGCCGAAGGCCGTGATGACCCAGCAGCCACGCTCGCGGTCCCAGTGGCGCCGGGGGGCCTTCTTGACCCACTCGACGAGCGATATGCCGGAGGCAGCGTGCCGGGCGTCCCGGTCGAACCAGAGGCAGACCTCGGGTTGCCGGCTGTTACCCTCCAGAGTCGCCAGTGGCGTCCTGCTGTCCACCTAGCCCTCTATGCCGCGGGCGCCGGATCGGCGGCAGAGCTACGGGCCGGCGTGGAGCCAGCCGGTTGTTTGTCATCCACGCACCCACTGTGTGCGGGCGATGGCGATCAGGTGAATTTCCCCAGCCCCGCTCACTGAAGTTCCCACCCGGTGTCTCCACCGGAAGCGGGTGAGGCTCCTTCAAAGATGACGGACAGCGTTGGCGTGTTGGGTCTAGGTGATCGGGGTCGGTGAGAATCGGTCGGTGTCGGTGCCGTCACCTAACTGGCCGTAGGGGTTCCAGCCCCAGCACCACCCGGTGGTGTCGGGCTTGACACCACATGAATGTTGGCTCCCTGGGGTGATGTTCGTCCAGGTCCCCGGAACCTGGATCGGCGATAGCTTGGCTGTGATGGTCCCGTCACCTAGCTGGCCTTTACTGTTGTATCCCCAGCACCACCATGTGCCATCGGGTTTCAGCCCGCATGAGTGGTAGGTGCCAGGAACGATTTTGGACCAGGATCCGGGAACTTGGACCGGTGACGACCTGTTGATGGTGGTTCCGTCACCCAATTCACCGCCGTCGTTCCTACCCCAGCACCAGCCTGTGCCGTCGGTTTTCAGCCCGCACGAGTAGCCGTAACCGGCAGTTATGCTTGACCAGGCTCCCGGCACCCGTACCGGAACGAAAGAATCTGTAGTGTTCTCGTTCCCGAGTCCACCAAAGTAGTTGGAGCCCCAGCACCACCCCGTGCCATCGGTTTTCAGGCCACACGACTGGCCCGCGGCAGTGGTGATGGCCGTCCAGTTCCCTGGAACCTGCACCGGCAGCAACGAACGGAGTGTGGCGGTCCCCCCATTCCCGAGTTGCCCGCTGCCGTTGTAGCCCCAGCACCACCCCGTACCGTTGGTTTTCACGCCACACGAATGCTCTGCGCCGGCGGTGATGGTCTTCCAGTTCCCTGGAACCTGGGTTGGCGACAACCTGAGTGTGGTGGTCCCATCACCTAGCTGCCCGTTCTGGTTGTAGCCCCAGCACCACCCCGTACCGTTGGTTTTCACCCCGCACCAATGCGAAGCACCGGCGGTGATGGTCTTCCAGATACCCGGCACCTGCACCGGCGAAAGTCGGCCCGTGGTGGTCCCATCACCCAACTGCCCGACCTCGTTGTCACCCCAGCACCAGCCCGTACCACCGGGTTTGATGCCGCACGACCCACGCCACCCAGCGGATACATCTTTCCAGATGCCGGAGGGCGTGGTTACTCCGAGGTCTCCGTACTGCTTCAGGAGGTTCGCGTAGGCGGTATGGCCCTGATTGTTGGGGTGGTACCACTCATTGCGATCGCGGGAGGGGTCTTCTTCCCAAATCCACGACTGAGGGTTCCCTGCCGGTATGAGCGGGGCAAGTAGCGGGTTGGGTTCGTGGGTGCTGAACGGTTCGATGGCATCAACATAAGTTACAAACGGTTCACCGGCGGCAGCGTTGACCGTAGCCACAGCTCCACGTTGACGGATCCGGCCTTCGTCACCCAGCTTCCGAAGCGCGGCACCCGCATCATAAATCAGGGGAGGCAGGGGAGCTTTGGAGGGGAGAGTGAACAGGCCGGCACCGATAAGTTGGGGGTAGCCGGCCAGCAATACCCGTGCTCCTGGATGCAGCTTCTTACGTATCGAGAAGAGGATCAACGTCAAGTCTGCTTCCAGAGCATCCAGTTTCGCGTTCGCTGCGTCGATCGCCAGCTTGCATGTATTAGCTTCGCGTAGCACAACCTCTAGACAGTCGCGCACGATGGTGCTGAAGCCGAGGTCGTTGCCACCGAACGTGAACAACACGAGGTCCGTCTCGGGAGTAATCGCCTCAACCTGCGGTAGAAGACTGGACTCGCAGCGCCCATCAACGAATCGGACCCGCTCATCAGGAGACCTCCTCAGACATCGTCCCGTCTGCTGGGGTGCAAAATTGTTCAACACGCGTGGGTTCTCGAAGTGCGCGGTCACGCCGCCAGAACATGCGCGGTTCGTCAGCTTCGCCAGATAGCCCTGGGTTTTCAACCAGGACGTGTACCTAGCGGCCCAGTTTCTAGAGGACCGATAGCAGTCGGTCGGCTCTGTATAGCTACCGGCACCGTTGCCAGCCGAGTACGAATCACCCAACACCACAACATCTAAAGACGACGGAGTCGACGTCGGTTCCGCCCCCTGAACCGGAATCGCTACCGCCAACCCCAAGACCAACGAGGCCAGCACCACACTCGACCGACTAAAACCCATAACCGTGGTACCTCATCCCGAGAAAGTAGAAGAATAGCTCGACTCCATGATCGCATCCGCCCCTGTGGCCATCGCAGCGCGCCCCCCCCCAATCTTCTGAACCGCCGCATCAAAACCCGTTTGCCCCAAAGCGGCCGTTTCCGCACACCCACGACACGCGGGACCCACCAAACCCGTGCAAACCCACGCGCAGAACGCTCAAGGCCTCCCACACCGTGCGGGCAGTCTCCGGTTGCTGGGTTCCTATGACGACCTACGGATACGCTCGAGTCTCCACGAGGTTGTCCCGGGTCTCGTAGAAATTGAGGTGGCGGTCCCCCGCCTGATGCCTGCCTTGCGGTAGGTGTTGGGCGTCCGCCAAGACAACCCGAAGAGGACAGGGGACCACCGTGAGTAAGAAGTACCAGAACAACGGCGCTGATACGAGTGCGTTGGCGATTGCTGTGCCGGAGCAGGTCACGATCGTGATGGATGAGATTGCTGCCGATATGCGTGAGGGCCTGCTTGCTCTTGCTGTTGGTGCGGGGCTGCAAGTGATGGGCCAGTTGATGGAAGCCGATGTGACCGCGGTGTGCGGGCCGCGTGGCAAGCATGACCCGGACCGTGCTGCTGTTCGGCATGGCACCGAGGCGGGTTCGGTGACGCTGGGTGGCCGGCGGGTGCCGATACGACGGCCTCGGGTCCGCGCGAGCGATGGGTCCGGGGAGGTGTCGGTGCCGGCGTATGAGATGTTCAACGGTACTGAGCTGCTCGGGAAGATGGCGATGGAGAAGATGCTCGCGGGCCTGTCCACGCGGCGTTATCCGGTCGGTCTGGAGCCGGTCGGTGAACGGGTCACCGAGGAGTCGAAGTCCACCTCGAAGTCGGCGGTCTCACGCAAGTTCGTCGCGTTGACCGAGCACGCCCTGGCCGACCTCC
>JBOFLH010000339.1:0-6104 GCA_051657765.1 Nocardioides sp. | reverse complement strand
TCGACCCGCACCAGCAGCACCGCCGAGGCCGCGGCGACCGCGACCGCCGCCGCGGCGGCCGCGGCGCTGCCGGCGACCGTGGCGCTGGAGCCGAGCGCGAGGACCGCGCTGCCGCCGAGCGCGATCAGTGCGGCGCCAGCCCAGTCGAACCGTCCGCCGCTGCGGGCGGTCGGTGCCGCCGGGACGCTGCGGGCGCCCAGGGCGAGCCCGAGCGCACACAGCGGCAAGTTGACCGCGAAGATCGCCCGCCAGCCCGGCCCGGCCGCGACCCACCCACCCACCGGTGGACCGGCCAGGGAGGAGACGGCGAAGACGGTGGCCAGCCAACCCTGCCGGCGGATCCGCTCCTGGGCGTCGAACATCTCCCCGATCGTGGCCACCGCCGAGATCACCAGGCCAGCGCCGCCGACGCCCTGGACCACCCGAGCCCCGACCAGGACCAGCAAGGTCGGCGCTGCGGCCGCCGCCGCGGACCCGGCCCCGAACAGCACCATCGAGGCCGCGAACACCGGACGCCGGCCGTGCCGGTCACCCAGCGCCCCGAGCAGCGGGGTGGCGATCGTGACCGCCAGCAGGTAGACCGCGAACGTCGCCGACGCACCCACCCCGAGGTCGGACGCGATCGCCGGCAACGCCGCCACCACGACGTTGGTGTCCAGCTGCGCCATCAGCAACCCGACCAGCAACCCCGCGAACGCCAACTCCCGGGATATCCGACCCTCGACTAATGTGTGCATATCGCACACGTTAATGCGTGCGATATGCACACACAAGGGATGGATGGATGGATGCTTCGGCCGGCCCGGCCCTGTTCCGGCTCGTGCGGTTCTGGTCCCGACGGTGGGCCCAGACCGGTCAGGAGACCTCCGCTCGGCAGGCCCGGGTGCACGACATCGCGGTGCTCGACGCGGTCGACGCAGCCGCGCGGCTCGCCCCCGGGGTGACCGTCACCGAGGTCGCCCACCAGCTCGGCATCGACCGCTCCGGCGCCAGCCGGTTCATCGCCGCCGCCGTCGCCCACGGCCACCTGCAGCGCCGCACCTCCCACACCGACGCGCGGCGGGCACTGCTGGTCATCACCCCCGCCGGTGCCGCCCTCCTACGCGACTCACACGCGTTCCAAGAACGCGTCTTCGCCGAGCTCACCTCGACCTGGTCACCAACAGACGCCCGCCGCTTCGGCGGCTACCTGCGGCGCCTCGCCGACGAGCTACCCACGGCCAGCGACCCCGACCACACCTGACGGAGCAACGTCGTCCCGCCGGGGCTACCCGCGCACCCTCGTGAAGGAGCGCAGGTCACCGCCGAGGCAAGCAAGGCCTCGGTGCTGGGAGCGGCGGGCCGGGTGACCGCGCCACGTCCCGCACATGTGATCGACGCCCGGCCTGGCGAGTCGTGCCTCAAGGCGGTACCCGACCCCAGATAGGCCGACGGCTGGACCGAGACGTTCTTCGACAACCGCCCGGACCTTGCCTCCCGAACCGGCCCCAGGCCGCGCACGTCCGGTGGCCCATCACCCCACGACCAGGCAGCCCGACCGGCCCCTCGACACCGAAACGACCACGTCGCAGCACCACCCACCATGTTGCGCACGAATCGGGACATACCAGGCAGACACGCCAGCACCGCCGCCGCAGCACACGCCAGGACCGTGGGCAAGGCCTGACGCACGCCACGCGGATCCCGAGGATCGGCGACCGAGGCGAACACTTCCACCAAGTAGACCCTCGAGGAGGAGTACGTGCGAGAGGATGACATTGCGGCGTGGGCTTTCGTCGCGACGGGTGCGTGGAGACTCCATCGTCGCCACCAGCCCCACACCCACCACCACCATCACGCCGCGACACCATCCGCGCAGTTCACAGACCTAGCCACCGGCTTTGCCGAGGCCCTGAGTGCAGGGCGGGGAGGCAACCATGCTCGCTAGACAGTTGGACATAGAGAACTTCCGTGGCGTCGCCTCAGGGCACGTGCGATTCACACGTAGGACACTTCTCGTCGGCGGCAACAACGTCGGAAAGTCCACGATCTGCGAGGCGCTAGACCTATCCCTCGGGCCCGAGCGGCTCAAGCGGCGGCCGTCCGTCGACGAGCATGACTTCTTCGCCTCGACGTACCTCGACGAGGACGGGCTCCCCATTTCGATTGTGATACGGGTAGTGCTAACCGAACTCAGCGACGAGGCGCGGCGCCGCTTCGGCGGTCACCTACGGCGCTGGAACGACCAGACATCCACCTTCGTCGACGAGGAATTTAACGGCGCCGATCATGCGGACGATGAGAGCGTCGTCTGGGCGTTGCCGATCCTCTTCAAAGCGCGCTACGACGCGGAGGAGGACGACTTCGAGGCCGACACCTTCTTCGACCATCCCGTCGAGGATCCTGCCGATCTCGATGAAGAAGTAGCCGCCTCCCTCGGCGCTGGCAGAGACAGGTTCACCCGCACACACAAGCGGGTCTGCGGGTTCGTCTTCCTCCGCACGCTTCGCACGGGCTCACGCGCACTAGGGCTCCAACGCGGCTCCCTCCTCGACACCGTGCTACGCCTGAGCAACGAGGGCGCCGCCGAGATGTGGATGGATACTCTGCGGCAGATGCGCGAGCTGGACCCCGCCGTGGGCGATGTCCCTGACCTGTCGGAGATGCGCAAACAGATTCGCGGACGGCTAGGGACTTTCGTCAACCTCGCGCCAGGCGAGGACGCGACCGGCTTCTTCGCCTCCGATCTGACCCGCGAACACCTCCGGGAAGTGGTGCGCCTCTTTATCGCAACCGGACCGAGCGACCACGCTGTCCCGTTCACGCGACAGGGCACCGGCTCGATCAACCTGCTGGTGTTCGCACTGCTGACCATGATCGCCCAGCTCAAGGGCAACAAGACCGTGGTATTCGCCATGGAAGAGCCGGAGATCGCGCTGCCGCCGCACACTCAACGACGGGTGATCCGGTTCGTGCGCCATCAGATGGGCCAGACCATCGTCACCTCGCACTCGCCGTACGTCATCGAGCAGTTCGAGCCCGAAGACATCGTCATGCTTGGCCGCGAAACGGACGGCACGCTCACGGGCGTCCCCATCAATCCTGCCAACGTGAAGCTCAAGAGCTACCGCAGCCAGCGTCGCCAGTTCTCCGAGGCGATCCTCAGCCGCGGCGTCCTGGTGGTCGAAGGGCAGACCGAAGCGTCGATCATGCCGATCGCTTCGTCCGTACTCGAGGAGAGCGAGGACGGGTACACCCATCTCGACCTCGCCGGCGTCTCGATCTTCACCTCGAATGGCGACGGAGACGTGCCACGTTGGGGCCCGATCTTTCGAGCGCTCGGAAAGACGCCGTTCGCCCTCTATGACCAGCAGACGACGCCCTATGACGCCGAAGCGGCCGATAACCTGATCGCCTACGAGGAGCGCTGGGAGTCACCGGAGCGCTCGATCGAGGACCTCTTGGTCAACCAGGTGCCGGTCGCGGTCCTGCGCCGCTTCCTCGACGACGTAGTTGAGCGCGGCGACTTCCCGGTCCATCAGGCCACCTACGACGCGACGAAGACCGAAGCCGACCTGCCAACCATCGCCAACAAGGTCCTCAAGGCCCGCAAGGGAGATGCCTGGGGATACGCCGCGATGCTGATTGAGCACTGCCAGAACCGCAGCGAACTGCCAGCCTTTCTCGTCGACGCCTTGGACCGCATCAACGAGCTGATCGCCCCTCCGGTGCTGCCGGAGGAAGCCGCACGGGTCAAGGGCGATAACGAAGACGCCCATGACGAACCGGCAGAAGATCCCGAGCCGTCGTGACCTTCAGGCTCTCCGATGAGGCGGCACGTGCCCTTGAGCAGAAGGGCTCGATTCTCGTCACCGGCGGGCCTGGGTCTGGGAAGACAACCCTCGCGTTACTCAAGGCCCAGCGGCTTCTTCCGGCCCTCCAACCGGGCCAGAAGATCCTGTTCCTCAGCTTCTCGCGCGCGGCCGGGCGCCAGGTTCTGAGCCGGACGAAGGACGTGCTGAAATACAGCGAGCGTCAGGACATCGTCGTGATGACCTATCACGCCTTCTGTCTGGGCCTTCTCAAGAGCCACGGGCAACTGCTCACTGGCACCGCACCGCGGATCCTGTTCCCCGGCCCCGAGCGATTGGCGAGAGCGGAGCACGAGGGGGAGTGGGACCGAGAGGTCATCCGTCTCGCGACCGAGGAAGGCCGCTATGCCTTCTCAGTCTTCGCGGGCAGTAGTGCCTGCCTGCTGCAGCGGGCCGAGAGCGTCCGCTGCCTGATCTCCGACACCTACCCGATCATCATCCTCGACGAGTTCCAGGACACCGACGACTCGCAGTGGGCCCTGGTGCAGGAGCTCGCCAAAGGCAGTCTCCTGATCACCCTCGCCGACCCCGACCAGCGCATCTTCGAGTACCAGGAGAACATTGACCCTCTCCGGCTCGAACACCTCCGAGAGACACTCAAGCTCAGGGAGTTCGACTTAGGTGGGGACAACCACCGCAGCCCGAATGCCGGCATCCTGCAGTTCGCCGATGCGGTCCTGAAAAACGCGCCCCCGACCGGCAGCAGCGATGTCGGTCAGGTTACCTACAAGGCGCGCAACCGCGACGGGATGGTGCACGCAGCAGTACTCTGGATGCTAGACCAGTTATGCAAGCAAAGGGTCGCCTCGCCGACTGTCGCCGTGCTAGCGCGCTCTAACCCCTTCGTTGGGGACGTGTCGATGGTCCTCTCGACCGCGAACACCTACAACGCTACGAAGCTGAAGGCCGTCGACCACCACGTCGTCTGGGACGCCGAGCTGACCGCGGCCGCGGCCCAAGTCGTTGCCGCCATCCTCGAGTGGCCGCAGCACGACAAGGCCCATGGCGTCGCGATCGCCCTTGATGCAGTCGCGCACTTCTACAACATGAAGCACGCCGAGAAGCCGAGCGCCTCTGCAGCATCGGATGCCTCGGCGTTCAGATCTGCCGCGGAAGCCGTGAGGGCTGGACGAACGCCACGGATCCAAGCGGCAAAGCAGCTCCTGGCCGCACACGTCGTAGACCCCGGGTACAACGGCGACTCGGCAGCTGACTGGTTGTTCGCGCGGCGGATCATCGAGGCCATCCCGAAGCTCAGCGAAGTCGCGACCTCGGCCCGCTTCGTCCGACTCTTCCGCGCCACCGACGAGATCGGCGGCAGGCTGGCCTCGCAGTGGGCTTCAACCGGTACCTACACAGACGCCCGCACGATCATCCGACGGACCCTCGAAGTCGGCCGGGTGGCCGCAAACGAGCGCGAGCGCGCCGGCGTGGTCATCATGACGATGCACAAGTCCAAGGGTAAGGAATTCGACGGCGTGATCCTGGTCGAAGGCCAGTACCGCGGACAGTTCTTCAACACGCGAAGCGAGCCGTGGCCATATGCGGCCAGCCGGCGGCTCCTACGGGTCGGGATCACCAGGGCGCGGCACCGCGTCATGATCCTCAGGCCAAACGGTGCGCTTCCGCTGCACCAGCCGCGAGAGATCGCCTAGACAATCTCAAGATGGACGACGCTGCAGAAACGGCGGCTGGTGCGGGCGGTGTGAACTCGTTGCTGGCCAACGCCATCACCCCATGGTGGGTGCCCGTGGCGGTGGGGAAGCGGCCGGGCCGCCTCCCCATGCGGCGCGGGTCGTCTGGTCGCCGACACCTTCTCGTATGAACGTAAACTCGAGTTTCGATGTAGTAGCGGGTCAGGTCCAGGTGTCGAGTCGATCGAGTGCCTCAAGGCCGACGGATTCCTGAGCCACTCGGTTTCCGGCGGTGAGCACCTCGTCGGCGGCGGCGCGCACGGCGGGGTCGCTGAGCCAGCCGGTGAGACGACGGGCGGCGTCGACGTCGTACGCTCGTTTCCCGGGCTGCCGGGCACCGGTTGAGAGCAACGCGCGGTACAGCGGGATGGCCGGCCGCAGAGGCGGGAGCCCCGCCAAGCGTGCCGCGACCGCAGCGGAGCTAGCTGTACTGACCGGACAGGTTGGTTGAGGGAGTGCGACTCGTCGCTGTGACGAGGTGACAGGGGAGGGCCTCCCGCGGTGGAGTGGAACTGCTCAAGGTTCACTTCGCCAAACAGGAGGCCCTCGTGTCCCACGC
>JBOFLH010000338.1:0-3709 GCA_051657765.1 Nocardioides sp. | reverse complement strand
CTATGTCTATCTGTTGCACCGGTACTACGACCCGGCCACCGCCACCTTCACCACCACCGACCCACTGGTATCAATATCAGGCAGCCCCTACGGTTACGTAGGTGGCGACCCCCTCAACACCACCGACCCCACCGGCCTCTTCCCACCACTGCTCATCGCATTCGCAGTCGGCGCCCTCATCGAAGGCGGCATCGAACTCGCCACCCAAGCCGCCCGCAACACCGCACAAGGCTGCGGGCCCCTCGACAACATCGACTGGGGTGACGTCGCACAGGCTGCAGCCATCGGCGGCCTCACCAGAGGCACAGCACGCTACCTCCGCGCCGCAAAGACAGCGCCGGAGATCAGGTCGGGCATCTATGTGGTGAACTCAGCGGATGGGGTGTATGTGGGTCAGTCCAGCAACATCAGTCGTCGACTCGCGCAGCACGTCGGGTCGGGCAAGTTCACGGCAGATGAGGTCGCAAATGCCGCGCGCCAGAGTGTGGCTGGCGGGAGGAGCGCTCGTGAGGTCGCTGAGCAGACGATGATCGACCGATTGGGTGGCACTAAAAACTTGCTCAATGTGGTCAATCCGATCGGGCCGAGACGATTCGGCCTGATGCCAGGTCAGCCGTATAGGAGACCGTAGTGGGGGTGGTTGTGAGTGATCGAGGAGACGCCGTCGAGATGGTGGTGACCGGACCCTGGAGCGCGGAAGCTGCGGCTGCAGTCCGCGAGGGCGGGGTGGACCGACTGGTGCTCAACTATGCCCTGGGCTTTGACGAGCCGTCGTTGGAATTCCTCGAAGGGCTCCCTCTTCGAGAGTTGGTGATCCTTGATCGACGTCTGTCAGATCTAGATCCGGTCTATTCGCTCGGGTCGACCTTGCGAGCATTGAGCGTCACCACGGACCCTGCATCGAAAATCGATCTGGGCCGTCTGCCTGGGTTGCGATCAGTCAGCGCCGAATGGTCGCAGGTCGCTGACAGTGTTGAATCTGCTTCGGACATCCGGGTGGCCTTCTTGGATGGCTATCAACCGGTCGATTTGACTCCGTTGGAGGCGATGGGAAACTTGACGGAGCTCGTGATGAAGGACCGTCCCAAGTTGAAGTCACTCGCTGGGGTTTCGATCTTCCCTGAGTTGCGACTTGTCGGAATCTACCTGGCGAAGAATTTGGTCGATATCGAGGAGTTGGCGGG
Source organism: Nocardioides sp. (assembly GCA_051657765.1). Taxonomy (GTDB): domain Bacteria; phylum Actinomycetota; class Actinomycetes; order Propionibacteriales; family Nocardioidaceae; genus Nocardioides. The sequence goes on along the minus strand of JBOFLH010000338.1, from coordinate 2,525 downwards.
ACGACCCGAGATTGAGGATCTTGCTCTGGAGGCTTGTCGGAAGGTTTCACAGATCGATTTTCTTGCTGGATGCTCGGGGCTTCGCAGACTAAATCTGAGCGAGTGTGACGAGATCGCATCACTTCAGCCGATTCGCGCCCTGACGAACCTAGAGAAGGTTTCACTGTTCGGCTCGACCAAGATCGCCGACGACGATCTGAGCCCACTTGCCGGGCTTCCGCAGCTGCAGCAATTGCGGATGCGGAGCCGACGCTCCTATCGGCCGAGCGTCGAGGAAATCCAAGCGTTGTTGCCGCGCAGCTAATCGTTCGGCCGCTTTCGACTTCGCTGCCGGGGAGACCTTGACGGTCGCGAACGCGGCGATCGTCAAGGTCTCCCCGGGTGGCGCGATCAAGGTCTACAACTCGACGGGGAGTGTGCATGTTCTCGCTGACGTCACCGGGTTCTACACCGCACCCGGTGGTGCGAACGGCACCACCACCACTGCCAGTACGTACACCTACAACGGTGACGGGCTCCGGGTCTCCAAGACCACTGTCACCAGCAGCGGCACCACGTCCACCACCGCGGCGTCGACGTACACCTATGACCAGTCTCTCGGCATCCCGGTGTTGCTGTCCGACGGGGAACGGGACTACATCTACGGCCCGGACGGGCTCCCCCTCCAACACCTCACCACCACCACTGGCGCGAACCCCACCTGGTACCTCACCGACCACAACGGCAACACCCGCGCCCTCACCGACGCCGCCGGCGCCGTGCAAGCCACGTACACCTACACCCCGTACGGGACACCGACCCGCACCACCGGTGCTGCGTCCACGCCGCTGTTGTACGGGAGGGGCCACTACGACACCGACACCGGCTACATCTACCTCCTCCACCGCTACTACGACCCGGCCACCGCCACCTTCACCACCACCGACCCACTGCTGTCGGTGTCGGGCAGTCCGTACGGCTACACCTACGGCGACCCGCTCAACGTCACCGACCCCACCGGACTCTTCCCCCCACTGATCCTCGCGTTCATCATCGGCGCCGCCATCAGCGGCGGCATCGAACTCGCCACCCAAGCCGCACGCAACACCGCAGGCGGCTGCGGACCCCTGAACAACATCAACTGGTGGAAGGTGGGGCGTAGTAGCGTCATCGGCGGTGCCCTAAGCGCTGCCGGAGCCGGCGCCATCTCCGCCGCCTTCAAGGGCCTCAGAGCCACCCGCGCCGCCAAAGTTGCAAGCGGCGCGGACGACGTCGCGGCGGCGGGGAGTAACGTCGGGCCAACTACTGCTCATGGTGCTGAGCGCATCGCAGGAGCGGGAGCGACGCGCGGAGGTGTACTGGCGGAAGAGCAGATCCTTCTAGTTCGCAGTTACGGCCAGCCGTTGACACAGGCCGACGGCGCCGCTGTTCGAGTGCTCCAGAACGAATCTGGCCGGTTCGATGTGGTTGTTGATGGCAGCCGCGGATTGATTACGTCCTTCAGGAATATTTCTCAGAAATCGCTCGAAAGGCTCGCGCTCCGCTATGGATGGAACTGATCGATATGATGACAACATGCGCCTTCTGTGGATTACCGCTTGACATCTCCTCCGCAGTCACTGTGGTTGTCTACCCGCCTGCGATCGACGATGAGTCTCAAATGCTCCACAGCCACGGTCGTTGTCTCGCGGAGCGGGTTCATCCCACTGTTCCCCTGCATCCCGTGATCGATAATTCTCAGGAGTCTTAAGGGATTTTGAGGTTGAGGGTCTATTGGGCTCGTTGAACGGTAAATGCTCAGGGGAGCAATGATCGGAACCTGTGGATGGCCCTCGGTGGGTGACGTGAAGGGGCGCACCTTCCCGAGGATGATCCGAAGTCCAGGAATCTGATCAGGACCGGCGTTGGCGGCTCATCGAACTTGACCGGGCACCTCGTCGGCTACTACACCACCGGTGCTGCTGCTGGGCAGGGTGGGTATCAGCCGCTGCCGGCGCCGGCGCGGACGTTGGATACCCGGTACGGCACCGGCGCTCCGACTGGGCAGGTCGGTCCGGGTGGGTCGATCACGGTGCAGGTCACCGGCCGTGCCGGAGTACCAACTAGTGGGGTGTCGGCGGTGGTGGTGAACCTCACCGCGGTTGGTGGTTCGACGAACAGTTTCCTCACCGCTCACCCGGACGGCACCACCAGGCCCGGGGTGTCGAACCTCAACTTCGCTGCCGGTGAGACGGTCGCGAACGCTGCGATCGTCAAGGTCTCCCCGGGTGGCGCGATCAAGGTCTATAACTCGACGGGGAGTGTGCATGTTCTCGCTGATGTCACCGGGTTCTACACCGCACCCGGTGGCGCGAACGGCACCACCACCACTGCCAGTACGTACACCTACAACGGTGACGGGCTCCGGGGGGACTGCTGCATGGATAGGTGACACCGAGTCTGTGGTGCCGTGAGGTGCTGCGGGAGAGGATGTGCACCATGCCCAAGCCGTATCCGAAGGAGTTCCGCGACGATGTCGTCCGGGTCGCCCAGCAGCGGGAGAGCGG
>JBOFLH010000337.1:0-3635 GCA_051657765.1 Nocardioides sp. | reverse complement strand
CATCTGAATCCGCTGGTGTGTGATCGATTGGATCGCCCCGACCTGGTGACGATGGCGAAGGGCCTGGGGGGTGGTATCCCGATCGGCGCGTGTATCGCCCTCGGCGACAGCGCCGACCTGATGGACCCAGGGCAGCACGGCAGCACCTTCGGCGGTAATCCGATCGCCTGTGCCGGCGCCTTGGCGGTCATCTCGACCATCGAGTCCGAAGACCTACTGGCTCGGTCCAGTGCGCTAGGCGGCACGCTCCAGGCGGCGGCCCGGGTTGCCGGCGTTCAATCGCTGCGAGCCGCCGGGTCGTTCCTCGGCATCGACCTCGCCGAGCCGGTTGCTGCCACCGCTGTGGCGCTGGCCCAAGACGCGGGGTTTCTGATCAACAACACGGGTCCGTCCACGATCCGTCTCGCTCCGCCGCTGACGGTGCGCGAGGACGACATCGCCCTGTTCGCCGAGGCGTGGCCGATGATCGTGGCCACAGCCAGCGCGGGAGACCAGTGATGACCACGCTGCGGCACTTCCTGCGTGACGACGACCTCAGGCCCACCGAACAAGCCGAGGTGCTGGCGCTGGCCGCGCGGCTCAAGGCCGCGCCGTACGCCGCGAAGCCGCTCGCCGGACCGCAGACCGTGGCCACGATCTACGACAAGCCGACGGTGCGCACGCAGGTGTCCTTCGCCGCCGGCATCGCCGAACTGGGCGGACACCCGATGATGGTCGAGGGGTCACTGGCCGGCATAGGCGTCCGGGAATCGGTGGCGGATATCGCCCGAGTGCTGGGTCGGCAGGCGACGTTGATTGTGTGGCGGACCTTTCGTCAGGCCTGGTTGGACGAGATGGCCGCATATGCCGGCGTGCCGGTCATCAACGCGCTCACTGACGATTTTCATCCCTGCCAGCTACTGGCTGATCTGCTGACCGTCATCGAGCACAAAGGCGACTTGGCCGGACGCACGGTGACCTTCGTGGGCGATGGCGCGTGCAATATGGGGAACTCGTGGGTGCTGGCCGGGGCGACGGCTGGGATGCATGTCCGGGTCGCCGCACCGTCCGGTTTCGAGCCAGCAGCTGAGTACGTTGCCCGAGCCGGCCAGATCGCGGAGGACACTGGGGGTTCGGTGACCCTGGAGGCAGATCCGGCGGTGGCGGTCACGAATGCCGACGTCGTGGTCACCGACACCTGGGTATCCATGGGCAAGGAGATTGAGTCACGTGCCCGTCGGGCCGCGTTTGCCGACTACCATGTCGATCGAGACCTGCTCGCTGCCGCAGCTTCGGACGCCATTGTGTTGCATTGCCTGCCGGCCCATCGAGGCAAGGAGATCGCCGCAGACGTCCTGGATGGCCCGCAGAGTGTGGTCTGGGACGAGGCGGAGAACCGTCGTCACGCGCAGAAGGCGATCATGTCCTGGTTGTTGACCCAAGCAGTTCGCTCGGAGGCTGAGCGATGACCGACGGCGTGCCGATTCCGTTGACGAAGGCAGCTCGACATCAACAGATCATCGACCTCGTAACGCACCACCGAATCCGATCCCAAGGGGAGTTAGCGGATCTGTTGGCCGAGCGGGGGATGAGCGTGACTCAGGCCACGCTGTCGCGGGATCTGGTGGAGCTGGATGCAGTCAAGGTTCGCTCACGGCACGGTGGATTGGTGTATGCCGTGCCCAGCGAAGGCGGAGATCGGGCGCCGACAGTCGGTGAGACGCCGGGCTCGGCGACCCGGTTGTCCAGGATCAGCGCGGAACTCCTGTTGAGTGCCGAAGCCAGTGCCAATCTGGTCGTGTTGCGCACCCCGCCCGGCGCCGCTCAATTCTTGGCCTCGGCGGTGGACAAAGCCGGGCTGGCGGAGGTTCTGGGCACGATCGCCGGGGACGACACGGTGCTCGTTGTCGCCCGCGACGTCTCCTGCGGCCCGGACCTCGCGCACCGGCTTCTCGAGCTGGCCGGTGCCGCGCCGCGCGCATCATCTCACTGAAAGGCAGACCGTGGAAACCTCTGGCACTAGCGATGGCACCCTCTGGGGCGGACGATTTGCCGACGGTCCGAGCGCGGCGATGGCTGAGCTATCTCGATCGACACACTTCGACTGGCGACTGGCACCGTATGACCTAGCTGGCTCGCGCGCGCACGCCAACGCGCTACGCGCGGCGGGTCTGCTGACCGACCAGGCGCATAGCGAACTCCTTCGCGGGCTATCGGTCCTGGCGGCGAAGTACGCCGCGGGTGGATTGCGGCCGGACGCGCAGGACGAGGATGTACATGGCGCTCTCGAGCGGCTCCTGGTCGAGGAGGTCGGCGCGGACATCGGTGGCCGGTTACGAGCGGGCCGCTCACGGAACGATCAGATCGCCACCTTGCTCAAGATGTTCCTGCGCGACCAGGCGCGGCTGATCGGGACCGGTGTCCTGGACCTGGCCGAGGCGCTGGTGGACCAAGCCGAGCGTCATCTGGTGCATCCGATGCCGGGACGCACCCACCTCCAGCACGCGCAACCAGTCTTGTTGGCGCATCACCTGTTGGCTCATGTGTGGCCCCTGCTGCGCGATGTGTCCCGCCTGCACGATTGGGACGCTCGGGTGGCTGCCGAGTCGCCGTACGGTTCGGGGGCCCTGGCCGGCTCAAGTCTGGGATTGGATCCCGAGCTGGTTGCCCGGGAGTTGGGTTTTGCGTCGAGTTGCGCGAATTCGATTGACGCCACAGCGGCCCGTGACTTCGCCGCCGAATTTGCCTTCATCTCGGCGATGATCGGCATCAATCTGAGCCGCCTCGCCGAGGAAGTCATTGTGTGGTCGACCAAGGAGTTCGACTTTGTCACCTTGGCGGACGCGTGGGCTACGGGCTCGAGCATCATGCCGCAGAAGAAGAACCCGGACGTCGCCGAGCTGGCCCGAGGCAAGTCCGGTCGGCTCATCGGGAACATGACGGGTCTGCTGGCCACGCTGAAGGGGCTGCCACTTGCCTACAATCGCGACCTGCAGGAAGACAAGGAACCGCTCTTCGACTCGGTCGACAGCCTGACTGTGCTGTTGCCGGCGATGGCCGGGATGATCGGCACGCTTCGGTTCAACGTTGCCCGGATGGCCGAGCTGGCGCCGCAGGGCTTTTCGCTGGCGACCGATCTGGCCGAGTGGCTGGTTCGGGAGGGCGTCGCTTTCAAGGTTGCTCACGAGGTGGCCGGTGCGTGCGTACGGTCCTGCGAGCAGAGGGGTATCGAGCTGCATGAGCTCAGCGACGCCGAGCTGACAGAGCTCTCGCCGGCATTGAACCCGCGGGTGCGCGAGGTGCTCAGCGTCGCGGGTTCGTTGGCAGCCCGCACCGGTCGCGGCGGTACCGCGCTGGTGAGAGTGCGTGATCAGCTCGAGGAGGTCGCCGCCGCGGTGCGGGGGTGGCGAAGCTCGGTCAACACGTGGGGTCGAGCTCAAGTTGACCCGATCGGAGGCGTCCGGTAGTGTTTCTCAGGTTGCCCCTTAGCTGACTTAGCAGTCAGAACGAGGTGCGCGCGTGGTGTTTGAGAACTCAACAGTGTGTGATAGTCGATGAGTTAATTTGTTGTGCCCTGTCAGGACTGTTTTTTGGTTTTGGTGGTGGTTTTTGATGATTCCAGTTTTTGCTGGGGTTTGTTTTTTGGTTTGGGATCA
>JBOFLH010000336.1:0-13549 GCA_051657765.1 Nocardioides sp. | reverse complement strand
AACACGTCGAGTGAGGTTCCGTCGGCCCATTCGGTAACGACGTAGCAGACCTCATTCCACAAGTCGGCGTCGAGCACCCTGAGTATCCGCCGATCGGTCAACCCGGCCGAGCGACGAGCGGCCGCCAGCAGGGCATCGGCACGCGGATCCCCGACGGCGATGACATGCACCGCGACGTCCCGCGACAGCACCAGGTCTCGAGCGCGCAGATAACGTCCGCCGTGGCTCTCGTGCAGCAAGTCGCCTAGGCGGTAGCGGTTGGCAAGCAGATCACCCGGTCCTCGGGATGGCTCCATCGCCGCGGTCACGTGCTCCCCTCGCCTCCGTGGCGTTCGGCTGGCTCACTCCGAACATTCGATTTCCGCCTTATGGTAGCGGCGAGCAGGTTGCCGACCTCGGTGATCCGCAGCAGGCGCGCCACCCCGATGAAAGTTGCCGCAGCAGCCGCCATGACCAGGGCCACCACGGCCACGGAGGTCAGCTGGTCAAGCAGGCGGTGTTGAGCTGCCGCGGGCAGCCAAAACTCGAGCGCTCGACGCGCGAGGTAGCCGACGATTGTCGCGGCCAGTGCCGCGATGCCGACCTTCCCGAGAAACCTGATGAGACCAGCGGTCTCCAGGCCGCCCAGTCGCCGACGCAGCACCGTGTAGGACACCACGGCTCCCACCGCGTAGGAGGTGGCGTAGGCCACCACTAAGGCCGGCGCGGTGTATTCGGGCTCCACGTGGCCGACCAACACGGTCGCGGCGACGATGTTGGTGGCAGCGACCGCACACTGGATCAAGAACACCGTGCGGTTGAGCTCCATTGCGTAGAAGCCGCGCAACACCAGATAGTGAACCGTGAAGAACACCAGTCCGATGCCGAACAGGGTCAGCGACGGGACGTAGAGGTCAACCTGGTCAGCCGCCGCTCCGTACCCCCAGGCAACATCGGCCACTCGCGGACCGATCACGACCAGCAGGCAAGCAAACGGCACGATGATCACCAACGCGGTTCGCAGGACCTCGGCGAGCGTCCTGGCCAGATCCGCTCGGCTGTCGTCTGCCGCCAGCCGGGAGAGTGTGGGCAACACTGCGGTGGCTAGGGAGACCGTGACGATCGAATGCGGCACCATCGCCAGCAAGAAGGTATAGGCGTAGATGGTGTAACCGGTCCCCGAGGTCGCCCCACAACCTCCAGCGGTGCCGCCAGAGGCCAGATTGACCACCACGGTATAGGCAACCTGGTTAACGACGACGAACAGCACGGTCCATAGGCCCAGGGTGAAGGTGTGGCCCAGCCCGACGTGTCGGAAGTCGAAACGGGGTCGGAACACGAAGCCGGCCGCCCGAAGGTAGGGAACAAGGATGGCGAACTGGGCCACGATCCCGGCGGTCGCGCCAAGACCGAGCAACAGCTCCTGGTCGGTTGAGAAACCGCCGCATAGTTCGGCTCCGGTAGCGGAGCCGTGCAGCATCAGATAGATGACGAGCACGGTGATGGCGATAGCGTTATTGGCAATCGGCGCCCACATCATGGGCCCGAAGCGTCCGCGGGCGTTGAGGATCTGCCCGACCAGCACGAACATGCCGTAGAAGAACACCTGGGGCAGGCACAGGCGTGCGAAGTTCACCGCCGACGCGCGTTGCGCGGCCATTTCGGGTTCGTACAGCTCGGCGTTCAAGAAGATCCGCATCACCCAGGGGGCGGCGACTATCAGGCCGATGGTGACCACCCCGAGGAACATCGCAGCGAAGGTGATCACGCGATTGGCGTACGCCAGGCCACCATCCGCGTCGTGTTTCATGGTCCGGACCAGTTGGGGTACCAACACGGCGTTGAAGACGCCGCCAGCCAGCAGAATGTAGAGCATGTTGGGGATGGTGTTCGCGACGTTGAACAGATCCGCATGGAGGAATGAGCCGAGCGCCGCGGCCAGCAACGCGGCGCGCAACGAGCCGCTGAGACGGGAGAAGGTGGTGCCCAGCGCCATCACCGCGCTGGCGGAGCCAATGCTTCGCGATGTGCCGCCGGTCAAGGCGCGCCCTCCTCTTGGTCGACCCCCGGGTGTGTCCTGGCTCGGTCGAGGCGGACCCGACGCAGCAACCGCAGTCCGAGCGCAACAATCAGCAATCCCACGCCGGCCCCGATGATCAGCCACCCGACCTGGCCCACGTCAGCTGATCGAACCGGCAGTGTTGCCGAACCACCGAGCGGTACGTCGTTCACATCGGTGACCACGAGTCGGACGGTGTTGACGCCTAGGGTCCGCACCGTGATGGGCAGCTTGACGGCCACTCGTTCGTTCGGAGCGAGCCGCATCCGGCGTACGCCGGTCACCCGCACCGGCTCGGTCCCTTGACTGGTGATGCGCACCGTGACCGGATAGTCCAATCCGTTGCTGACCGTGGCGGGCAAGAGACCGTTACCGCCGGAGAGAGTCAGCGACGGCGGTGTGGAGATGGTGACTTTCGCCAACTGTCGCTCGATCCACTGCCGGCTGCGATCGGCGCTGGTGCGCGCCGAGCGTCGAGACCAGCGATCTGAGTAGGAGGTCGCGGTCAGTGCTGCGTCGAGCACCTGATCGGACACCAGATCGTTGCGGGTCAGGGTCACCCCCAAGGTCTGGCCAGCAGCGGCCATGGCCTGAGCCGCCCCGATCGTTCCTAGCGGAAGCTCTCGTCGGCGTTGAGCCGGACGGTAGGTAAGGTCACCGGGCTTGATCAGGCTCGGGGTCGTGGTGGTCACGTCCTGCAGCGGGACGAGCTCGAACCAGTCCAGGTCGTCGAAGCCGGCGAAGAACTCAGCTGCCTCACCCGGTGATGCCGGTGGTTCCCAGGACTGCGGGAACTGGACCACGAGCGAACGCGCCGCCGGTTCGTCTTGCAGCAATCGCAGGGCGGCTTTGCTCAGGATCATCTGCCGCAACGCGACGGCGGAGCGCGGATCGTTGGGTCCGGGCCCGCTGGCGGCGTACGTCGTGTTGGTGAGGATCCTGCCGTCTACACTCGCCCGCTCGGGCGCCGACCGCGCGAAATTTCGCGCGGTCACCAAGATCGTCTCGCCGAGCCCGAGTTCCGGGTACGCCTCCGGAGGCAGACCCCCGCCGGGCGGTGCGATCGCCGGTTCCGCGGCAATGCCGAGGCGGTCCAACGCGGCCTTGCCGCGGTCCCGGGCGTTGCTGATCAGTTCGGGATCGCTGACGGCGGCCGCAGCGACGTCCAGGTCGCCGTACGGGAGTGACAACACGCCTTCTTTGCCGGCTTCGCCCAGTGCCTCGGTCAGGCTGTCGAGCCAGGTCGCCGCGACCGCGGTCTGCTCGTCCGAAGCGCCGGGCTCGGGAGGTGGCGGGGCGTTCGGATCGGGTTCGGTGGTTGGTGTCGGCGATGCACCGGCTGAGAAGTCCGGCTGCTCGCTGGCTTCGCCGTCCGGGGTGGGCGTGGTCGAACCACCGGGCTTCTCCGGGCGAACCGCCGACCCCGCGGTGAAGTCGAAGGGTAGGTTCCCGGCCGCGATGGCGGCGCTCGCGTCTGCGACCGCTGGGTCGATCAGCCAGGTCACGCCCGCTCGCCCGCCCGGGTTCGCTGGGGCCGCCGTGCCAAAGCCAACCAGGCGATGCAACCGACCGCCGGCGCTCATCGTGTCCGTCCAACCGGTGACCTGGTCTATTCGCCCGTCGGGTTGCCTGGTGACATCCTGGCGCAGCGGCAGGATGATCGTGGCCCGTACCGCGTCGGGAGTGCGCCGGCCGATCGGAGTTTGGCTATCTGCCCGTTGCCGGGCGGGCGGAACGTATGGCAGGAAGGTCCGGGCCCGGCCGTCGGCGAGGGTGTCGCGTACCGCATCGACCTCGCCCAATGCCTGCACTCCGAACCAATACACGCCCGGTTCGCCGCTGATCTCGATGATGCGCCGAGGGATCCGCATCGAGTACGAGGAGGACTCTCCCGGGCCGAGGGTGTCGATCACCTCAGCTGGTCCGAGGTCGGTGATGCGGTTGCCGACCGGCTGTGCCGGATCGCTGGCCACAGCGGCGGACAATTCCTCGGTGGTGGTCAGCGGACCGGGCGAGGTCAGGGAATAGAGCTTGATGTTGTCCCACTGATCGGTGCTGTTGTTGGTGATCGTTCCGGCGACCCGAATCGGGCCCTGCCGAGGAATGACCGCCGGGCTCAGTCGGTCGATGGTGAGGCTGAGCGGTTCGGTGGCAGCAGGGGGCGCGAGGGAGTGGGCGAACGGACCCTCCGCACGAGCAACTGCGGCCGGCAATGCCGGCCCGGCGTGGAGTGCGCTGATGAGCGAGACCAGCGCCGCCGCTTGCAGGGCTGGCGCGAAGTGGCGAGTGCGTCGTTTCGCGGACCCACGGAGGAACCTGCGATCAACCACGGCGTTGACTCTATCCATCTTGAATCCGTCGCTCAGCATTGATCGCCGACCGGATACAGTCTCTGCTTGTGCCTCAGCTGGAACCGCCTCACGAGTTGGTGCCGTTCAATATGGCGGATGCTCAGCGACGCATGGTGGCCGCACTCGACGCCATGGCGCCGATACTGACCGAATTGTCCGACCGCTTCTCGGGCGCAGGCGAGGAGTTGTCCTTGGTCGGTGGACCGGTCCGTGACGCGATGCTGGGCCGTCTGCACAATGACCTCGACCTGACGACCTCGGCCATCCCGGAGGTGACCGAGCGGTTGCTCGCTGGCTGGGCCGACGCGATGTGGGACGTCGGCCGAGACTTCGGCACCATTGGCGCCCGCAAGGGCAACTGGCAGATCGAGATCACCACCTATCGGTCGGAGAAGTACGACGCCGACACTCGCAACCCGACCGTGCGCTTCGGTGACTCGTTGACGGGTGACTTGGCGCGCCGAGACTTCACGGTGAATGCGATGGCGATCGGGGTTGCCGACCGACACGTGGACGATCCGTTCGGTGGGATCAACGACCTGGCCCACCGGCTGTTGCGAACCCCGGGTCGTCCGGAGGACTCGTTCTCCGATGATCCACTGCGGATGATGCGGGCCGCCCGGTTCGCCGCCCAGTTGGGTTTCACTATCGATCGGCCGGTGCTCACGGCGATGACCGAGATGGCCGATCGGATCGCCATCATTTCGCCCGAACGGGTCCGCGACGAGGTGGTCAAGACGGTGTGCGCGCCCTATCCGAGGATCGGGCTGGCGGTGCTGGTCGAGACCGGGCTGGCTGCCCGGGTGTTGCCGGAGCTGCCCGCGCTGGCGCTAGAGCGCGACGAGCACCATCGACACAAGGACGTGTACGAACACACCCTCACGGTGCTGGAACAGTCCATCGAACTGGAGTATCGATTGCCGGGTGGTGGTCCGGACTTTGTGTCTCGTTTCGCGGCCCTGATGCATGACGTGGGCAAGCCGAAGACGCGGAAGTTCCTCGGGGACGGCACCGTGACGTTTCACCATCATGACGTGGTTGGCGCCAAGCTGACCCGCAAACGGATGCAAGCGTTGCGTTTCTCGAAGGACCAGACCGAGCAGGTGTCTCGTCTGGTGGAGCTGCATCTGCGGTTCCATGGCTATGGCTCTGGGGAGTGGACCGACTCCGCGGTTCGGCGCTACGTCCGTGACGCCGGCGCGGATCTGGCCCGCCTGCATATTCTGACCCGAGCTGACTGCACTACCCGCAACGCTCGCAAGGCGGCCCGACTGCGGCGTACTTATGACGATCTGGAGGCCCGAATCGCACGGCTGTCTCAGGAGGAGGAGTTGGCCGCCATCCGGCCCGACCTGGACGGCTCCCAAATCATGGAGATACTAGGCATCGGACCGGGCCGTGACGTCGGCGCGGCCTACAAGTTCTTGCTCGAGCTCCGGATGGAGAACGGCCCGATGTCAACCGCGGACGCCACCAGCGCCCTCATCACCTGGTGGGCCGCTCGCTAAGCCGGCCGAGGCCGTCACCAAGTCCTGGTGAGGCGTCACCGGTTGCCGACTGAGACGGCAGGGAGATCCCGGCGCTGGATCGCGAACGGCGCGCTGGATCGCCGCCCGGCTCGCGATAGCTGAGGGACCTTGTGGATCGATATCACCCATCGACTGGGAGAGCGCCATAGGGTCTGAGTCATGCACAGTGAACTTTTCGATCAGTCCAATCTCGAGGTCACTCACGAGCAGCGCTTCGGCCTCCAGAACTCTCAGATGCTTCGGGTTGGTTTTGGCCCCGATGTGCTAGCCCTCAAAGGGGCCATGGTCGCCTATCAGGGGCAGATCCAGTTTCATCATGAGAAGGCCGGTGGTCTCGGGAAACTGGTGAAGAAGCTCGCCACGTCCGAGGACCTTCCGCTGATGCGCGTGTCCGGACAAGGTGAGGTCTTCTTCGCCAACGATGCTGGCTATGTCTACCTGATGAGCTTGACCGGCGACGGCATCTCGGTGAACGGCCGCAACCTGCTCGCGTTCGAGGCCACACTGAGTTGGGATATCAACCGAGTCAAAGGTGCCGGAATTATGGCTGGTGGTTTGTTCAACACCACCGTGTCGGGCACTGGCACCCTTGCTTTGTGCGCGGTCGGCAAACCAGTTGTGCTGGACTGCTCACAGCAGCCGACGTACGTCGACGTGCAGGCCGCGGTTGCTTGGTCGGCGAATCTGGTGCCTCAGGTGGTGAACAGCATGAACATGTCGTCGATGTTGCGGGGTGGCTCCGGTGAGGCGTTCCAGTATGCCTTCCACGGTCCGGGGTTCGTCGTCGTGCAAGCGGCCGAGTGGCAGCAGCCTGCCGACGCCGGTGGAGGTGGCGGCGGAATGCTGGGCTCCCTGTTGAGCTAGGCCTGCCAAGTGTGAGGGTCTCGGCACGTCATAAGTCTGACGTCCACAACATCATCACGTTGTCGGATCGGGAACTTATGACGTGTCGGCGACCGCTACTCTCTCCGACGAGTCTCCACCGGTGCCCGTGCTTGGTAGCTCGAGCCGGGCGCTCTGTCGATGTATCGGGCGGCCGTCACTCCTCGCCGCGGATGAAGGCTTCCACCCGCCGGCGACCTTCGTCGTCGGGGAGCTGCACTGGCGGCGACTTCATCAAGTAGGACGATGCGGAGATAATCGGGCCACCGATACCACGGTCCTTGGCGATCTTGGCTGCCCGGAGCGCGTCGATAATGATGCCCGCCGAGTTGGGTGAGTCCCAGACCTCAAGTTTGTACTCCAGACTCAGCGGCACGTCGCCAAAGGCTCGGCCTTCGAGACGGACATAGGCCCACTTTCGGTCATCGAGCCACTGAACGTAGTCCGACGGCCCGATATGCACGTTGCGAGCGCCCAGATCGTGACCGATGTTAGAGGTCACCGCTTGGGTCTTCGAGATCTTCTTCGACTCCAGGCGGTCGCGTTCCAACATGTTCTTGAAGTCCATGTTGCCGCCCACGTTGAGCTGGTAGGTGCGGTCAAGAACAACGCCACGGTCCTCGAACAGCTTGGCCATCACCCGGTGCGTTATCGTGGCACCCACCTGGGATTTGATGTCGTCGCCGACGATCGGGACGCCCGCTCGCTCGAACTTCGCGGCCCATTCCGGATCGGACGCAATGAAGACCGGCAGTGCGTTGACGAAGGCGACGCCGGCGTCGATCGCGCACTGCGCGTAGAACTTGTCGGCCTCCTCTGAGCCGACCGGCAGGTAGGAGATCAGCACGTCGACCTCGGCCTCGCGCAGTGCGGCCACCACATCGACCGGCTCGGCGTCGGACTGCTCAATCGTCTCGAGATAGAACTTGCCCAAGCCGTCGAGGGTCGGTCCGCGTTGGACGATGACGCCGGTTGGTGGCACGTCACAGATTTTGATCGTGTTGTTTTCGGAAGCCTGAGTCGCTTCGGAGAGGTCGAAACCCACCTTCTTGGCATCGACGTCGAACGCCGCCACGAACTCGATGTCGCTGATGTGGTACTCCCCGAACATCACGTGCATCAAACCGGGCACGTTTCCCGCCGGATCTGCGTCGCGGTAGTACTCCACTCCTTGGATCAGCGACGTTGCGCAATTTCCAACGCCAACGATGGCCACCCGAATCGGATTTGGTCCATATGAACCCACTTGAGGTCTCCTTCTGATTCTGTGATTGCTAGCTGCTTCAGCTAGTTGGGCGGTGCTGGTGCCCCGGAGCCTGCTCCGGTTGGGGGAGGGGTCTTTCGTTCCGCGTTGATCAGGTCGCTGAGCCAACGGACTTCGCGTTCCACGGATTCGACCCCGTGGCGCGACAACTCGGCGGCATACTGGTCCATCTCGGCCTGGGTAAGCGCGAGTTGGTCCTGAACTCGGTCCAATCTTTCCTGCAAGCGAGTCCGGCGTCCTTCAAGGACCCGCAACCGGGTCTCGGCCTTGGCTCGACTAAAAAAGGCGAACCGAATGCCGAAGTTGTCATCTTCCCAGGTTGCCGGACCTACCTCGCCCATCAGCCGCTCGAACTCCGCGTGTCCGGTCGCGGTGGCTTGGTAGACGATACGTGGGCGCAAGGTGACCGGCGGCAGGTCCGGGGTTGTCTCCTCGATCCACGACTCCCGCAGCATCTTCTTCAGCGCGGGATAGAGGGAGCCGTAGGACAACACCCGGCCCCAACCCAACATCAGGTTGAGGCGTTTGCGCAGCTCATAGCCATGCATGGGTGACTCGTGCAGCAATCCCAAGATTGCCAACTCGATAGTGTCTCCCCGTCGTGCCACCGACCTATCGTAGCGATATATCTGACAACGACCAAACGGATCGATGGTCGACGTCCGCGGCACCGACCGCGGCGTGACCTGACTCCAGGCCAGTCTCCAGGCCAGCCTCCAGGCATGGTCGATCTCGACGAGTTTGTGGCCAGGAGGCAACCAAACACGCCGTTTACTCCGTCATGTACTTATGCGACCAGGGTGGCGGGGCGAGGCGGCGTCGACCCCGCATCCCGGCGTCGTGGTGCGAACCCCTGGTCGACCGCCCCGTGGGCCGCGGTTCATACCGAGTGGCCGCGGCCACCTGAATACCCGCTTGCGGCGTGGGATCGCACCCCGCATCGGCCGTCGAGCCGCGAGGCGCTTCGGCTGGCGACGGCTGACGATGTGGACCCTTGTGCTGGGCCTGTGCGGTGTCTTTGTCGCCAGCACCTCGTTTGTCTACATCTACCAGCGCACCACCATCCCGGACCCGAATCGCGACTACCAGAGTCAGACAACCCGCATCTTCTATGCGGACGGGGTGACCGAGCTCGGCAGGTTCGCTACCCAGAATCGCGAGTCGATCCCGTATGCAGAGATGCCACAAGCCATCAAGGACGCTGTGGTCGCCGCGGAAAATCGGACCTTCTGGAGTGATCGCGGTATTGATCCCCGGGGAGTTGCCCGAGCAGCCGTCAACAACGTGACCGGCGGCCCCACCCAGGGTGCGTCCACCATCACCCAGCAGTACGTCAAGTTGCTGTACCTCACCCAGGAGCGGACGGTCCGCCGAAAGGCCAAGGAGGCCTTTGTCTCGCTCAAACTGCGCCGCGAGAAGTCCAAGGAGGACATCCTCGAGGGCTATCTCAACACCGTCTACTTCGGGCGTGGCGCCTATGGCATCGAGGCAGCCGCGCAGACCTACTTCAAGCGCCCGGCGGGGGGCCTCACCCTGCGCCAGTGCGCGGTCCTGGCCAGTCTAGTCAACAATCCGTCCGGCCTCGATCCGGACAACGGCGCTGACAATAGGGCTCGACTGAAGAGTCGCTTCGACTACGTCCTGGAAAGCATGGCGGCAATCTCGGTGATCTCCGGCGCTGAAGCCAGGCACGCCCAACGTGCGTTGCCGAGATTCCCACAGGTGCGCTCAGTCAGCCAGTACGGCGGGCAGAAGGGCCACGTGTTGCGGCTGGTCCGGGATGAGTTGGCGCGGCTCGGCTATTCTGACGAAGACATCGACGGCGGGGGTCTGCGAATCACGACCACGTTGACTCCCGCAGCGATGACCGCGGCGGCGGACGGAGCGGCCGCCGAGCGACCCAAGGGGCTCGGGCCCAATCTGCACGTCGCGGTGGCCAGCGTCGATCCGCGAACTGGGGCGCTGCGTGGGTTCTACGGCGGACACGGGTTTCTGCAATCGGAAATCAACTGGGCGACCGTGGGCGGCAGCGCAGGCTCCACGTTGCAGCCGTTCGCGGTTGCCGCGGCGCTCAAGCAGGGGTACTCGCTTGCCGATGTCGTTGACGGCAGGTCGCCTTACCCGTTGCCGGACGGGATACGTCAGATCGAGAATGCCGGCGGCCGGTCTTACCCAGAGCCGCTGGCGGTTCTCGATGCCTTGAACGAATCGGTGAACACCGGTTTTGTTGACCTTACGTTGCGCCTGAAACGAGGACCGGCGTCGGTTGTTGAGACGGTTACGGAGCTGGGGATCCCGAGCGCCCGGGGTTCGGCATACGGTATCCCCCGGAGTTCGCCGGGACTGGTAGCCAGCCCGTCGGTCGCCCTCGGCTCGGCGACGGTCAGCCCGATCAATCTGGCCGGCGCCTACGCGACGCTGGCAAACGGTGGCGTGGCGGCTCGGGTGCATGTGATTGACCGGGTTACCTCCGCTACCGGCGCGGATTCCTATCGCTATCGGGTGCCGGCGCCCCGGGTCCTCGATCAGCGGGTGGCCACCGAACTCTCCGGTGCCTTGGCCGGGGTGCTCAAGAATCGCCTGTTTGATAGTGATAGCCGGGGTGGCGCCCTGATCGGCTCCTTGACTGGCTTCGTCTCGAGGGACCTGTGGTCAGCTAGCGGCACGGCCGGTACCGCCACCAACCTGGCCGGCGAACTGTCCTCTGCTTGGTTCGTCGGCTATACACCTCGACTCTCCACGGCGGTGATGTATGTCCGCGGCGACGGTGACGAGTCGATGCGCGACTGGTTTCCCCGAGCAACCGGTGTCCGGCATGCGGCTCGCACGTGGGCCGCGGTCATGAGTCGGGTCGGCGCTGACTCGGTCGCGCGGAGCGCCCGGTCCGCGTCCGGCTCGGTCTCCTGGGTGTCTCCGTCGCCCAAACAGCCATCCCGGAAGCGGAGTCCCAACCGGAAACGCCTGGCGACCCCCAATAGCTCGTTGAGTGATCCGAAGCCGAGCGAAGACGAGTCGGCCACCTCGGCGTGCGCCGACTCCAGCACGTCGCTGGTCGAACGGCAGCGCCCGAACGGCTGGACCGGAGTTGCGCAGTTGCGCCACTCCCCAACCTGCGGCAAGGTCTGGGCGACCTATCGCGATCCCACACTTCCCAACTGCGGATTGCCCGCGATCCAGGTTCAAGTGGGGGTGCGATTGTCGACCGGCGGCATAAACCAGGTGGCCGAGCAGAAGATGCACAGTGATCTTTGTCGGTTCGACAGTTCACCATTGTCGATCTTGTCCGGCAACCAGACGCGCCTGCGCGTGGGTAGCTACTACTGCGTTCCCGGCTCCTGCTACTACGTTTGGGGACCGTGGTCGGAGTGGGTGGGAGCAAAGTCGGACTAGGCCAACCCTGGTCGAGACCCTGCGGCGTCGATATCGTGATGGTGTGCGTTCCAGGCGCGCCCGACCGGCTGGACTTGGGCCGAGTCCGGCTAGACCCGTAGTCTCGACTGTGATGAGTAGGTCAGACACCAGATCCACACCAAAGTCTGCTCGGGCCCGGGGGGGTCGGACATCAGCGAGCCAACCCACCGGCGCGCAAGTGGATCAGAAGCCAGTGAGCCGCCGTCGGCGGATTATCAAGCGTGTCCTGGTGTGCATACTGATCGTTGGGCTCCTCGGCAGCATCACTGGCGTCGGCGCTTTCGCCTACCTCTACCAGAAGACTGACATTCCGAGCGCCAATGCGGACTTCGAGACCCAGACCACCAAGATCTACTACGCCGATGGCAAGACCGAGCTCGGCCAGTTCGCCAAGCAGAACCGAGAGTCCATCAGCTTCGATGAGATGCCCCAGCTGATGAAAGACGCAGTGGTGGCGGCTGAGAACCGCAGCTTCTGGACCGACAAGGGGATTGATCCCAAGGGGATCCTGCGCGCGGCGTTCAACAACGCGCAAGGCGGCCCGACGCAAGGCGCCTCCACCATTACCCAGCAATACGTCAAGATTCTCTATCTGACGCAAGAGCGCACGCTGGACCGCAAACTCAAAGAAGCAATCGTGTCGCTGAAGTTACAACGCGAGAAGAGCAAGGAACAGATTCTCGAAGGCTACCTGAACACGATCTACTTCGGGCGTGGGGCGTACGGCATCGAGGCCGCCGCGCAGACCTTCTTCGACCTGCCAGCCAAGGAGCTCAACCTTCGCCAGTGCGCGGCGCTAGCCAGCGTGATCAATAACCCGACCCGTTTTGATCCCGCGAACGGCGCTGAAAACGAGGCGGCCTTGAAGGAGCGCTACAACTTCGTGCTCAACGGCATGGTGGACATGGGCACCTTGGCCGAAGCCCGGGCCGATCAAGCCATGAGCAAGTTGCCCAATTTCCCCAAGATTCGTTCGGAGAGCCAGTACGGCGGGCAGAAGGGTCACATGCTGCGCTTGGTCCGAGACGAGCTTCTGCAGCTGGGCTACGACGAGCAACAGATCGACGGCGGCGGCCTGCGGATCACCACCACCTTCACCCCCGCGGCAATGGCCGCCGCCGCTGAGGGTGTGGCGGAGCAGCGGCCGGCGGGTGAGCCGGGCAAGAGGTTCCAGCGCAACCTGCATATCGGCGTCGCCAGCGTCGAGCCGGGCACCGGTGCCCTGCGTGGCTTCTACGGCGGTCAGGACTTCTTGAAGTCTGAGATCAACTGGGCGGAGGCCGGCGGAGCTGGAGGGTCGATACTCAAGGCCTTCGTGGTGGCGACCGCGCTAGGCGACGGCTACTCGCTGAAGGACTCCTTTCAAGGAAACTCGCCGTACCTTCTGCCGGACGGGACCACCGAGATCGGCAATCAGGGCGATCAGGACTACGGCGACAAGATCTCGATGCTCCAGGCGACCGAGAACTCGGTGAACACCGCATTCGTCGACATGACCCTCGGCATGGAAATGGGGCCGGAGAAGATCATTCAGACCGCCAATGCGATGGGGTTGCCACCAGCCGCCGGAGCGAAGTACGGGATCCCGCGGGAGACCCCCGGTCTTGAGCCGGTCATCAGCGTAGGCCTGGGGAGCGCGACGGTGAGTCCGATCAACATGGCGAATGCCTATGCCACCATCGCCAACGAAGGTCAGGCGGCCAAAGTGCACGTAATCGAGAAAGTGGTCGAGCGTTCCGGAGAGCGGAGCTATCGACACAAGGTCAGCACCAAACAGGCAGTCACGCCGGAGGTCGCGGCGGACACCTCGTACGCGCTGCAAGCGGTGGTGGCCAGCGGCTCGGGCACGGCGGCTAAGGGCTTGCTTCGGCCCGCTGCGGGCAAGACCGGCACGGCCACGAACAACCGGGACGAGGTGCAGTCGTCGTGGTTCGTCGGTTACACACCGCAGATGGCTACCGCCGTGATGTACGTCCGAGGCAAGGGTGGTGGCCAGCTTGACGGCTGGCTGCCCGAATATTTCGGCGGCGCCTACCCGGCGCGGACCTGGACCGCGGTGATGAACCGACTGATG
>JBOFLH010000335.1:0-5484 GCA_051657765.1 Nocardioides sp. | reverse complement strand
CATCGTCGAGGTCCTTGAGATCGGTCGAGGTAGAAGTCCTCCGATCCTCAGGGACCTCGACCCCGTCCCGACCGACCTACACCCCCCGGCGCGCCGTGCTCACCCCACGCTCAGGTCGGAAGAGCCGCTCAATGAGGCCGTGCGTCGAGAGGTGCTCCCGCAGAACCCCGCGAAGGTCGCTCGGGCGCCCCGCCTCGCCGAGGAGGAGGTCGAGCCGTACACCGTCGACGAGGTGCAGCTACTCTTCGCTGCGGCTTCGCAACGCAGGAACACCGCTCGCTGGGTGCTGGCGCTCGTGTTGGGCCTGCGGCAGGGCGAGGTGCTCGGCCTGCAATGGGATGACGTCGACGAGCCCACGAGGACGCTCCGGACGAGCAGGAGTCGGTTGCGCCCTCGCTACGAACACGGATGCGAGTCACCCTGCGGCAAGAAGCACGCCGGCTACTGCCCGCAGCGGGTCGGCATCCGTCCGGACACAGACACGACCAAAAGCCGCGCCGGGCGGCGACGCCTGGGACTACCTGACGAACTGCTCGCCTTGCTGATGCTGCATCGCGAGCAGCAGGATGCCGAGCGCCGCGCCGCCGGCCAACTCTGGGACGAGGGCGACTGGCTGTTCGCCGACGAACGCGGCCGTGCAATCAACCCGCGCACCGACTGGACCCACTGGAAGCAGCTCCTGGCCGAAGCCGGCGTCCGCGACGGCCGCCTGCACGACGCTCGGCACACCGCCGCCACTGTGCTGCACATGCTCGGCGTCAGCGAGCGATCCATGATGGGGCTCATGGGCTGGTCGAACACGGCGATGGCCTCGCGCTACGCCCACATGGTCGACCCCGTGCGCCACGATGTCGCCGAAAAGCTGGGCCGCCTGCTGTGGCGAAACGACACACCGACGTAGACCTCCGAGGAGCGTCTGCGTTACGGGGCCGCGCACGCGCATTGCCCCCCGACTGGTCAACCACCAAAACCTGCGCGGCGAGAGAGCCGGTCACTTTACCCACTGCGGGCGCCCCACTTCGGCTCCCTTCTGTTGTCAAGGGGCCGGGATCGGCTCCTTGGAGTGTGCGCCGGCGCTTGTTGCCGTCAAGGTCGTTCGTCCGGTGGGGCGCTGCACCTTGACGGCTCCGGCGCGTCGACGCGTGGGGCGGGGAGCCGGCCCCGGGAGGGGGTTCGCAAGATCCGTGTTCGCGGGTAGCGTCGTGGGTGCGGGTCCGGGAAGTGGCTGATCCGAAGTGCCGGTGTGCGGGTGCGAGCCGGCCGCGCTGGATACATCAGACGCCCCGCAGTGCCCTCCCGGGCCCGCGTTCTCGCTCTCGGTTGAAGCAGCCACGGCTATGGCGTCGGCGAGCAGCTGGCGGTAGATGGCGTCGGAGATGCGGCGCTTGAGGCAGCGGATCGCCTCGAGAGGTTTCTTGCCCTCGGCGCGCTTGCGCCGGTAGGAGGCGCGGCCGTCGGTGTCGAGGCGGAGCTGGGTGACCGCGGCGATGTGGATCATGTGGTTGACGCGGCGGTTGCCGGCCCGGGAGAGCCGGTGCCGGTTGTTCTCACCGGAGGAGGCGTCCAGGGGTGCGGTCCCGTTCCAGGACGCGAACCGGTTGCGGTCAGCAAAGCGGGCGACGTCGCCGACGTCGGCCAGGATGCGGGCGGCGACCACCGGGCCGACGCCGTGCAACTCCATCAGGTGTGAACCGCGCGCGGTGACCATCGCTTTGAGCTCGGCGGTGGCCTTCTTCTGCTTGGCCTCGACCGCGACGAGCTCGGCGAGCTCCTCAGCGGCGATCCGGCGGCGGGTCTTGCCGGCGAGGTCACGCGGGCGCACGGTGGCGAGCATGGCCTTGGCCTGACCTGTGGTGATGTCCTTCTTCGCCTGCCCGGGGAGCAGCTCGGCCAGGAGGGCTTGCAACCGGTCGACGGTTTGGATCCGACGCCGGGTCAACGTCTCGCGACGGTCGACCAGCATCCGCAGCGCCTCAAGTTCACCATCGACGTGCAGCACCCGTAGGCCCTGAGTGCGCACCGCGACCATCGCGATGGAGTGCGCGTCGTGGGCGTCGGTCTTGCGGTTGTGCCCGGTGTCGAAGAGCCGGACCCGGGCGGCGAGCTTGGCGGGAACGTCGAGCACGTCCTCACCAGATTCCAGGAGCCGTTGCGCCAGCGGTCGGCCGGTTCCGTTCGCGCCCTCGACCGCCCAAGTCCGCTGCGGCCACGCCGTCACATAGGTGCGCATCGCCGTGTAGCCGGCTCTGTCGGTGGTGAACCGGCCCTCGCCAAGGCGCCGTTCATGATCATCGACGACTTCGATCGTTGCTGACAGCTTGTGGGGATCGACCCCGATGATGACCTGTTGCATGCTCTTGCTCCCGCCTGTTCTCGTCCGATGTGGTCGGCGAGGTGGGCAGTGCTACTACGAGCAGGGCAGTCCCTTCTTGAGCCACGCCTCGTCACGGTGCCCGGCGGGCAGCAGACCGAAGGTGAGCCACACCGATGCAGCGGGTGGGCAGCCCAATAGAGAGCGTCCCGCCGAGCACCTGGACCGAGTCTGGCCAGATTCCGGCCGTAAGGGAATCCTCTAGTAGCCCAGATTGACGCGCCAGGAAGCGTTCCCTAGGAGTCGCCCGTACGACCGCTAGGGTCAGCGGCACCTGTTGCCTTCTCGAGGAGCGCCTCCTGGCTCCGCCTACTTCGCACGTCGTCCTTTCGGAGACTCCGACCCTCTGCGAGGACAGTTTGGAACACCTCCGCAGCACGCTCGATAGCAATACTGATCGCAGATTCGAGTGACCCAGATAACGCTTGCTCTGACACCCGAAACTTCAACCTTCTTGGCTTCCCCAGCCTTTGGCTGACGGCACTAACGTCGCCACCCTTGAACGCCGTCGCAAGCTCCGGATTAATGATCGCTGAAACCATCATGGCAATATGATACTTGGCAGCCTTTAGAGTGGTCGAGTCAGGCGTTCTGGCAAAATATCTATCGATGCGATAGATGATCCAGGCCGCGTAGTAGTACATCTCTACGGGGAAGTCGCCCCAAACGAACGCGTCCTCGGCCTCGAGGTCCTTCGGTGACGCAATGGCACGGGAAGACTCGCCGAAAAGAGTTGCCGCGACTGCCCGGTTCAGCTCGGGCGTCGTGACCACGCGCGTGCGAGCGAACTCTAGCGCCTTGCCCCGGTTCTGGCGCTCGTAGCGGAGGCCATCAGTACCCGACTGCGCGAAGTACTCCTCAACGTCCTTTGCAATCTGAAGGCTCGCTTGGATGTCGGTAGCTCCGATCGCCGATTGAAGATTGGTGGCGATGGCGACGCTCGTCCGGACGCTGGGCTCCTTCGAGCTAACGATCTTTACGGGTACCCACAAGTCCGACATCGATTGCGGGTGCTTCACGCAGTCTTCCATCCTCGACCAACGAACCAGTTGATGACTGGTTTGCCCCCCATTCACGATCTGGTACCCCGAAATGAAGAACCGATCGCCGAGTCCTCGAAGTTCGGTTGCGATGATCGTTAACCCGTTGTTGAGAACGGGGAAGTGTTCCCTTTCTGCAGACTGCAAGGTCGCCATGATCCGTCTGTTCACAGTGTTATGAGCGCCGAGGTCGAGGCGCACGTTATCATCGAAGATTCCTGGACGTATCTCACCGGACTCGTCCGTCAACAACTTCAAGAGCTCGCCCGCGGAGACGAGACCTATGTAGGCCTCGCTAACGCGATCTGTGGCTGGGATCGTTTGGCGCTTCTCAAAGTTGAACTGCACGTTCTGAGGGCCATGACGCTCCTTCTGCTTGGCCGCCAGGTCGTCGTGACCATGCGTCCTCAACTTCAAGGTCTCTGTATAGACGCCGAACTCGCGAATTCGCTGCAGCGCTTGCGTGACCTGCAGTTCGCCCCGGGCGCTTTGGCCGTCGTTCGAACTTGTCGTGACATAGTACAAGTCGCAGGGGATTCGCTGATCTGTGAACTTGTCGCCGTTCTCCGCAATTCGATCAATGAGGGCTGAGAGGTCGACAAGGCGCGGCGGCAGCGTGATAGTGCCTGGCCTCATTGCATTACTTGTAACAGTCTCGACCCCATGGAGAAACTTGGCGATGAGCTTCGAGTCATAAGATTCGCTCGTCTTGGCCTGAATGAAGATCACTCTCGCCGAATTGGCGGTTTGGTCGGCGATCAGTTCATCGATTTCCTCGGGTTCGAAGACCACCCGATCGTTCACCACCACAGCGGCGATGTCGATGCCCTCGTCGCTACCGCCTCCAAGAACGGAGCGCTCGATTAGCTCGGGATCGTCTCTAAGATAGGAGAATAGGTAGTTTGCAACTACGTACCGCTCAAAGTGGTCGGCTTCACTTCCTTCGAAGCCAAAATCGCGGGCAAACTTGCTGACGCGCTTGCTAGTGAGTGTATGCATTTCGTCCTCGCGTCGTCATCGAAAAGCAACGGCGGCCCTTCGGCCAGCCAGGCCGGCGGCCGGGAACCCTTCTCGCGCCAAACTTAAACCATGACGTCTCCTTCGGCCGCCCGGACCCGCGGTCATCACCGCCCTCGGTCCAACTGCACGCTGGGTGTCCCGAAGGTTTTCGCGCTCTTCACCGCTGAGTGTGGGGTGAGGGGTCTAGGCCGCCGCCAATGAGGAGCATGCGGAGCCGGTAGTTGTCCCTGTTGCGGAAGCCGCAGGCGATGCGGCGGTGGAGTTCGATGAGGCCGTTGGTGGCTTCGGTGCCGCCGTTGTGGCGCCGGCGGTGTCGAAGTAGCCGAGGAATGCGGCCTGCCACTGCCGCAGCGTCTTGCCGAGTCGGGCGGCCTCGGGGACTGAGCAGGTTGCGAATTGGACAGGACGGTTTGGGCGATCGCGCGGCCGGCAGTTTGGCTGTCCTGGTGGTACGCGGAGCGCAGCTGTTGGGTGCACCGGTCGGCGACCTCGACCTCGATGTGCTCCTCGCGGGCGGTGAACGCGGTCTCGAGCCTAGCTGGCTGCCGGTCGGTGAGCCGTTCCTCACCGGCGCGCACCACGTTGCGGACCCGGTACAACGGGTCGTTCTTCCGCCCGCGGTGCCCGTGGTGTCCTGCTGCACCCAGCGGCGGGTGTCATCGACCATCGCGGTGCCGAGCTTGACGACCTGGAACGCGTTCAGGGCGGCCACCGCGCCGGCGAGCTGGTCATCGATGGCGTTCTTGTACCCGTGGAAGGGGTCCAGCGTGGCGACCTCCACCCGCGCCCTGAACGCCTCACCGCGCTGGCGCAGCCACTAGTTGTGGGTCTCCCCGGAGCGGCCGTGCATACAGCCGCCAGCGCGACACACGGTAGGCGTCACCTCTCGCGACCCGCGTGGAGATGGACTAGGAGGTCTCAGTTGTTGCCCCGCGGTATGAGCCCCACGGGGCAACAACTGAGACTAAAACTGAGACTAGGAGAGACGAGCCCCTCCTCGGGGCGACCGGGGAGGGGCTCGGTTCGTGCTCAGGTTGGCGGTGGCGGTGGGAT
>JBOFLH010000334.1:0-57934 GCA_051657765.1 Nocardioides sp. | reverse complement strand
AAGATCGACCGCCTGCTCGACATCACCCGGGTCGGTATCGGCACCACGGTCCTGGAAATCGGGACGGGGTGGGGCGAACTCGCGATTCGCGCCGCCCAACGGGGAGCAACAGTTCGCTCGATCACGTTGTCCAGCGAGCAGCGGAGCCTGGCGCTGAGCCGAATCACCGATGCCGCCGTGGCTGATCGAGTGAGCGTCGACCTGCTCGACTACCGCAATGTGACCGGAACCTATGACGTGGTGCTCTCGGTGGAGATGATCGAGGCCGTCGGCCACGAGTTCCTGCCGTCGTACTTCGCGACGATCGATCGAGTGTTGGCTGACGGCGGCCGCGCCGGAATTCAAGCCATCACGATGGCGCACGAGCGAGTGTTGGCCACGCTGGGCACCTACACCTGGATCAACAAGTACATCTTCCCCGGTGGCTTCATTCCGTCGATCGACTTGATCGAGCAGGTGCTCGGCACACACACCACGATGCGGCTGACCGAGCGGATGGAGTTCGGTGCACACTACGCGGAGACCTTGCGGCTGTGGGACGAGGCGTTCGGTGCGACCGACACTCGGGCACTGGGTTTCGACGCCACCTTCGACCGGATGTGGCACTTCTATTTGAGCTACTGCCGAGCGGGTTTCGCCACCGGCTACATCGACGTCCAGCAGTTGCTGATCACCCGATGACCGCCCACTGGGCGCATTTGGGCGCCGTCATCGCCCTCGCGATCGTGACAATTGCAATCGCTCAGGCGGTGACCGCGGTAATCGCCTGGCGGGTGGGCCGGGTGTCGGTGGTGGACGTGACATGGGGACTTGGCCTCGCGGCAGTAGCGGTCGTCACCGCTCTCGGCACCGGACTTACCGGGGCCGGGATCGACTGGCGACGAGGGCTGATCGCTGCCCTGATCAGCGTCTGGGGGTGCCGACTAGGCTGGCACATCTGGGCCAAGCAGCGCGCCAAGCCGGGCGAAGACCCGCGGTACGCCGAGCTGCTGGGCGGCCGCGCACTGGCCGACGGCGGTTTCGCGGTCGCGATCCGCGCGGTGTTCGGGGTTCAAGGCCTGTCCATGGTGGTGGTCTCGCTGCCGGTGCTCGCCGCGATGGCGACACCGACCCGCGCACTATGGGCGATCTGGGTCGGCGCTGCGGTGTGGATGGCCGGCTTCGCCTTCGAGGTCATCGGGGACGCCCAACTGGCGGCGTATCGGGCCAACCCTGACCGCGGACCGGTCTTGGACACTGGCCTGTGGGCTTGGACGCGGCATCCGAACTATTTCGGAGACGCTTGCGTGTGGTGGGGCATCTGGCTGATCGGCGGTGTCGCCTCCGGTTGGCTGGCCGGCCTGGTCACCATCGTCGGCCCGATCGCTATGACCTACTTCCTTGCCTACGCGACCGGCGCCCGGCTTTTGGAGAAGTCGATGATGACTCGACCTGGCTACCGGGAGTATGCGTCGCGGACTTCGATGTTCCTCCCGCGACCGCCACGGCGCCGGTGACGAAACCCAGCAGGCACCGCGGATCCGGGCCCGACATCGAGCTTTTCGGATCAGGCGTGTCCGGACTTGGGGCGTGTCTAGACACGGCTGGTTTCGACACGGTCGAATCTGGACAAGGATAGCGACCGCACCTCTAGGCTGTCGGAGCGGTCACTACCAATCGAGGAGAAACATCGTGTCTGACAACACCCCGCCCGGCGGCAATCCGCCCAGCGATCCGTTCGGCCAGCCGCCGGGAGAGCCGATGGGCAATCCGGCCGGCTCGACTCCGGGCATGACTCCACCCGCTGGGCCACCGTCCTACGGACAGCCGGGCCCAGTCAGCCCATACGGCACGGCCGGGTATGCAGAGCAGGGCCAACCGCCACAGGGGTACGGCTACCAGCCGGCCGGGACGTACGCCGCGTGGATCAATCGTGTCCTCGCGACCCTTGTCGACATTCTTGTTGTTTTGCCCGCCTACCTGATAGTTCTGGTGGGTGTCGGGGTCAGCAACGTTTCCGAAGTACTGGGGAGTCTCATTGCTCTGATCGGCTACGCGGCCGTTCTTGCCATCTTCATCTGGAACATCTTCGTGAAGCAAGGTAAGTCGGGCCAGACCATAGGAAAAGGGGTCTTGGGCATCAAGCTCATCGGCGAACAGACCGGTCAGCCGATCGGCGCCGGCATGTGTTTCGTGCGCCAGATAGCTCACGCACTTGACAGCTTCCCTTGCTATATCGGTTACCTGTGGCCGCTGTGGGACGAGAAGCGGCAGACATTCGCCGACAAAATCCTGAGCACAGTGGTGATCGAAGCACCCAAGCAATAGGGTCCTGCTGCCAACTCCCGGGCGCCCGAGCGACTGATCGCTCGGGCGCTTGGCTATCCTGCCAGCGTGAAACGAGCCGCTGCCTTCGTCGTCGACATCCTGCTGATCCTCGGCTTCGCGGCGATCGGCCGGCGCAATCACGACGAGTCCGGCGCGCTCACCGACGTGCTACGGACCGCGGCACCCTTCCTGATCGGCCTGGTCGCCGGCTGGGTGGTGGCCACGATGCGCCGGATGGACGTGTTCTCCTACCAATTCGGATTGTTCGCCTGGGGCACCACCCTGTTCTTCGGCATGGCGCTCCGGTCCTTCTTCGGCTCCGGCACCGCGATCAGCTTCGTGCTGGTAGCTGCCATCGGCCTATCGGTGACCCTGGTCGGGTGGCGGCTGGCCTACCGGGCCATTCGGGCCGGCTAACTGCCTCGGCGCCGCCCGGAGATCGGCCGCCCCCACGCCGACTGATTATGGCGCCGGCAGACGCAGCCGGACCGGAGCCCCACCGATCCGGCCCTTCAGGCGGGCGCGCGCCTGGTGGTCGTATTCGTTCCACGACACCTTGAGCTTTCCGCTAGCTTGCCCGGAGACTTGCACCCGGGCCACGACCCGGCCCGTGCTGCGGTTCCAGCGCATCCGCCCGGACACCGCGACCTCGTCCACCAAGCGGAGTTCGTTGAGCCGGAATCGGACTTTGCTCAGGCCCGTAGTGGTGAACGTGCCACCACGCAGGCCCCGACCACGCGAGCCATACATCGCGAACCACCGCGGAAAGACATCGCCCACCGTCTCGGTGACCGCCTCGGCCACCCGCCGATGGCGCAACGAGCCCGGGCCGGGTAGCGCCTTGACCGCGGCCAGTCGAGCCGGGAACGAGTCAGTGGTCCGCACCGGTGGGTACGCCGTCTGGGCACAGCTGGTATCGCCTGGATCAAGGTCGCGGACAAACCGGCGAACGATGTCCGAGGCACACCTCGAGTGGTCGGCCAGCGCGGTCACATGGCCCACATTGGCCACCTCGACGTAAGTCGCATCGGGGAATGCGTTCGCGACCCGACGCGAGCCCTCGGCGGACGTGATGGAGTCCAGATCACCGACCAACACCAATGTCGGCACCTGAGGGTAGTCGGTGGGTTCGGGCACCGGAGGCACCGACGTGTCCGGGCGGCGCCAGGTCATACACGCCTCGAGGTCCGCCCACCCCGAGGCAATCCACTGGTCGACCGAGAACGGTGCGAAGATTCGTGGTCGTAGCTCGCGCAACTGCGCCGCGGCGACCGCGAACTGACGACGCCGGGTCGGGATGGGAGCCGTGACGTCCCAGAGTTGGGGGTAGTCGTTGCAGATCACCGCGACATAGGCGCCCTCGGAGAAGTATCGAGGCGAGCCGGAGCCGCCATAGGTGCCTTGTTCGGCCGCTATTCGCAATAGCGGCACGGGGTCGTCGCGGCGCAGCCACACGCGAACCGCGGTGTCGAGTTCCTCGTACACCGTGGTGCCGTAGGTGGCCGTGCCCATCAGGTTGGCCAAACCGGCGCCATTGAGGCGCACCTTCCGCAGGGTGCCGTCGGCGTCGTAGGCACGTCCCCGCAGTGGATTGCGACGGAGTCGCTCAGCCGCCTTGCGTAGACGTCGAAGTGGGCGGCCCCGACACTCCTCGTCGCGGGTGCACACCGATCGGAATGCGCGACGCATAGCGCGGTTGAGGTCGGGGTACAGCGGGTTCTGGTCCACCACCGGATACGCCGCGTCCAGGGTGAGGCTACGCACTCGGTCGGGATGTCGAATGGCGAAGGTCTGACCGAGGAAGGTGCCGTAAGAGTCGCCGTAGACATCGACTTGGTTGATGTTTAGTTTGTCGAGTACCGCGGCGAAGTCGTCGGCGGCAAACGCACTGCCGTACACGTCGCTTGCCTCGCCCAGGCGACGGCCGCAGCGCCGTACCGCGTTCGCGTAGCCACCAATCGCGCGCTGGAGGCGGCGACACTTGATCGGGCTGGAGGTGCCGGTGCCCCGGGCATCGATCAGCAACAGGTCGTGATCGGCCAGCAGTGGCCCGGCCAGATCCAGGTAGTAGTCGCGGCTGTCCGTGGTGGCATACCCGGGACCGCCCTCGATCGCCAGGATCGTCCCGACCGGGGTGCCGATACGCGCGCGGTGTATCTCGTAGCCGATTGCGATACGACCGCTGGTCGGATCAGCCGGGTCCAGAGCACGCATGATCTCGCCGCGTCGTACGGTGGGGCGCGCCGCACGTACCGCGGGGGCCGGCCGCAATTCGTCACCATGCGATCGAGCCGCATGCCGCGCAGCAGAAACCGGGGAGCCTGTCGCGGGCAATGCCGCGGCCGCAATCAGACTCGACGTGATGGCCAACGCGACGAACGAAGCAAACCATGGCATCAGTGGTCGCGTGGTGAACTCCCACCTCACCCCGACCCGCGAGTGAGTGGTGAGACCGATTTGCGCCCCCCGGCGTTTTCGCATCGCCACAGTGTGCCCCTTCTAGCCACCCACGAACACCACTTCTTGCCATCATGGCCTATCCGAGCCACCTCGGACTAGTTCCTCTTCGGCATCTTTACCGAATCGACGTACGGAATCATCCCAGCG
Source organism: Nocardioides sp. (assembly GCA_051657765.1). Taxonomy (GTDB): domain Bacteria; phylum Actinomycetota; class Actinomycetes; order Propionibacteriales; family Nocardioidaceae; genus Nocardioides. Next base: position 53,020 of record JBOFLH010000334.1, on the reverse strand, counting down.
GGCGTCTGATGAGAGCGACGCGATGGCTTGGGATCGCCACCGGAGTGCCTCGACGGACTTAGCGCCGCCGTACGACTCGCAGGTCGAACGATCAACCGCCGGACAAGGTAAGGAAACTCACCGCCATGCGCTTCACCTCCCGCACGACCAAGTTCGGCTCGCTCGCAATGGCGAGCGCGGCGTTGCTGGTGCCGCTCGCGGCGAACCACGGGCCCGCCCAAGCCGCAGAGGCGCTCGCGCCGGTCAACCAGGTGTTCTACCAGATGAACGAGCCCGCCGAGGCCACCACCGCACTCGACTCCTCTGGCAACGGCCTGAACGCGCTGATCGATCAGAGCGGGCTCGACACCGGGGTGACCTACGACGGGTCCACTGGCTACTTCTGGCCACGCAAGGGCCCCAATGCGCTGCCCGTCGCGCCCGAACGAATCGTTCAGGTTCCCGACAACCCACTGCTCGATCCGGCCGGCGACACCTTCACCGTCGAGATCCGCTATCGCACCAAGGAGAATTTCGGCAACATCATCCAGAAGGGCCAGTCCGCCAGCAAAGGCGGACAGTGGAAGATCCAGAACCCGAGAGGCATGCCATCGTGTTTGTTCAAGAGCCCAACCGGCCGAGCCGGCGTTCGCTCCTCCATCAACCTGAGCGACAACGAATGGCACACCCTGACCTGCGTTCGTGAACCGAGCCGAGTCACCATGTATATCGACGGCGTCTACCACAACCGCCGCAACGCGGCCTCGGGCACCATCGACAACACCATCCCAATGACGATCGGCGGCAAGATCAACTGCGACCAGGTGGTCATTACCTGTGACTACTTCTCCGGAAACATCGACTACGTCAAGATCACCCGCGGCAGCTGATCAGGCGGCGAGCGAGCGGAGTCGCGAGATCCTCACGGCAACGTTTGCGGCAAGCCCACCCGCTTCGCTGCGGACGCGACTCCGAGCCATCCGTGCGGGTTGCCATCCCAACACCAACCCAACGTGACATGGGACTGGGTGATTGACCGACCGCGGATCCATAGCGCCGGCACCCGGCGGTCGCCTCGCCGAGAAACCCGACAACATGAAACATTTGTTCTTCGCCAACAACTCCGGTCGATGCGTTACCACGGCAATGCCCTCGTCGATCGTCAACGGCGTTCTACCTCGTGACAAAATTGCCGGCAAGGCGTCTTCGGGCGGCACGCCGCAAAACTCCTCGCCGCGCTCGACATCCACCAGCAGGTAGGCCGGACCAGCTGGCACATTGAGCACGGCCAGCGGGTGAAACGTCGCCAGGTCATCATGGTGGCGATCCACGGCCCCGGGCCGGGAGCCGCCGGCCAGCTGTAGCAGTCCCACCCGAGTCTCGGGGTCGATCAACTCCCTAGTGATCACGAGCACAGCTCCGCACTGTGCGCCATACGCGGTCGCCAACGGCGCCAGCAGCGCACGAAACGCCGTATCGGTGAGGCCCGCCAGACCCGGGTATCCGAGCGACACCAGCCGCTCGATCTGAGTGGCGACGTTTAGTGCTGCGTCGTTCTTCATCGCCGAAATTTCAACACACCATCCTCGATGTCAGCTCGCCTGAGCTTTCGAGCGTCATGAAGATAACTCTGGCGAAGCCGCCAAGGTTCCCTGCCGCCCTGCTTGGGCAACAGGCCGAGGGCGCGGACGACGTAACCCGAAGTGAAGGTAAGCAGCGGCGCCTCGGGCATCGTCGGGTCCCGCTCGGCGACCACCGATCGATAGCCGCCGGCGTCCAGGTAGCTGAGCAAGCGGCAGACGTAATCGGCGACAAGGTCCGCCTTGAGGGTCCAGGTAGCGTTCGTATAGCCGATGGTGAAGACGAAGTTCGGGATGTCCGCCAACATCATCGCGCGGTACGACATCGTGTCCGGGATCTCGATCCGTTGGCCGTCAACCGCCAGGTCGATGGCACCGAACACCATCATGCGCAGGCCAGTCGCAGTGACAATAAGGTCGGCCGCCACCTCCTCCCCGGTGGTCATCTGGACTCCGGCGGCGGTGAACCGAGCGACTTCGCCGGTGACCACCGAAGCGGTGCCGGCGCGAATAGCCGCGAACAGGTCTCCCTCCGGCACGAGACACACCCGCTGATCCCACGGCGCGTAGGACGGGCGGAAATGCCTGTCGACGTCGTACCCGCGCGGCAGGCGTCGAGCCACCCCAGACCGCAGGACCCAGCTGGCCAGCTGCGGCAACTTCCGAGAGAGCCAGTAGGTGATTGCCGCCATCGCGATGTTCTTGCCTCGGGCGATTCGGTAGGCGGTCGCCGCGGGCAGAAACCTCCGCGCGGTGGCGAGAAGGCGGTCGCGGCGCGGACGACTCGCGACGTACGACGGGGAGCGCTGAATCATCGTCACGTGCTCGGCCCGTTCGGCCAGCGCCGGGACAAGGGTAACTGCGGTCGCCCCGCTGCCGATCACGGCCACCCGCAAGCGGTCATAGCGCAGGTCGGCCGGCCAATCCTGGGGATGCACGATCCGGCCGGAGAAGTCTTCCTCGCCGGCAAAGTCCGGCCGGTACCCGCCGGCATAGTCGTAGTAGCCGGTGCATGACCAAAGGAACGAGGAGTGCACAGTGGTGGGACCGTCCGGGGTTTCACATTCGACGGTCCACCGGGCGTCTTCGGAATCCCATGACGCTCGGACCACCCGGTGACCGAACCGGATGCTGTCCTCGATATCGTAATCGTGGGCGGTCGCGCGCAGGTACTCCAGAATCTGGCTGCCGCTGGTGAGGGTCTCCTCCCCCGCCCACGGCCGGAAGCGATACCCCATGGTCACCATGTCCGAGTCCGACCGGATGCCGGGATAGCGGAACAGGTCCCAGGTACCACCACTCACGGCCCGCATCTCCAACACCGCGAAGCTCCGCTGCGGATGCTCTGTCCTCAGCCGCGCCGCCGCGCCAATCCCGGACAACCCCGCACCGACAACGACCACGTCGAGCGGGTCGGGCAGGTCCTCAAGCACGATCACAGCGTACGCATGCGCATCGCCTGATGAGCCGCGCGATTACCCGCTGGGCCGCGCCGCGGCGAAACCTACTCGCACAGTCCATACACTCGGCGGGTGAAGCCCTTCCTCTTTCTAGGCACCCGAATGGAGGACGCGCCGGCCGACAGCGAGTACCACGCGATGCTGCGTTACAGCGGTCTCCGGCCGGACCAACTGCGTCGAGTCCGCCTGGAGCAGGCACCGCTGGGCCGAATCGACCTGGCCGACTGGTCCGGGATCATCCTCGGTGGCGGTCCGTTCAATGTGAGCGATCCGATCGCGGGAAAGTCCCCCATCCAGCGACGGGTCGAGGCCGAGCTGACCGACCTGGTCGAGCGGGTGATCGATGCCGACTTCTGGTTCCTGGGCTGCTGCTACGGTATCGGCACGTTGGGGGTGCGCCGCGGTGGACTCGTTGATCGAACCTACCCGGAACCGGTCGGTAGTGTCGGGGTCACCCTGACCGACGGCGGCCGAGCGGATCCGTTGTTCAGCGTGCTTCCCCCGAAATTCGAGGCGTTCGTTGGCCACCAGGAGGCGGTACGCCGACTGCCGGATGGCGCCGTACTCCTCGCCTTCTCGGCAACGTGCCCGACCCAGGCATTCAAGATGGGGGACCGGGTCTACGCGACACAGTTCCACCCCGAACTCGACGCCGACGGGCTATGCACCCGAGTGGACGCCTACGGTGACTGTGGCTACTTCGACCCAGCGGAGGGCGCGCGGATCAAGGCACTGGCACGTCAGGCTCGGGTCAGCGAACCTGCGCGACTGCTGACCCGATTCGTCGCGCTGGCCACCCGATAGTCGATTCCCAGACCGGTGGGACAACCCGTGCGGGCACCCTCCGATGCTGCGCGCCACCTCGGCCAGGCTCGTTGACGACGCAGATCACCCGTCGCCGACTGACCCGTGGTCCCCGATTGCTGCACAATCGGTGAAACGGCAACCACGCGGCGACCGCGTACCGATGCGAGTCGCCCGAAGCATGGCCAGTCCGGTACAAACAGGGTCATGCACCCCACCGAGACTGCCCGGCGGCTGCTCGGCGCCACGCTCACGAGAGTCTCGGCGGACGGCGCGGTGAGCGTGCTCATCACCGAGACCGAAGCGTACGGCGGCCACTACGATCCGGCGTCGCACGCCTACCGCGGTCGGACACCGCGCAACGGCGTGATGTTCGGCCCCGCCAATCACCTCTATGTCTACCGGTCGCACGGCCTACATTGGTGCGCCAACATCACGTGCGGCGTGGACGGACAACCTTCCGCCGTGCTGCTGCGAGCCGGGCGGATCAGCCAGGGACTGGCCCTTGCCCGGCGACGACGCGGAGCCAAGGTCGCCGAGCACAAACTCGCCAGCGGCCCAGGCAACCTCGCCCGGGCGCTCGGCATCACCGACGAGGACAACGGTGCGGACCTCGCTCGATCATCAATCACCGTCGCTCTCGGTCCGGAGCTGAACGCCGTGCAAGTGCGACGCGGCCCCCGCGTGGGGGTTACCGGCGGACCGGACGCGCTATGGCGATTTTGGATCGCCACCGAACCGACCGTCTCGGCCTACCGGCGCAGCCCGCGGGCGGTCGCCGATTCCGGCGGGTCGGACGCCACGACCTACCACCCGCGTTGACTCTTCCGTGCTGTCATGGGCACGTCCTTGCCTCATCGCCAGGCCAGCCGCCAGCACGAACGGCCCGCCAGCCCGCCAGGCGCCAGCCCCGCCGAGCGGTAGCGCTCACTTGGCGGTTGGAAAGTGAAAGCTTGCACCCGAGTCGTGGGCGACCTTGGGCCAGCGAGCGGTAACCACCTTGGCTCGGGTGTAGAAGTTCACGCCCTCGGTGCCGTGCATGTGCGACTGGCCGAACAGGGAGTCCTTCCAGCCACCAAACGAGTAGAACGCCATCGGCACCGGCACCGGCACGTTGATGCCGATCATGCCGACGCTGACGCCGCGTTGAAACCGACGGGCCGCCTCGCCGGAGTTGGTAAAGATCGCGGTGCCGTTGCCATAGGGGTTGGCGTTGATCAACGCAATGGCCTCGTCGACCGAATCGGAACGGACAACGCTGAGGACGGGCCCAAAAATCTCTTGAGTGTAGACATCCATATCCGGGCCTACCTCGTCGATGACCGTAGGCCCGACCCAGAAGCCGTCGGCGTAGCCGTCGACGACGAAGCCGCGGCCGTCAACCGCGATCGAGGCGCCTTGCGCCTCTCCGGAGTCGATCAAGCCGAGGATCCGCTGCTGTGCCTCCCGGGTCACCACCGGTCCCATTTCGCTGCTGCCGTCGCGGCCGTTGCCGACGGTGACAGACTTCGCGCGCCGACTGACCGCCGCCACCACGGCATCCGCGCTGGCGCCGACCGCGACTGCGGCCGAGATCGCCATACACCTTTCGCCGGCGGACCCGAAGGCGGCCGCAGCCAGGTGATCTGCGGCGAAATCAACGTCGGCGTCCGGCAGGATAATCGCGTGATTCTTGGCTCCGCCGAGGGCTTGCACCCGTTTGCCGGCGGCCGTGCCGCGCTCGTGGATGTACTTGGCGATCGGCGTGGAGCCGACAAATGAGACCGCCGCGATTCTGGGAGAGTCCAAGATCGTGTCGACGGCGACCTTGTCGCCGTGCACGACATTGAACACACCGTCGGGCAGGCCGGCTTGTTGCCACAGTTCGGCCAGGATCATCGAAGCCGAAGGGTCCCGCTCACTGGGCTTCAGCACAAACGTGTTGCCACAGGCGATGGCTACCGGGAACATCCACATTGGCACCATCGCTGGGAAGTTAAATGGTGTGATGCCGGCGACTACACCCAGCGGCTCCCGGAACGAGAACGTATCGATGTCGGTGGACACCTGATCCGAATAGTCGCCCTTGAGCAGTGACGGGATCCCACAGGCGAACTCGACGACCTCGAGTCCGCGCTGCACCTCGCCGAGAGCATCGGTGAGCACCTTGCCATGTTCATCAGTGATCGCCTCCGCCAATCGACCGGCATTGGCATTGACCAGCTCGCGGAACGCGAACAGGACCTTCGCTCGGGCGCTGACCGAGGTTTGCGACCACCCTTCGAAGGCGTCCCAGGTGGCGTCGATGCCGGCCCGCACGTCGGCCACTGAGCCCAACCTCAGCTCCGCGCTCTGCGCTCCGGTAGCCGGGTTGAAGACCGGGGCGGTGCGACCGGAGTCGCCAGCGGTGGCCGTGCCGCCAATCCAGTGTTCGATGGTCCGCATATCGTCCTCCGCTTTGCTTGATCGAGATTGTTCTCCACCATCATCGGGGGTGATCGCCAATTCGTCTCGTTCGATCCGCAACCGGGCCAGACAACTGCGATGCCGCGGTGCGGGGGCGCGATCGCAACTCACCTTCGCGATACCAGTGTCGTTCAGGGGCCCGAGATCGCGACCGGCGAGTAGCCATGAACAAGCTACTGCCGTGTTCCGGTATCACCTCATGACACCGCAACGCGGCGCTAACGACACCGACCGGCGCCGCACCCGCCGACGAACGGTCCCCCGAGCCTGCTCGTGCGCACTGGGCTGATGATTGTCCGGCCAACGTTGCCCCGCTGCCGGCCGCCCGACTGGTGGTCGGTTGGCCCAGGTGTGGCCTCAGTTCAGTGCGGCTTCGGGTGATTGAAGGTCGGGGTGGCCGGGTTCACCGAAGTTCCGGCACGGCGGCGTCGGGGAGCCAGTCCTTCTCGAGGTTGGCTAGCACACCAGCTTCCTTCATCGATTCCAGGTAGAAGTCGACGCACTCCTTGAGCGGATTGCCCTTCTCGAACAACAGCCCCCACTCCACCTGCGCGCCCGTCTCCGGTCGGAACTGGCCGACCACGGTGGCCTGCGGGATCTCGACCTTGGTGATGGAGAAGGCAGTGGGCAGGTCGGCCAGGATCACGTCTACCTGGTTGTTTTCAATGGCCTGCTTGGCCGCATTGGTGTCCCGGAAAACCAACGCGTCGGTGTCCGGCCGAATAACGTCGCGGATCGCGGTTAACGACGTGGTACCGGTTTGAGCACCCAGCCGCAGGTTCTTGAGATCGGCCAGGCTGGTGGCGGCCGCACCGGGGGTGCCCGCTACCGCGATCGCGGCTTGTGCCGCCGAGTAGTAGCTGGTCGAGAAGTCCACGAAGGCTTCGCGTTCGGGGGTGATCGAGATCTGGTTGATGTCGAAATCGAACTTCTTCGGACCCGGCTGGTAGGAGTCGTCGACCGGCACCTTCACCCACATCACGTCGGCCTTGGCGAAGCCGATCTGCTCGGCGAGCGCATAGGCGACCGCGGACTCGAACCCTTTGCCGTTGGTGGGGTCGTCACCGCTGAAGTACGGCTCGTCGGCCGGCGAGTCGGTGGCAATGGTGAGCTTGCCGGGTACCACCAGGTTCAGGTCCGCAATGGCGCAGGACAGCACCTCAGTGAGCCCGCTTGCCCCTGCCGTTGGCGTGCCGTTAGCGCGATCAGCCGCCTTCTCCGGGGCGCAAGCCGCCAGCAGCGCGAGCGGAACGACAAGGACCGGTCCAACCAGGATGGGGGCAACGGCCCGCACGGCACGACGCATAAGCGCATCGTATGCCGCGGCGTCGGCCGAGGATAGGCCACCGCTTTCACCGAGCCAGCGCACGGTTCCCGCCGCGCCGGGTCGATCCGCGCAGGGGTCAGGGCGCCCGCCAGGCCCGTTCGAACGGGAGCCGCCAACTGCGCGGGGCGATCAGTTGGTGAATCTGGTTGGGGCCCCACGAATCCGGTGCGTAAGGGCGCACCGGTGGTGGACTGTCGACCAGGTGCGCCGAGATCTCCCATAACCGCTCGACGCCCTCGGCGCTGGTGAACAAGGTGTGGTCCCCCTTGACGGCGTCGAGGATCAACCGCTCGTAGGCCTCCAGAACCGAGCCTGCCCATGCGGTCTCATCGACCGAGAACTGCATGGACAACTTGTCCAACCGGAAACCGGGTCCGGGCCGCTTGCCGTAGAACGACAGGCTCATCCGGGACTGATCGGCCAGATCGAAGGTGAGGTGGTCCGGGCCGTGGTCGGAGATTCCCGAGTGATCCGGGAACATCGACTGGGGCGGTTCCTTGAACGCGATCGAGATGATCCGCTGGCCCTCGGCCATCCGCTTCCCGGTGCGCAGGTAGAAGGGCACACCCGCCCAGCGCCAATTGTCGACATAGCACCGGAGGGCGATGAACGTCTCGGTTTCCGACTCCGGGCTCACCCCCGGGATCTGCCGATAGCCGGTGTATTGTCCCCGGACAACGTCGTCGGCGGTGATGGGCAGCATCGACCGGAAGACCTTGTTCTTCTCCTCGGTGATCGACCGTGGCTCCAATGCGGTCGGCGGCTCCATGGCGGTGAAGGCCATCACCTGGAACAGGTGGGTGACCACCATGTCGCGGTAGGCGCCGGTCGACTCGTAGAAGCTGGCGCGCTGTTCGAGCCCCAGCTTTTCGGGTACGTCGATCTGAATGTGGTCGATGAAGTTGCGATTCCAGGTCGGCTCAAACAAGCCGTTAGCGAACCGGAAGGCCAGGATATTGAGCGCGGCCTCCTTGCCGAGAAAGTGATCGATCCGGAAAATCTGGTTCTCGTCGAACACCTCGTGCACGGCCGTGTTGAGAGATCGGGCGCTGGGCAGATCGGTTCCGAACGGCTTCTCCATGATCACCCGGGAGTTCGCGACCAGCCCGGCATCGCGCAGCGTGTGCAGGACCGCCAGCGCAGCCTGGGGCGGCACCGACAGATAGTGGAGGAGATTCTGCCGCTCGGTCGATCCCTGGTGCGCTTCGGCAACGGTCACCGCCAATGCCTCGGGGGTGCCTCCTGGCGCCCAGTACAACCGCTCGGCGTAGTCCTGCCAGCCTTCCTCGGTGACGTCGGTGCCGAACTCGTCGAGCGATTTGCGCGCGAATCGCCGGAAACTCTCCCGATCATGCTCCTCCAATGAGGTGCCGACCACCTTCAGGTTCGGCACCAGCCCGGTGCGCAACAAGTGATAGAGGCCGGGTAGGAGTTTGCGGTGGGCAAGGTCTCCGGTCGCGCCGAAGAGCACCACTGTAGTGGGGGGTCCGGGAGTTCCAGCTGGCATGGCCACAGGCCAACCCTGCCTGCGCCGCCCCGACTTGTCGAGCCGGCATGGCTGAGCAACGCCAGCGACGGCCGAAGATTGCTTGGCAGGCCCGGCGCTCCGCGCGGGTTCGCGGTCTCCGTGGACGGGTCGCCGCGCCCGGCGACTGTCGCAATCGGACCAGCGAAGGCAAGAGTCCTGTCGGCCAATGTGCCTGACGGCACGCGACAGGTCGATACCTACGCAGGCCGAACTCGGTTGCGCGGCGAAGGAGGGCAGGGTCGTTCCCCCATAGGCGGCTGGCTTTGGGCCCGGACCATTGGCGATTACACTCACTGACGTGAACGTCACCCTGAAACTTGCTGATGACGCGCACACATTCGAAGACATCGCACAAGTTGGCGCGTCTTAGGATGGCCCGGAAGCCGTGGGAAGAAGCAATACCTGAGCTTGTCGACAAGTGGCTATTTACGAGTTCCGACCCACTACCCGACACGTTATTGGTGCCGATGGAAAATCCACATCTCTATTCGCACGAATTGTGGCACGAACAATTCGGCGCGCCGATCGCCTCGAATGGCTTGGTCGACTTGGTGGCTATGAATCGCTCCACCGTTGGAATCGCGAGACCAGTTCTTGGCGGTTCGGGAGTGGCCATGCTGGTCGATGCCGCCTCACGGAGAGGTACGGAGTTTGTCATCGGGGTCGGATTCTGTGGATCAACCAGCACAAGCTTGCATTGTGGAGATCTGCTAGTCGCCTCCTCGGCAGTAGTCCTCGGAGGATCCGACTGTGGCTACGCACCTGCCGCGACCTCGGTCGCTGCCAGTAGTCAGCTAGTGGCTCGGGCTCCGGCGCACGTGCTTCTCGGCGCAGTGGCATCCGTATCGGCTGTGCACCTCGAAACACAGGAGTTGGTGGAGACGTGCGAGTCAACGGGCATCTTCGGCTTGGATATGGAGTCGGCGGCCCTTTACTCTGTTGCCGCCCGCAGAGGAATCGACGCAATCTCTGTTCTCGTGGCGAGTGATCATGCGCTACTCGGATGCCCTCCGGCCGCCAGTTCCTTAGTCTCCGGTGTTCGAGAAGCATTGAAAGTAGCTCATAGCCTGGCGGCGGCGGTTTCGGATGCCGAAACATAGAGCGGCCAGCCGCCACCGCCTGCTCGCCGCGGCGGGCACCTCATCGTTGGGGGTGGATTCCGAATTGCTGCTTTGTCGCTCAATTCTGAGCATACGGTGTCGTATCCAATCTCGGCTTCCTAGCACCAACCAGCTAGAGCGTGTGCGCTACTGGAAGGTTGACGTACGTCGTCTCGAGATACTCCTCGATTCCTTCGAAGCCCCCCTCACGTCCGAACCCGCTGTGTTTCATGCCACCGAACGGTGCGGCCGGGTTCGACACCAGGCCGGTATTCACCCCGACCATGCCGAAGTCCAGCTCCTCGGCGAGCCGGATGGTCCGGGCCAGATCGCGGGTGTAGACGTACGACGCCAGGCCGAATTCGGTGTCGTTGGCCCGAGCAATTGCCTCCTGCTCGGTGGCAAACGAGGTGATCGACGCCACCGGCCCGAAGATCTCCTGGTAGTTGATTTCGGCGGCCGGCGGTACACCGACCAGAACGGTGGGCGGGAAGAAGTGTCCCGGCCCGGTCAGGGCGTCCCCGCCGGTAACTACGGTGGCGCCCTGCCGGACCGCGGTGCTCACCATCTCCGCGACCGACGCTAGCGCTTTCGCGTCGATCAGCGGGCCCACCTGAGTGTCCGCGTCTTGCCCTCGGCCGACCTTGAGCGCGCCCATCCGCTTGCCCAACAGCCGCGCGAACCTATCGGCCACCGACTCGTGCACCAGGAAGCGATTGGCGGCTGTGCAGGCCTCGCCCATGTTGCGCATCTTGGCGACCATGGCGCCGTCCACCGCGGCCTCGAGGTCGGCGTCGTCGAACACGATGAACGGCGCGTTTCCACCCAGCTCCATGCTCACTCGTTGGAGCTGCGCGGCCGACTGTCCGACCAGAATCTTGCCTACCGGGGTCGACCCGGTGAAGCTGACCTTCCGGAGCCGCGGATCGGCCATCAAGGTAGCCGAGATGTCGGCTGAGCGACTGGTGGTGAGCACGTTCAACACGCCGGGTGGCAGCCCCAGCTCGTCGAAGATGGCCGCCACCGCGAGCGTGGTCAGCGGGGTGAGTTCCGCGGGTTTGACCACCATCGTGCAGCCGGCCGCGATCGCCGCGCCGATCTTCCGGGTGGCCATCGCCAACGGGAAGTTCCACGGGGTGATCAACAGGCAGGGTCCCACCGGCTTGCGGATGGTCAGCAAGCGCCCGCCACCTGCCGGCGCGGCCAACCAGCGGCCTTCGATGCGCGGCGCCTCCTCCGCGAACCAGCGGAAGAATTCGGCACCGTAGGCCACTTCGCCCTTGGCCTCGCCGAGTGGCTTGCCCATCTCCAACGAGATCAGGTGCGCGAACTCGTCGGCGCGCGCCATGATCGCTTCGAACGCCGCTCGGAGCAGTTCACCACGCGTGCGGGGGGCGCTCGCCGTCCACGCCCGTTGCGCGGTGCAGGCAGCGTCCAAGGCGGCCGCGGCGTCCGATGCCCGGGCGTCAGCCAGCTCGGCAAGGACGGACTCGTCCGCCGGGTCGAAGACCGCAAGTTGCCCACCAGCCGCGGCCGGCACCCACTCGCCATCGATGAACAGGGCCCGCTGATGCGGGGCGATCAGATCAAGACCACTCATGGACCCAAGAATCGCACAGCACGGGGGCATGCGGGGTGCGTCGGGCCATGCTGAGCCGGTGCTCTAGACCGTGGCTGCGGAGCGTTGACATGACACCGCAGCCGCCTCACCAGGGAGCGACTGCGGCGGTCCAGGGAGGATCAATCGGTCACGATCGCTCGCGTAGGTTACCCTCGGCGGTGATCGGCGGACCGAACACCTGCTTGGGTGCCACCACGCGGGTGCCCATCACCCACGCGACACACACGCCGTGCACCGCGTGCGCCAACACCAGGATCGGCCATCCCACGATCCTGGCCAAACTCATGATGTCAGCGTCGGAGATATCGAGAAGTTCGGTTACCGCGCGAAAGCAGAGCAGGTAGAACACACACATCATGGCAATGCCGTGCAACGCACCGACGAGGTAGCGCGCCGGGCCGGCGAGCTGAACACGGCGAGTCCCGAATCCGAAGATGACGCCGCTCACCGCGCCCATGATGAAACAGAGCCCAATGCCACCGGAAAGCTGCAACTGGAAGAACTCGGGGCTGTTACCGGCCTCCACCGCGGCGATCGCCACCGTCAGCGGACCGGGGTCGACGATCGAGATGATGCTGTAGAACGGCACGGAAGCGCCGTACGACGACAGCGCGCCGCCGATAGCGAGTAGGACCGCCGTCGGGATCGCTGACGCGATCCCGGCGATGATCCCAGCCTCGATGCGGCTTTCCAGACTGCGTCGCTCCGGACGCATCGGATCACCAGCGAAACTGCCCGAAAACACCATAACCACTAGCTCGATGCGGTCGGCTCGGGCTTGGTCCCGGCCGGCTCGAGATTCCGATCGTCCACGTAGTCGTGCTTCAACATCTCTTCCAAGCGGAAGTAGGCTCCGCTGAACAACAAGCGGCCGGTGGTTGGTGTCATGTCGCGATAGCCGGACTTGTTGCGCCGAGTGCGGTCGGCGCCCAGCAGCAGACAAAACGTGACGATCAGGGTGACACCGAGAAGAACTGGGCCTAGCCCAGCCAGCATTTCGGCGGTGCCGTTCGCGCCGCCGTGCGCGAGAAGGTTTCCTTGGGTCATTGCCGGTTCCCATCATGTGTGGATATGTGGCTGCCAGTGGTGGTTCCTAAGGGAATATTGGGAACCACCACTGGCAGTTTACGCTACGCGACCAAACTCGCCTTAGCGCTGAAGGAAGGTAGAGGCCGTGAGGAAGTTCTCATTCCCCTCACCGTCCTCCACGCGGACCACACCAGTAATCAACGGCCGGGTTTCCTGGGTCGGGATCAATCGCTCGGTCTCCCAGCGCTCGCTGGTCATGGTGAGCGTGACCGTTGCGGTGTCGCCCGCCCCAATCGTGTCGCTGTCGACCTCCATGTTGTCACCCACGGTGTAGGTGTCGCCGCTGGAGATGAACTGGGTAATCTTGGCATCTGTCGTGCCGGTGTTCGTGATGTCCACCGTCATCGACAGCGCGTTCGCACCCGAGTCGTAACTCGTCCTGTCCGCAACCAGAGTGGCGAAGGTCGCATCTATCGCCAGTGGCTGAGGCTTGTAGCGAAGCACCTGGAGCGGGAGCTTGTCAGGATACTTCTGGCCTTGCCAGATGAAGCCACCGATCAAGATCACCAGAACCGAAGCCATCAGTATGTTGCACACCTGGTGGTCCTTCTTGGTAATCAAGCCGGCATCGGCGCCGTCGCTGTTCAACGGAACTGCCAGCGAAACCGGCAGCCGGGTGACCGTCGGTTTGGGAACCGTCCAGTAGATCATCCAGATCATCCCGATCGCGAACCAGATCAGGTTGAAGAAGATGACACCACTCAGACCGAACCGCTCCAGATCGAGGGTGCCACCGCTCTTGAGCGGGATCTCGTTCTTGAAGTCGCTGTCGCTGCCGCTCACCTTGATGTAGTTTCCGGGACCGATCAGCGAGCCGGCCTTGTGGATGCCGAAGATCGGGTGCACGTGCCACCCATTTCCGGAACTCACTCGGCGACCGGCGAGGACAATCTCGAAGTTGTAGACCGCACCCTTCTCGATCTGAATGGAGTGCGGTGTCGGTTTCCCGTTCACCAACCTCGACTTGATCACGACCGGCGGACCGGGCGCGACCATGCTGATGTAGCCGAGCTCCGGCTCGTCGAGTTGCTCCGGCCAGGTTTCCAACACCTTGACCGTGCCGGTAACCGTGAACTCCTCGTTGACCTTGATGTCGACAGGCGCTTCGCCCATCGGTGCACCATTAATCTTGACGTCCCAGAAGGCAACGGTTCCCATCCGGAGCCAACCCTCCTGGGCCGCCTCGCCGTGCGCCCCCGCGGGGGCCACCGGAGCTGCGAGCGTCACCAGAGCCGCAGCGGCGGTCAAGGCACATGCCTTGCGAATTACCTTGCGCATTTGTCTCGTGTCCCTTCTCAGAACCGCGTAATGAAGCGGCCAATAGGCCAGATGGCGAGCATCCGGGCGATGAACTGACCGATCCAGTAGCCGGCAACCGCCAGGGTGGCGCCGAACGCGAGCGCGACATACAGCGTCTGGCCCAGGAAGGTGCGCAGCGAACCGCGCTCGATCAGGCGCAGGTACTCGGGCGTTTGTCCCCGGATCACCGAGATACCCTGCGCATCGGCCGCAGTCACGGTGTAGCCCATCCAATCGACCGGCTGTAGGTACGGCGCCATCAGGATGTAGTTCTCCATCCAGAAGATGATCGCGAAACCCATACCGCCGATCAGACTGGTCAAGACGAAACTCTTCGTCTTCAGTAGCACCCAGTCCAACCAGACCGCCGCGGCAATCATGGACAGTGGCCATACGAAATTCAGCGGGAACCCGCCGAACCAGTCCCACTGGACGACCCGGCCGATCCACTGGGCGATGACCATGCAAACCGCGGTGTACACGGCGCCCGTCGGGAAGCGCCAGGCCAACCACTGGATGTATTGCAGGGCCGAGGGAATGATGATGATCGCGAACGGGGTGACCATGGGCCACCATTGCCGGTCCTTCCAGTCCGTCCAGAAGTCCCAGTCACCGGCGAACAGCAACTTGGTGATGTCAGCGGCGGCGCCGACGACGAATGCGGCGGTGATCCAGAAGACCGCGTCCCACTTGCGATCAATGTACTTGTAACGACGGTGGAGCAGCTTGCGTAACGCCTCATTACGCTCGTCTACTGCCTCCGGCGCCTCTGCGGTGGCACTCATGGAGAGCTCCTTCTTTCTGGTGATAAGGCGGATCACCCGCCGCCGCCCGGACCGGCGGCGGGTGTCCAATAGAGGTGTCGAACCCGAGAACCGGACTGGTCAGGCAGTCTGGGCTTCGGACTCGACAGCGACCGGCGCCTCTTCCAGAATCTCATCCTCGATAGCCAGGAGCCGGCTGAGCGACTCTGCCCACAAGGCGAAGATTCCAGAAGCGAGCCAGCCGTATGTAACGAACGGCCAGTGGAACGGCGCAGCGAAGATTTCCTCGGTGATCCACATGGAGTGGCCCCACTCGTTCATCGCCACCTGCATCATTTCGGTGATGGAGGCGGAGATGAGGAGGAAGAAGGACCAGGGGAAACCCTTGTCCCGCGAGTAGACCTTCGGCAGACGCGTCATTCCGTAGAGGTACGTCCCGATGCAGAACGTGATGCCCATGGGGAACGCCCAGAAGAACATCACGATGTGGCTCGGCGTCAACGCCGTGTCGCGAACGGTCGTCTGGTGCCAGACCCCGTCCTGATTTGGGAAGAAGCTGGCCATGAAGTAAAGCACCATGCTGGTGATACCGATCAGGCCCCAGAAGACCACGATTCGGCGGACTTCCTCGGCCGGAGTGATCGCCTTGACCTTGGCCATTGCGTCCAGCTTCTGACCCGACTTCAACAGCCAGCCCCACCAGCCGAGCGTCACGACTGCCGCGACGACCAACTCGATGATGAACAGGCTGAACCAGTACGTTCGGAACCCATCGCTGGCCGCGTCAAGGCCTGCTTCGTTGTACCAGGAGAAGTACCCCTGGTAGATCCGTAGGCCGATGAACGTTGCGGCCATCAGCGCCATGCCCCAGAACATGGACATCCAGCCGCCCATCCAATCGATGGGACCCTTGCCCTTCGGGAACTCGGCATCTCCGGTGTCCGGAAATGCGTCTGTTTCCCTATCGACGGTAGTAGACATATTGTCTTTCCCTTCTTTCCTGCCGGTCGCTAGCTACCGGAAGTGTGCGGACTTGGTGTTGCAGTGTTGCTATGGAACTAAGACCGCGCGCCCGCGCACGCGGCCATGGTGCAAATCATCGAGAGCCTTATTGGCCTCGTCCAGCGAGTAACGCTGCGCGTGCAGCGTTACCTTTTTAGCGGCTGCAAGATCCATCAGCTCGCTAAGCTCTGTGTAGTTGCCGACCAGACTGCCCACCACGCTGATCTCGCTAAAGATGATCTGCAGGGCGGGAATGTCGACGCGGCCGCCGTATCCGACGACGTAGTAAGTGCCGCCGTTGCGGATCATGTTCGGGCCGGTCTCGGTGGTTCCGTGTTCAGCCACGAAGTCGATCACCGCGTGCGAACCGAGCCCGCCGGTCAGGTCCTTCACCGCGGTCACCGGATCGTCGGAGCCGTCCACGACATGGTCGGCACCGATCTCCAGCGCCATCGCCCTGGCGTCGGCGTTGGTGTCGACCACGATGACCTCGGCCGGACACATCGCCTTGAGCGATTGGATAGCGATGTGGCCCAGGCCGCCGGCGCCGATCACCACGCAAGCGCTCCCTGCTTGCAGACCCGGAACCGCCTTCTTCACTGCCCGGTAGGCAGTAATGCCGGCGTCGGCTAGCGGCGCCACATCGGCCGGTTCCAACGAGTCGTCCAACTTGATCAAGGCACGCTCGTTGGTCAGCAAGTACTCCGCGTAGCCGCCGTCCGCGTTGAGGCCCGGGAAGGCGCTGTTCGCGCAATACATATCCTCCCCGCGTCGGCAGCCTGCGCACACGCCGCACGTGGCCAGCGGGTGACAGATCACTTTGTCGCCAGGGGCGACGGTCGAGACCGCCGAGCCGACGGCATCTACCCAGCCTGCGTTCTCGTGCCCGATCGTGTACGGCAGCAGCAAGCCATCCGCATCGAGGGTCTGCTCCCACACTCGCTCGATGACGTGCAGGTCGGTGCGGCAGACGCCAGCGGCGCCGATCCGAATGACCACATCGTGGGGGCCTTTCACCTCCGGCTTGGGGACATCGTCAATGACGAGCGTCTTGTCGTACTCGTGCAACCGCGCAGCCTTCATGCAACTTCTCCTCGGGTGATCTCTGCGGTAGGGGAAATAGTCGAATAGGGATATCGTTCGTGAATCAGCGTCTTGCACATCATGCCGTTTCCTTCGAAAGAAATTGCCATAACGCTTGCCGATCGACGGTGCAGCCGGAGTTTGTCCGGTTCGACGGCGCGGCCGTCAGCGGCGACAAGAAAGCACGCGTCTGACGACGAATCGATTCCCAACTCTTGACGTGTCGACAGGTACTTGGCATAGAGATCGTCGGTAAACCTGATCTTCGCCACGTCGGCCAAGTTCAGGTCCAGCATCCGCGCACCATCTATTCCTGCCTGATCCAAGACCTTGCACACTCGCTCTTGACGAATGAGAAAGGTCTTGCGCGAAAAGCGATCCCGTAGCGTGTCCAGATCTTCAATGGCATCTGCGAAGACGGCGGCAAAGGACAAACCGTCGGTCATCGCATCATTGATCTTGTCGGCCTCGAAGTGCCCGACCAGACTGACCTGGACATTACCGGCGCCAACCACCTTCTCTGCCGCTCGTCGCACGTCATCGACCATGAGATAGGTGAAGTTCGGGGCGCAGAAGTACTGCGGAAGCTGCATATGCACGACGGCATGCGGCACCTCCCCGCCGGCTTCGTCTGCCTCGACAATCTCCACCGCGCGGATGAAGCCCATCTCCGTGACGGGCTCATCCACCTCAGGGTCGTAGACGTGCTCGAGCTCGGCGAGCACTCTCGCGGAAAGTGGGTCGACGGTCAGCATTAGGCCGAAGCACCTGCCAATTCCTCACTGCCGACCACACCCGCGGGAACAGGGATGTCGTACAGCCGGGCGGCGTTGAGACCCAGTGTCTTGGCCTTGGCCACATCGGAGATCCCGAAGCCGTACTCCGGCTGCATGTCGGCCGGGATGTCGAAGTCGAGGAACTTCTCGATCAGCCAGCGCGGGGTCCAGATGGCGTAGTCGGACCCGAACAGGATCTTGTCCTCACCCAGCCAATAGAGAAGTTCGCCCATCATCTGCCCGAAGTACCGCGGCCGGGAATGGATGAACGGCATCGCCACGGCCATGCCTGCAAACACATTGGATTCCTGCGTCGCGATCCAGCAGAAGTCCTCCAGCCGAGGCAGACCGATGTGCTCCACGATGAAGTTGAGGTTGGGGAAGTCGGTGGCTACATGATCGACGTCGTGGACGTCGAACGAGTCGCGGTCCAGCGGCCACACCGTAGGGCCCTTGTGGATGTGAATGTTCTTGATGCCCAGCTCTTCGGACTTCTCTAGGTAGCGATAGGTCGCCGCGTCCGCCAATGAATAGCCTCGGGAGTCACCCTGCCACTCGGCCGTGTAGAGTTTGACGCCCTGAATCTTGCGCTCCGAGGCCTCACGCTCGAGGTCTTCGAGCCCCTTGTCGCCGTGCCGCGGATCCCAGGCGGTGTTGCAGATGAGGCGACCGGGGTTCTCCGCCTCCAGCTCGATGCCTTCGGTGTGGCGACGGAAACCGGTGTGGTAGAACTCTGTCAGCACCGTTGGCTGGAAGATCCCGACGTCAACGCCGCCGGCCTCCAGAACGTCGGAGATGACGTGTTCTTTCTCGATCTTCTCGAAGCGCGCCTTGGGCCACTTCTCTTCTTCGGGGCTCAAGCCGTTGTGGTAGTCGAAGAAACATTGGGTCCATCCGCGGCCCCAGTCGTTCTTGCAGTTCGCCTCCGAGCCATCCCAGATGTGGATATGCCCATCGACGATGAAGTACTGCTTGCCGTCCCTGGTGATCATCTGCGTCCTCCTCGGGCCCCGCGGGCCGCTGCCGTGCCTGTTGCCCCGCTTGGGTGTGCGGGCAGACGAATAATGCCGAGTGAATGCCCGGGACGGGGGGCTGTCGAGCACTTTGGGCCCCGAGTGCAGGGGGGTTCCACGTATGCCGGAAAGCCGATGTGATCTAGCTCTCACCCCGTCTCAGGGCCACCGAGACGGCGGACCCAAGGGCGCCAATCGACGCTCAAAAGTGTTAGGTCAGGCTTACTTTTCGCACTGAACTGAGCGAGATTCCGGTTGCTGTGGTCTAGGCCCCGACTTGCCGTACTAGGGGCGTTGACCGGTGCGACAGGCAAGCGCACCATCAAAGAGCCCGGGCCGCGGTGCCCGGCCCGCATCACCAAAGTCCGACATCCACCCCATCGACCCCGAATCGAGGTTTCGTTGTGCAGACCGAAACAGTCATCATCATGGTCGTCGGATTGGTGGCCATCAGCTTGATCCGCCTAGTGATCGCCGTCGTTGGCCGTGAGTTCGCCGCCGATCATCCGCACGTCAGGTCGACGCGGACCGCCAGCACCAAACAGATCCGACCCGGGCGAATCGAGTCCGGGCGAATCGGATCCGGTCAAGTCGCAGGCGGGCAGACTGCGGACGCGGCGATCACCGAGCTAGCTGAGATCGAGGAACCAGCTACGGATTCAGCTCCGCGCGGTTCGCGGCGTCCGGTCCGAGGCACCGGCCGGCAATCCCACTTGCTCTACTTCCCCAACAGTCGCTCGCCTCACGAGACAGCTGATCAAACAACCAACCATGCACGGGGTGCGATCGACGGCCCGGACGGCACGGTCACCCCACGAGCATCATGAGCCGATCGCACAACTAGCCGATCGTGCGGCGATTTGGCTCAGGAGCCTTCGGTATCGATGTCAAATGCCTTGATCTTGCGATAGATCGAGGCTCGTGAGATCCCCAGCGAGTCCGCCGCTGCTTGTTTGTTGCCGTTGCTCGCGCGCAGGGCTTCCACGATCGCCTCCCGCGCCATCCACTCCAACGGGCTCAGCTTCCGACGCAGTCGAGAACCGAAGCCCGGTGGTAGGTCCCGTACTCCGAGGGTCCCGGTTCGGGCTGCTGCCACCATCTGGTCGACCACCTCGGATACTTCGGCGAGGTTGCCGGGCCAGGGCTCGCGCACTAAGCGGTTCATCAACTCGGGCGTCACCCCAGTGACCTTGCCGTGGCTGGCGGCAGCCAGCATTTCGGGAAGGATGTGATGGAGATCCTGTACTCGCCCTCGAAGCGGCGGCACGACCACAATCGGAATCGCAGCCGAGGAAAGGGCCGCGTGCACCGCATCGGCACCAACAATGGTCTGTCGCGCAGCACCGAAGGTCGCGGCCGATTGCAAGGTGAAGGAGAACCAGCCGCGATCATCGCCCGAATGGCCGGTCGCGGTCCGCAGGTCGCTCACCAGCTCGTTGAGGGTCGCCGCGTCAAGCGCATCCGCAGCGCACACCAACACCGGGGATCCCGCTCGCCAGGCAGCTAGTAGCGATGCGACTCCGTCGGTACGCGTGCTCGCGTCGTAGATCTCGATGGGATCATCCGGAAACACCTCGGCCGCCACCATCTTGACCATCGTGCGCTTGCCTGTGCCCGGCTCGCCGATCAAGCACACTGGCATGCGCGCCCCGGCGAGTCGGCGCACCATCACCCCGGGCCCGACCGTAACTGGGGACAAGACGTTGAACCCAACGGCGGCCAGTCTGGGCACCACATCGGTTGCGACAGCGCCGGCCGCGCCGGCCGCGGGTCGCTCAACCGGTTGCGCGACGACGGAGGGGGAGATCCGGATGACCGCGCCCGCAAGCTCCGACCGCGAGCCTCGTACCGCGCGCAGATGCAGCGGAACGGTGCCGACGGCGGCGGTAAGCAGTGAAACCTCAGCTTGGTCTCGTGTCGACAGCGCGTTTCGAACCACTGGCCACAACTCCTCTCGGCTGAGGTTCCCGATACGGCGAATGGCCCCTGCGCTGGCGATGAACGCCTCTTGGCTGATCGCCAGCACTCGGTCCTCGCGATTGCGGCTGGCGACCAGGTATTCGTGCAACAGCTCTTGAGCGCCTCGGCTCGACATCTGCATGAGGCCTTCTTCGATCACGCTGGCGGCCTGCCGCACGAGTGCGGTCAGCGCGGGGTGGGCGCGATCGGCCCAGGTGGTGATGTCGAGCACCCCCAATTGCCGTCGGGTGACCGGATCTCGCAACGGCACACCCACACATGCGAACGCCTGGAGGTGCTCGTTGAAATGTTCGAACCCGACCACGCTTTGGGTGCTTTTGCCCTCGAGAGCGGTGCCGATGCCGTTAGTCCCGACGTACCGCTCGGCATAGTTGAACCCCGGAGCGAGCAGCGCGTTGTCCAGGCGCGACTCGAGATTCGGTTCACCCGAACGACGGATCAACACCTTGCCCCGGCTGTCGGCCAGGACCACCGTGATCGGCGAGCCCAACACATCTTCCTGTACCCGTCCGATTACTGGCTCGGCGGCACGGACCAGCCGACTCGACAAGTTGATGTTGTCGTCGTAGGGCGTCGACAGCCCCGAGGTCAGCGCTCCCTCGTCATAGGAGCGCCGCCAGGAGGCCAGAATCTCCTCCCGCGGCCCGATCCCGGCAGCCGAGCCCTCGCCAACGGCGTTTCCTTCATCGCCATTTGTCAGCAAACGTTGGCGGGCGCGTGCCAAGATGTCCGTCCAGGATCGGTTATCGCCAGCCATGTCAACCAGTTTGTCTCAAAGTGAGACACCATTGTCTCGTATGATGCGATGTGATGGGGATCACGTTGGTGATGCGTGACAGAGGAGACTGACGATGACCCAAGTGGTGAGTGAGCCCGAGGTGGATCCGTTGGCGAGTGCAGCCCCGAAGTCCGGACCGGACCGGACCGCCGTACCTAAAGACAGCGCCCTCAAGAGCAGCAGTCACGGCGTGGCGAGTGATGACGCGCCAGCGCGACGGATGTTGAACACGGCCGTCAACGTTACCGAGACGCTGACCATCATTGCCGAAGACCCCCATGGGGTGCCGGCAAAGGTATTGGCGCGTCGTCTCGGGCAAAGCCTTTCCACTACCTACTATGCGTTGCAGACTCTCACCAGTGTCGGCCTGGTGGAACCGTCCCCGTCAGCACCAGGGCTCTATACGTTGGGACCCCGAATCGCAGAACTATACCGCGGGTACGTCGCAAATCGCACCCTTCCCGAGCGACTCTCCCCCATTCTGATCGAGCTACGTGAAGCAACGACCGCGCGAAGCTACCTGACGGCCTGGAGCCGTGGCGACATGGAAGTGACCCATGCGCTTGGCCGGCGGGGGGCCACCGAACTCCAGGATGTGACTCAGGGCTTCCGAGGTGCGGCGCACGCACTGGCTCCGGGCAAGGTGCTGCTAGCTTCGATGCGGCCCGAGCGCTGGCCGGCCTATCTATGCGCGTCCCGCTTCGAGACCTTCACCCCGACCACCATTGACACCCCCGGGCGACTGCACACCGATTTGCAGCGAATTCGCGAGCAAGGCTACGCCGTGGACGTGGAGGAGTTCCGTGAGCGGGTGTGTTGTGTCGCCGCGCCGGTCTACGACAGCGCTGGCCGGGTGCTCGCGGCCATCGCCATCTCGGTACCGGCCCGCCGGTTCAACAGGGAGCTCAAGGATCTGGTGCACGCGGTCCGGCGCTCGGCTCACGAAGCCTCGGAGATCTTCTACGGGCTGGATCCATTGACCGCATTAGTCCGGCAAGCCGCAGAGGCCTAGCGATGCGCGCGCCTCGACCCGGCATACGGAGACTCGGGGCGGGAGCCGGGCTGCTTGCCCTCTCGCTCACCCTCGCCGCGTGCGGCGACGCGATGGAGACCTCCATGGACTCGGCTGCCACCAGGGCGGACGGGAGTGGTCACGGTGGCATGGAGGACATGGCCTCGGGCGGCCACGGCGGCCAGCACGGCGCGGGACATTCACATGCGCAGAAGGCGGACGGAGACGGCCGCTCGGCAACGCGGCAGGGAATCTCGTTGGCCGACGTCGAAACCAACGCCACCAGCGACCGGGCCGGCCTGATCACGTTCCACGTCGAGTTGGCCAACGGCGCAACGGCGACAAGTTTCCAAAGCAACCTCGGCAAGGCGATGCACCTTTACCTGGTCACCAACGATCTGGCGACGTATCTGCACCTACACCCGGTTCGCGACGCACTGGGCAACTGGTCCGCCGAGGTGCCCCCGCTGCCGGGCGGACAGGTGCATGTGGTGACCAGCTTCGTCGTGAACGACATCGACAGCCGCGCCCGGGCCCTCACGCTCGGCACCGATCTGATGATCCCTGGCACGGCCCCTCGCGCTGCCGAGTTGCCTGCGCCCGCGCCTACCGCGGAGGTGGACGGCTACACACTTACCCTGGGCGACGACCTGACGGTCGGCATCGAGAGCAAACTCAACGTGACGGTGACCAAGGACGGCGAGCCTGTCGCCCTGGAGCCGTACCTGGGATCGTGGTCCCACGTGAGCGTGTTCTCGAGCAGCAATTTGTCGCACGTCCACCTGCATCCGGCCCAGGAGTGGCAACCGGACACACTGGCTCCCGAGACCCTCACCTTCGTCTGGACTCCCCCGGCCGCAGGTACCTACCGCTTCTTTGTGGAGTTCATGGCTGCCGGTGAGCTGCGCCGGGCCGAATTCACCCGGAGTGTCACCAGCGGTTCATAGGTCCGCGCGCGGCACACCCGGAACCTGCTGCCCCTTCCGAGCACCGAGCAGACGCTAGCTCGCCATAGATTCGGCTTCAAACTCCTCCACTGGCGCGAGGATCCACACAAAGGTCGCGGCCACTGGCATGAAGACGCCGACCGTGATCAGCAACCACAAGGAGTTCCGATTGCCCACTATCAAGGCGATTCCGGTCATGGTGAAGGCAACCATCGCGCACAGCAACGGATATTGCGCCATCAGGTGGTGTCGTTTGGCAAAGAGGCTGATCGCCTTGTCGTGCGCCACCACCACCCCGGCGACGTGGCCGACGGCGATGGCCGCCACCTGAATCAACGCGATCCCGCCCACCGAGATCAAGCCATAGTTGATCGTGCCGTCCGCTGCGCCGAACAAGTTCCAGCCCTGCCCGAAGGGATCGCTGGCCAGCGTCCAACCCAGCTGTCCGTCGAAGAGGGCGAAGGAGAAGTAGTGGGCAATGGTGTAGCCGATCGCGATCGGCACCAACGAGGGCGCGAAGTCGGCCATCAGATCGGCTCGATCCGGCAGCCAGGCTCGGGTCATCCGGACGGCTACCCAGTAGATCCCCCAGACAACGAGGATTGAGGCCACCAAGCCGGCTGTTCCCGACGCCAGATAGGCGAACCCGTCCTTGCTGGCGGTGAAGTCCCGCCAATACGGGGTTCTGGTGACACCGTCGAAAGCCGTTGAGCCCAACAACACGGCGACCACTGCCACCAGGCCCGGCAACGGCGGAGTAAGTGATAATCCGCGCAGCGGGTTGCGCACCGTCCACGATCCGTCTTGGGTACGAGCAATCGGCGCCAGCCGGCCCACCAACGAGGAATAGACCTCGAAACCCTCGGCCTTCTCGAACCACTCCGGACCGTAGATCAAGCCCATAGTGATGTGGACAGCGGCGTACAGGGTGAGGTAGACCGCGACGGTCCGCGGCAGTGACGCGTCTGGAAAGACCAGCTCCAACCAAACGAAGCTGAACAGGCTGACCGCCGCCGGAAACATGCCCCAATGCTCTGGGAGGACTCGTTCGCGGCCTCGCCAGATTCCGGAGAGCCCCGCCGCCACGGTGCGGAGCGGGCTGATGGCGCGGATCGCCGGCCCGAAGAGCGCCGAGACCGGGACCAGGCCCACCCACAGCCAGATGTAGAACCAATTGGGCGCCGGGTTGCTCGCGACCTCGTTGGTGCCGAACCACGCTGTCGTGAGGAGCAGCGCGAACCCCACGAGGCCGACCAATCGCCACAAGACTTCCCAACCCGGGGCAGCCAAGGCCCGGGCCGGGCCGGACGGCAGCGGCTTGCCTGCGTCCGCGGTGAACTTCGGGTCCTTCCAAAAGAAGGACAACGCGGCAAACGAGACCAACAACGCGGCAACCGCACCGTAAACGGCGATCCAGAGCGGTACCGGCAAGTCCGAGCGACCGCCCAGGCCATGCGCGAGAGGGACCACAGTGCCGTTCATCGCGCTACTTGACTTCCATCTCGAACAGTAACGTCGCGGACTGCTCAAGCTCGACCTCGAACCTGCCCGGGATATCTGCGGTAATGGTGAGGCTGCCGGTCGTGTTCGGCTCTAGTTCGATCAACTTGTCGTAGCCGTGCACGTGGATCTCCTCGGCCACGTCGGACGTGACCTCGATGGTCACGGTGTCGTTCAAAGCAACGTCAACGGTGTCCGGTTCAGGGGTGACCGCGCCGTCCGCGACGGTCACCGCGATGACCTGATCGGCGTCACCCACCGGCTCAGCGGGCTCGTCCGAGGCGGCTGGATCTGCGTCCGAATGCCCCATATCGGAATGATCGCTCGCGGGCGACTTGTCGGTCGCTGTCGAGGTGCCGCCCGAGTCGTCACCGCAGCCGGCGAGCACGCTGGACACAACTAGCACCAACGCCGGCAAAACGGACCAACGAGCTAACTTCACGGCAAACCTCCATAGTCAGATGTGCGGCGCACAGCCTGGGACACCGCTTTCGGCGTTGCCCGGTGACTGTCTACCAATGATTCGATGGAACTCACGGCATCGGTCGGACCATTCCAGCAGTAGTGGAAATCTAACCAGAGGCAGGCTGAGCGGTTGGGTCCGGCGCATCAGCGGCTAGCCCGATGGGGACACCACCGAAGCCCACGAGCGCCAATCCACCAGCAGCCGCGGACGTGGCGGTCCATCGACCGGCGCCGCGACCAGAAAGCGCGATGCGGTCGAGCGATTGACTGAGTGGTGGCCACGAACCTTAGGGCCCGAGGACCACCGGAAACCCTTGCGCCTGCCAGGCGGCCATGCCGCCCGAGACATTCACCGCGTCGAATCCTTGACCCGTCAGGAATTCGGCCACCATCGCGCTTCGCTTACCACTGGCGCAGAGCACGTAAATCCGCTCACCCCCGGGCACCTCGGTGATCCGGCCACGTACCTCGCCCATGGGAACAAACAACACGCCGTCGAGGTGACCCCCGGCATATTCATCGGGTTCGCGCACGTCGAGGACTATGCCGCCCTGCGCGTGCGCCTGGGCTAGCTCGTGCACGTCCACCTCGACAATCACCTCGCGGTCAGCGTCTTGGCGGGCAATCTTGCTGCGGACCTCGTCCATGTCGAGGCCGCGCACCGCACTGATCACCTGCGCCAGCGCCTCGGCCGGTAGCGCACCGGGCTGGGAGAACACCAAGATGCCGTCTCGGAACGCCAGAAGAGTTGGAATGGAGCTGATCTGGACTAGCTGAGCGAGCTGCGGTTCGGCCTCGGTGTCGACCTGTGCGAAGACGATGTCCGGATGTCGGTCCGCGGCCGCCTGGAACACCGGCGCGAACTGACGGCACGGTCCGCACCACTGCGCCCAGAAGTCGACGAGCACTATGCCGGCCTGGGTGACAGTTTCCTCGAACGTGCCTGCGGTCAGTGTTCGGGTGGCCATGTGCCCTCTCCTGTGGGGACTCCGGGACGCCTGACGGACCCGGCTTCGCCGAAGTCGCGGCTCCCTTGGGGATTGACTCCCGACCAGCCTACGATGTGCCCGACAGGTGCCACGAGCCGAGCAGGGCCAGGGCACGTGGCAGACACCGCGCGCCAGTCGGCTAGTTGGCGGTGTTCGGCAGCCCCTCAACCTTGGTAAGGATGAAGTGATGAGCGTTCCGGTGGATGAGTCAGCTGGGTTCAGTCAATACGCGGCCGGCGACCGCTTGGTCAGCACGGACTGGTTGGCCGCGCACCTCGGGGTCGACGGACTGGTGGTGATTGAGTCCGATGAGGACGTCTTGCTCTACGAAACCGGGCACATCCCGGGATCGGTCAAGATCGACTGGCACACCGAGCTCAACGATCCGATCACTCGTGACTATCTTGACGGCACCGGCTTCGCGAAGCTCATGGGCGCAAAAGGCATTACCCGGGACACCACGGTGGTCTTCTACGGCGACAAGTCGAATTGGTGGGCTGCATATGCGTTGTGGGTATTCCGATTGTTCGGTCACCCAGACGTACGCCTGCTCAACGGCGGTCGAGCGTTGTGGCAGGCCGAAGGCAGAGAGCTGACCACCGCCCGGCCAGTGGCCGCGCCGGCCGAGTACCCGGTTGTGGACCGAGACGACGCCACGATTCGGGCTTTCCAGGCCGACGTGGTCACACACCTCGCTCGGCGATCCGGCGAGGAGTCCCTGGTCGACGTTCGAAGCCCGTTGGAATACACCGGCGAACGCACCCATATGCCCGACTATCCCGAAGAGGGCGCCTTACGGGGCGGACACATTCCCGGAGCCCAGTCGGTTCCGTGGGCTCGGGCGGTCAACGAGGACGGCACCTTCAAGTCCCGGACTGACCTAGCGGCCATCTACCTCGACGAAAAGGGGTTGACAGCAGCGGACGACGTGATCGCGTACTGCCGGATCGGGGAACGGTCGAGTCACACCTGGTTCGTGTTGACATACCTGCTGGGCTTCGGTCGGGTGCGCAACTACGACGGGTCGTGGACCGAGTGGGGCAATGCGGTTCGGGCGCCGATAGCCAAGGGCGAGGAGCCGGGCGAGCTCCCGACGACAGCCACGAGCGGTACTCCCGCAGGTGAGTGACCTGCCCGCGGCCCTGCAGCAGATCGTCGACGATTTCGCGGAGTTGCCACCCGACCAGCGGCTGCAGCTGTTACTGGAATTCAGCATGGGCTTGCCGGAACTCCCACAGAGGTACGCCGAACATCCGGATCTATTGGAACCGGTCCCGGAGTGTCAGTCGCCCATCTTTCTGGCCGTCGACGTCGAGGACGACATCGTTCGACTGAGTTTCTCGGCGCCGGCCGAGGCGCCGACCACCCGCGGATTCGCCGCGATCCTGCACGAGGGCCTCGACGGTCTGCCTGCCGCCGCGGTGCTGGGGGTGCCAAACGATCTGCCGACCAGGCTGAGCCTCACCGAACAGGTCAGCCCACTTCGGCTACGCGGCATGACCGGCATGCTGGTCCGTATCAAGAATCAGGTCTTGCGTCAGCAGGGCAGCGGGCGCTGAGAGCCCGGCACCTCGGGGTAGCCCACAGAGACTATCTGCATTCCCATATTCTTAGCCCGAAAATAGTCACCCTGAGAGGTTCCTATCGTCTGAACGAAGGTTTAGTCTTAGTGGCGGCCGGGGGTAGGCCAGTGTATGACGGATGACGGCCAGAGGCGGAGCTCGCTGGGGGGTGAGCGGAGCCTCTGGTCGTTTTCCAATTTCCGATTGGCGTCCTCGACACCATGCGTGCCGGCAGCACCACGTGATACATATCACGTCTTCAGGCGGGAATCTTCAGTCCGCACCACGCCTTGATCAGTTAGTTGAAACGTCAACAACATCAAGGAGCAGCCATGAAAATCTTCTCACGCACCGAGTCCGCCCCTGACGCCTTCGAGACACCCACCGAGGTTCTCCAGGACATCTCCGGGACTTACACGATCGACGCATCGCACTCCCGGCTGGGCTTCTCCGCACGGCACGCGATGGTAACCACAGTCCGCGGCGCCTTCACCACCTTCGAGGGCGCCGCCACCATCGACAGCGCCAATCCAGCGAACTCACGCGTCCAACTCACCATCCAGGCCGACAGTTTCGACACCGGCAACACGGACCGCGACGGACACGTCAAGTCCGCCGACTTCTTCGACGTCGAGAATTTCCCCACCCTTACCTTCACCTCGACCGCAATCAAGCGCGACGGCGCCGAATGGACCATCGTCGGCAACCTGACCATCAAGGACATCGCGAAGCCGGTCAGCTTGGTGTTTGAACAACTAGGGTCCTCGCGCGACCCGTTCGGCAACCTCCGGGTCGGCTTCGAAGGCGGCGCGACCGTGCACCGCCAGGACTGGGACTTGGTATGGAACGTGCCCCTGGAAACCGGCGGCCTACTCGTGTCAGACAAGGTCAAGCTCGACTTCGACATCTCTGCCATCCAGGCCACGACCGCCTGATCGAGCGAGCCGAACAGCACAAGCCGTCGACCCGAACGACGCATCCAGGAAAAACGGGATGTGCCGTTCGGGTCGAGCACGTTAAATGGGCCCATGACACTCTCCCCGGCGCTGGCCGCTCAAGGGCTCAGCGCCCGCGCACTCGTCGGCTCCGATGCCCAGGCGGTCTACGACGTCATGGCTGCCCAAGAGCGGCACGATCTGGGCGCCGTTGAGATCGAGCTAGCGGACATCGTCGCTGACTGGCAACGGCCGAGTTTCGATGTCTCGGACTCGACGGTCGGGGTATTCGACGGACCCGTCCTGGTGGGGTATGCCGAGGTATCCGGTGCCGGGCGCGGAGACGCCGCCGTGCGTCCGGCATACCGCGGCCGAGGCATCGGCAGCTTCCTGGCGCTGTGGATGCAGGCCACCGCGCGCCGACACGGATACCAATCGATCCGGATGCCCGTACCGGAGAATTCGCCCGGCGACCGACTCCTGGCCAGCCTGGGATATGTGGTCGGCTGGACGAGCTGGGTCCTGCACCTCCCGCCTGGCGCACAGATAGCCGAACGTGCCTGCCCCGACGGCTACACGATCCGCGCCGCCACCATCGCCGATGACCGAGCGGCGTGGACCGTGCTTGAGGACGCGTTCTTGGAGTGGGCCGCACGCGAGCGTGAGAGCTTCGGCGACTTCCTGGCGCAGACCAGGCAGCGGCCCGGTTTCGAACCATGGAACCTTCGAGTAGTTGCCGATCCGAGCGGCGTGGTGGTAGCCGCCTCGATCGTCTTAATGGGTCAGAGCGATAGCGACGAGGGCGCCGCAGAAACCGAAGGATACGTCGACCGGATTGCGGTACGCCGAGACCAACGGGGCCGAGGCATTGCCCAGGCCATGCTTGCTGACGCCTTCCGGCAGGCCCGCAGCCACGGGGCCACTCGATGCAGTCTCTCCACCGACTCACGCACCGGCGCGCTCGGTCTCTACGAGAAGGTCGGTATGGAGGTCACCTCGGTATGGGTGAACCGGAGCCGCCAGCTCACCTCGACCGGATAGGCACGCGCTATCGGCGCCGCACGCTGACTAGTCTGAATCGACTGGTGAATCCTCCTCGGCGAGCAACAGGTATAGCTTGCGGCGCGTGTCGGTGAGCAGGGAGATCGCATCGCGGCGCTGCTTGTCGGTGCCCTGGGTGATGATCTGCCACACCGCGCTCATCAGCTGCCCCAATTCCGGCTTGAGCGCGGTGTAGTCGGGCGCCTGGTTGCTGGCGCGGGAGAACGATGCCCACACCTCACCGAGCTCCTCGAGATGCTCGGCAACGTAGGTCTCGCCGGCGCCGGTCAATCGCATCGCGCGCGGACCGGCCACCTCATCGCCGGTGATGAGTCCTTCGTCCTCCAGCTGAGCGAGAGTGGGATAGACCGAGCCTGGGCTGGGTCGCCACGCCCCGCGTGAGCGTTCGGCAATCTGCTGAATGACTTGATATCCGTTCATCGGCCCGGTGGCTAGCACGTCCAAGATCGCGGCCCGGACGTCTCCTCGGCGCGCTCGTTGTCCACCGGACTCCTGATGAACCAGACCGAAGAGTCCGGCGAGCCACGGCGGCGCACCACGATTCTGACTGGCCCGACCTCGATTGGCCCGACCTTCGCTCCCACGGCCCGACCCGTCACTACCCCAACCGGCTCCCCAGGGTGAACCATCACTCACGGCAATCGCCCTCCTCAGACCTCCAAAGACTATCGCTGACAATCATTGATAATACGTTAGGTATCGTAACCGCGGAAGAGCTCAGCGCCCAACGCAAGCCGACCCGACACCCCGTAACCTTGGCGCATGTCAGCGCCCTCCGAGTGCAGCTCGCCACGCGGCCAGCAGCCCGGTGCGGCGAGCGTGGGTATGCGGTCGCGAGTACATGCGTGCGCGGTCCGCCTCAGTAGGCCCGCGCTCTTCGTACCGACCTTCTTCTGCTTCACGATGGTTGGCTTGTGGGTAGAGAGCTACACCGACCTGGTTGGTCAGACGCTGCTGTCGGTGGTGCCGTGGGCCGCGTTGGTGCTGCTGTGTATGCCACTCACCATCTCCGAACGCGCGCGGGTGGTCGCCGTGGTGTTAGCGGCAACGACTGGTGAGATCGTCGGCTCGATCATTTGGGGTCTTTACATCTATCGGCTGGAGAATCTGCCGCTGTTCGTCCCGGCTGGGCACGGTCTGGTGTATCTCGCCGGCTGGCGCATCAGCCAGCTGGGATTGCTCGCCCGGCACCGTACGCGCTTCATCGGCGTGGTGATCGCCCTGATCGCCACCTGGGGAGTCGTCGGGCTGAGTGGCGCGCTAGGACGCCATGACGTAGCGGGCGCGGTCGGCTGCGTGGTGGTGCTTGCCTTCCTGCTGACCAGTCGCAACGCGCCGCTGATCGCGGGTGTCTTCATGGTGGTCGCAGTGCTGGAAATCTATGGCGTGTGGATCGGCACCTGGAGTTGGGTGCCGATCGTGCCGGGTCTCCGATTCGCAGACGTCACCGTCGGCATGGGCAACCCGCCCAGTGGGGCAGTGTCCGGCTATGTCGGCTTCGACATCACCGGCATGGTGCTCGGCCCGCTGATGGCCAGGTGGCTCACTCGGCTCCGGGGCCAACGCGCCGCGCGGCCACGCGGATAACCCGTGAACGGGAGCTCGCGATCTCAGACGCCGGCGTATCGATCGGCCACGAAACGAACGAAGTCGTAGACGCCGTCCTCCTCAGGTGCCAGCGGTCCCGGAAGGTAGCCCGGCGTCATCATGCCGCGCTGCACCGACTCACAGGCCGCCCAGTCTTGGCGGTTCGTGATATCCCAGAAGTCCACGGCGTAGGCAGGAGAGAAGCCCTCCTTCTCGACCGCGGCAGTCGGAAACGCCCAGGAACACTTGATCCGGGTCTTGTTGGCCGCGATTGGCATCAACAGATGCGTCATCACATAGTCGGGGTGCAACGAGATCAACATATTGGGCAGCACCGCGATGTACATCACGGTCCGCTGCTCAACCTCGTCGAGACGCGTCATCACAGCACCGTCACTGCGACCATCGAGGGACATCGTCGCAACACCCTCGCGAAGGTCCATGCCACCACCGATCCATTCGCCCTGGGGCGGCAGGTTGTCCCCCGACTCCGGCGGGCTGACCCGGCACAGCTCGGGATGAATCGATGGGCAGTGGTAACACTCCTGATAGTTCTCGACGATGACCTTCCAGTTGGCCGCCACGTCGTACTCGTGGGTTTCCACAGTCACCAGATCCTTGGCGTCGTAGCGATCCAAGATCGCGTCGAGCCCCTCGATGTGCTTCTCGAACGCAACCGCCGCGTTGCGATTGGCGAAGATCCAGCCATGCCACTCCCGCAACTCGACCTGGTGCAAGCTGTAGTCGGCCGGATCGAAGTTCTTGGCGTCACGATAGCCCGGGGCCCCGATCAACGAGCCGTCCAACCGGTAGGCCCAAGCGTGATAGGGACAAACGATGGCCCGATGATCTGCGGTGCCCTCACAAGCCAGTAGCTCGTGCCCACGGTGTCGGCAGGCATTCTCGAAACCGCGCAGTTCACCGTCCTCACCGCGCACCACCAGCACACCGCTGGCGCCGGCGGCGTAGGCCTTCATCTGCCGAGGCCGCTTCAGCTCCTCGGCCCGGCCCAGCGCGAGCCATCCGTCAAACAGGTTGTTGCGTTCCCAGGCAAGCACGGCCTCGTCACGGTAGGCCGCAACCGGAAGCATTCGGCTCTCGCCGAACGGTTTGCGAGCGTCCGCGAGCTGGGCGGGATCAACTGGAGCGACCGGCTTCTTGAACATCCGTTCAGTTTAGGTCGCATCCGCGAGCTTGACCAGCCTGTTGGCAACAGTTCCGGGTGGCCACGGTTGCCAGTGGGAGCGATACAAGGCTCGCCGTACCGCACCAGAAACGCGTCGTCGACACGCCGTACGGCGCCGGGTCGATAGCGATACCCCGTCACCGTCGAGATGGCCGCGTCACACTGCGCATTGAGCGCGCCGCGTGGCTCCGCCAGGACGTGATGCCCAGCTCCGGCACCAGCTCCGAAATCCACGCATAGCGATCGGTACGAGACCAGCCGGCGTCGGCATTCTGGCCGGCCAGGAACGAGGCACACTCTCGGGCCGAGATTCGAGGGTCGTCATCGGCAACCGCGATCGGGGTCGCGAACTCAGAGCTGGCGTCCGCACGTATCCCCGCCTGGAGTCGGTCGCGAATCGTGGAGAACTCTCGGTCCGCGAGCTTGAGGTTGGCCGGTCCTCGCACCACTCGGACGCATGTCCTCGGGCAGCGTCGGGGTCACGATATAGCCCTGCGCAAGGTCACCGTAGATGGTGATATCGGCCGGCCGCCGGGCTGAGTACGCCGCGATATAGGCGCACACCACCGCGTCGACCTTGTCCTCGGCCACCCGCAATTCACTCTTGCGGCTTGCTTGCGATACTGCCTCTACCAAGGCCGCCCATTCCCGGCTCCGGTGCAGGCGCAGTGGCGGGTACTCGGTGTGGAGACCGCCTAGAAGTCCGGTCAGGCGCAGCAACTCCGACCGCATTCCGGCAATCGTGCGGCCCGGCTTGTTCTTGTACTTCAACGTCCGCTCCAGGCGAAACAAGGCCACGATAGCCGGGTGCGGATACACCTCAAGAGCTCGACGAGGGTGGGTGGAGTGCGGATCGATGTCAAGGCCCAACGCTACGGCCAGACGAGCCGCCCGCGGTTGGTCGGCAAACTCTCGCCTCGTGGTGTTCGATGGATGCGCACCCGCCTGAAAGCGGGCGAAGTCCCGGTTGAGTGCGGCCTCGCCAGGGCGGTTGCCGGTGGCGTTTTGCACCACCAACGGAGCGTCGATTGCGACCAGGCAGTCGCCGGGCGCGTACTCCGCCAGCTCGGCGATGACCTCCGCATCAGTGCGTACCGATGTCAGAGCGACCAGCCTGCCGGTCTGGTCGAGTACCGCTACGCCAGTGGGCTTGCGCTGCCCCCAGGCCAGATCGATGCCGATATAGAACACCTACCTACCCTGAGGCACGGCGCCCGCGCTGTCGACCTGGTCGGCCCACACCGGCCCGGCCCGTGGCCGGCGCCGCGATTGCGCGCGGCCGACCCCGACGGCCGCTACGCCTCGCCAGTGAAGGCGCTCAGCCCGGCACTCGCCTGGGTGTCCGCACGGGTGAAGCGACGCCACGCCCAGTAGCCCAGGCCGACCGCGAGCAGCGAGGCGACCAACACAATGGTGGCGACCGCGTTGAGCGCCGGTGTTGGGGCGGCCCGCGCGGTGTTGTAGATCTTGACCGATACCGGCTCGGTGGTCGAGCCACCCGAGAGATACCGAACCAGCACGAAGTTGTCGATCACGTCGGCGAACACCAATACCGCCGAGGCAATGATGGCCGGCGCGGTCATCGGCAGCAGTACCCGACGAACCGCAGTCATCGCGGACGCGCCGAGGTCAATGGCGGCCTCTTCATACTGTTTGCCAATGGTCAACAGTCGAGCTCGGACCAGGATGACCGGATAGGACAACTGAAAGGTGACCAGACCGATCACTTGCCCTACAGTCCCGAGCTTGACCGGCGTGGTCATCGTCGCGGTCAACGTGGTGGCGACGAACAGCAGGGCCACCGCAAGCAAGACCTCCGGCAACACAAACGACAGCAACACCAAGAAGTTGGTTGTCGAAGGCAACCGCCCGCGCCACCGGTCCAGGCCGAGGGCGAGCAGCGTGCCTAGCGGAACGGTGATCAGAGTGACGATGACACCTAGCCGAAATGTGTGAATCAACGCGCTCTGGAGAGCTTCGTCGTGCAACACCGACCGCAACGGATCGCCGATGTACCAGCGCAGCGACCAACCCTGCCATTGGGTACGCGATCGGCCGTCGTTGAAGGAGAACGCCACCGCGATCAGCACCGGCGCGAGAGACCAGATCAGGTACAACGCGGTCACTGCGGCCAGCACCGGGGCCTTGCGCCGGGTGCGGCCGGTGCCACGTCGGCCCCCGCGCCGCTCGCTCAGCCGTGAACGCTGGAGTAGCGATTCACTGATGGTCATGTCCGAGTCTCCTCGCCGGCGCGGGTGACCCGGACGTAGAGCGCCATCGGCACCAGCGATACCAGCAGCACCAGGACGACGAAGGCCGCCGCCTGCCCGGTCTGACCAGGCGTCAGAACCGCCGAATTGATGAGGTTGCCCACCATGGAGGTTCGCGGGTTGCCCGACAACAGGTCCGAGGTGAAGTAGTCCCCCAGCATGGGCAGGCAGGTCAAAATAATGGCCGCCACGACCGCCGGTCGCGACATCGGCCAGGTGACCCGTCGCCAGGTGTGGAACCGGCTGGCGCCCAGATCTCGGCCGGCCTCCAGGATGGCCGGCGGGATACGGTCGAGTCCGGCGTACAACGGCAAGATCATGTACGGGACGTAGCCGTAGGTCAGCCCCAACACCACGGTGACCGCTCGGCCACCCAGCCAGTCGATCTCGGTGTCAACCAGGCCGCCCACGGTGATCAGTTGATTGACCAGGCCGTCGTTTTGCAACAAGTTGACCCAGGCCAGCATCCGCATCATGTAGCTGATCCAGAACGGCGCGATCAACGCAGCCAACAACAGACCCCGGCGACGGGTGGCGATCCGAGCCGCGTAGTAAGCAACCGGATAGGCGATCAACAGACACAGTGCACTCGCGATCGAGACATAGACACCGGTGCGGATCAGGGCAGGCCCGAAGTAGCCGTCGTCACCGGTCAGGCGACTCAACACGAAACGGAACTGGGTGGGATCCCACAGCACCGGATTCCACACCGGGACCGGGCGGCGCAGCAGTGGATCGATGGTGCCAAACAGGATCGCCAGCACCACGTACATCGGCGCCACCAAGAACGCGGCCAGCCACAACGCGCCGGGCGCGGCGAGCGCTGGCCACAACCACCGCTGGGCGGCGTGCGCAGTACCTGCGGAGCGCCGGGCCGGGTTAGGCACCTGCCTTAAACTCCTGCCACACCTGCAGCCATTGCTGCTCGGTCTCGATCGGCATCCCCAACAGCCGGGCACCGGTGTCAAACCACTCGGGCAACACCGTCGCGGTCCGCAGGTTCTCCGGGATGAAGCCGTCTTCGACCAGTCTCGACGGGTTGATCACCGTCTGCGGCGGCTGGTATCCGGTGAAGCCGAAGTTCTCCAGAGCGACCTTGTCGTCGAGCACGTAGTTCAAGAAGAAGTGCGCGGCGACCGGATTCTTGCCGCTCGACAGGACCATCATCAGGTCGTTGTCGACCATGCCGCTGCCGTCCTCGGGGAACCAATAGCGCAGAATATCGGGCTTCTGACCCTTGGGCAGGTAGTAGACGGCGTTGACCGCATCTCCCGACCACATCTGACAGAGGTCGATCTGTCCGCCCGGCAGGTCGTTGTACATCGTGATAGTGACCTTCGGATCGGTGGCCGCGGCCAAGTCCTTCAGGTTCGTGCGGATCAACTCCAGGTCTTCGGGCTTCTCACTGTTCACGTCCCCGATGCCGGCGCGAAGAAGCACCATGCCCATAGCCACGTGCCAGTCGTCGATGACCGCGACGTTCTTGGCGAGTCCGGTTTCCCAGAGCGCGTCGTAGGGGTTCGCCAACGTCGAGACGTCCTTGCTGACCTTATCGGTGCGCCAGCCGACGCCGGTGGTGTAGGCCGTGTACGGCACCGAATACTGCCAGTCCTGGTCATACCACGGGTTCGTGAACTGAGGCCACACGTTCTTGATGTTCGGCAGGTAGTCCTGATTCAGCGGCTGAACCAGCTTGGCGGTGACCAGCTTGCCGATCTGATCGTAGGACGGGAAGTAGATGTCGTAGTTCAAGCCTCCCGAAGCGATCTTGCCGATCGCCTCCTCGGTGTCGTTGAAGGTCGCCAACTCCACCTTGACGGAGTACTCCTTCTCGAAGTTCTTGATGACCTTGGGACTCAAGTAGTCGGCGTAGTTGTAAATCTTGAGCGTGCTTCCGGGTTCCGGCTTGAGCCCGGACTTGATCATCGGCACGTCGTCATGAATCGGCCACTTCACCGGATTGTCCGGACTGGCTATCTTCAGCGCATTGGCACCGCCCGACTTGGCGCCGTTGCTGGTGCTACCCCCGCCACATGCCGTCAACAACCCGGCTGCGGCTGCCGCGGCTCCGCCGGTTCGGATCAACGTACGACGCGTGATTTCCATGCCATCCCCTTGTGATCTAACTCGCCCCGGATCAAGCTCGGTTGAGCCCTCCAGAAGTAACTCAATCATTTTCTGGTCAAGGTTTCATGGACTGAACGATCAGTCAATGATCTACTGGATCCTCACCAGCCACCAAGGAGTTCCTGTGACCACCAGCGACCCCATCGTCAGCTCCGGGATTTCCTTACCGGACCGCCCGGTCGACCTGGATCAGCTGATCGACCAGCAGAGCCGTATCTTCCTCGATCGACAACCCAAGTCGCGGGCCATGATCGACCGGTCACGGAAGGTGCTGGCCGGTGGCGCGACATCCAACTGGCAGATCGCCGAGCCGCAGGCCGTCTGGCTGAGCCATGGCGCCGGCTCGCAGGTCTTCGACATCGACGGCACCGCCTACAGCGACTTCCATGGCGGATACGGCGTCGCGCTGGCTGGACACGCGCATCCCGCAATCGTCACGGCAGTGCAGAGCCGAGTCGCACTCGGCACCCACTTCGCTCAACCGACCGAGGACGCCATCGCAGTTGCCGCCGAGCTGGCCCGGCGCTGGGCCCTGCCGCTGTGGCGATTCGGCAACTCGGGCACCGAAGTGACTATGGATGCGGTTCACCTGATGCGAGCCGCCACCGGGCGAGACCGGATCATCAAAGTTGAAGGGTGTTACCACGGTCACCACGATTCGGTGCAGGTGTCGGTCATGCCCGACCCGGCGGACATCGGTCCAGCCGCCCGGCCGAACTCAGTGCGCGCCCAATCCGGGATCCCCCAGGCGGTCGTCGACCTGGTGGATGTCGTGCCGTTCAACGACCTGGATGCGGTCGCTCGGGTGTTGGCCGCTCATCGCGGCGAGATAGCCGGGATGATCCTCGAGCCGCTGATGATGAACGCCGGGATCATCCATCCGAACCCGGGCTACCTGGCCGGATTGAAGTCGTTGCTGCATGAGCACGACGTGTTGCTGACCTTCGATGAGGTCAAGACCGGCCTAACGGTCGGTCCAGGCGGCGTGACTGCTGCGCACGGCGTGACGCCCGATCTGGTGTGCCTGGCCAAGTCCATCGGCGGCGGCATCGCGGTTGCTGCCATCGGTGGCACCGCCGAGCTGATGGGCTTGGTCGCGGACGGCACCTACGAACAGGTGGGAACCTTCAACGGAAATCCGTTAGCCATGGCAGCGGCGCGGGCCATGCTCACCGAAGTAGCCACAGACGACGCCTACCAGCACCTGGAGCAATTGGGAATCCGCCTGGAATCCCAGATCACGGCAATCATCGACCGATTCAACCTACCCTGGCACGTCGTACGCGCCGGCGCCAAGGGCTGCGTTGCTTTCCGCCGTGAGGTGATCCACAACTATCGTGACTTCCTGGGCGTGGACGAGCGACTCGGTCATGCGCACTGGCTGGTGCAGCACAACGGCGGGGTCTTCCTGCCGCCCTGGGGGAAGATCGAGCAGTGGTTGATCTCGGTGCAGCACACCGAGCACGATGTCGATAGATTCACCCACAACGTCGAGACGCTGGCCGGCTTCGTATCCGGCCGCTAGTGCGAACTCGTAGCCTATCAACTGAGGCCGAACGACCCGGCCACGAAGGAGTTGCTGTGACCGGTGGTGGGGTCTGGCTACGCGGCCTGGGCAAGTCATATGGCGAAGTGGCGGCGGTTGCCGGCCTCGACCTGGAGATCAGGGGTGGTGAGTTCTTCTCGCTGCTGGGCGAGTCCGGATGCGGCAAGACCACGACGCTGCGCATGATCGCTGGTTTCGAGGAGCCGGACGCCGGCGAGATCCTGCTTGACGGAAGCGACCTGGTTCGAGTCCCAGCCCACCGGCGACCAGTCAATACTGTCTTTCAGTCCTATGCGTTGTTTCCGTTCCTGACCGTGCGCGACAATGTGGCATTCGGACTGAGGTACGCCGGGGTAACCGGCGCCGAGGCCGACGCCAAGATCGGCAAGGCCTTGGAGCTGGTGGAGCTCAGCGCCCTGGGCAAACGCAAACCTCATCAGCTGTCCGGCGGCCAGCAGCAGCGGGTCGCCTTGGCCCGAGCGCTGGTCCTCGAGCCCAAGGTGCTCTTGCTTGATGAGCCCTTGGGCGCGCTAGATGCCCGATTGCGCGCAGCCCTACAGATCGAGCTGCGGGCGCTGCAACAGGCCGTGAAGACGACCTTCATCTACGTGACTCACGATCAGGAGGAGGCGCTGACCATGTCCGATCGGTTGGCGGTGCTCGTCAACGGTCGGGTGGAGCAAGTAGGCACCCCCAGTGAAGTCTACGGAACTCCACAGTCCGCCTATGTCGCCACCTTCTTAGGTAACGCCAACCTATGGCCGGCGGTGGTCCGGGCCACCTCCGCTAATCAAGTGATCTGCCGAGTCGGCGAGTGGGACCTGGCGGCGGCCTCTTCACACCTGGTGGCGGTCGGCGATCAGGTCAACGTCATGGTCCGGCCCGAACGGGTCACGATCCAGCCCCACGGATCGGCCGCTCCGGGACCGCCTAGCCTCTCCGCCACCGTGCGGACCTTGACCTACCGCGGAGCGCGAAGCGCGGTGCAGCTGCAGGCCGGGACGCTTGCGCTGGAGGTGGAGGTTCCGCATGTGACCGGCGAAGCACCGGTCTGGGTTGCACCCGGCGCGACCGTCTCGTGCGTCATACCCACTGAGGCCGTGCGGGTGCTGCCCGGTCAGCCAGCGGCGCGGTGACCGTCGAGTAACTATCCGCGGACAGCTCGGAGGCGACGAGAACAAGCCAGATTTCCCCGTCCCTGAGGAATTCCTGAGAGCCGCGTCTTGTCCTCGACTGTGATGCGTGTCACGTTGTGCGCGGGCACCACCAGCGGCGTTTCCCGGGTGCGACTAGTGACTTCGTCGCAGCAGCGGGTGCCCTGGAGTTCGGTGCGCAGCCTGGGCAGGGAAGGTGACTTCTTCAGACAAGGAGAAACCTCCGGGTCGGCGGTCAACTCACCTGCGCAGGTAAGGGAGAACCTCATGGGAATCATCACAGCACTTGCCCTGGTCATCGGACTGATGGGTGGCATTGCGACCGCAGTGGCGGTTCAAGGTGCCTGGCTTTACTTTGTCATCTGGATCACCTTTGTTGGCTGGGCAAGTTTCTACGCCGCCGGGGGTGGTCAAGAAGGTTTGATGAAGTCCGCTGCAGCGAACGTCTGGGGCGCGCTCGTCTCCATCGTTTCGCTGTACGTCTTCAGCAAGTTGGCGACCGAAATGAATGCCGCACTGGCGGCCGGGATATGTGTTGGCATCGCCATCGTGGTGCTAATCCTAGGCGCCAACGTCGCTGCTCTCGGGTTCATTCCGGGACAGGTATTCGGATATGCGCCGACGGCTGGTTTGGTACTGACCAGCGCGGCGCTCTACGGCGGGTCGCATCCGAAGGTGTTCCTGGCATCGGTCGTCTCACTGCTGATCGGCAACGTGCTGGGCTTGGTCTCCGAGAAGGCCGCCAACGCAGTCGCCAAGTCCTAGCTCGTTCCATCTCACAGGTTGTTCGGGACAAGGTTCTCTGTTCGGCAACACCTCTCGGGGAAGTTCCTGATTCGCAACACCATCACCAGCGGCGGGCCCACAGCTTCGGCTGTGGGCCCGTTGTCATGTCAACCACTCCGACCTCGTACTCCCGATGGTCAAGCAACAACGCACGCAGATCGGGCACGCAGATCGGGCACGCAGATCGGGTTGGCCACAACGGTGACGGGCCGTTACTGGACGGTCAGATTCACCACCGTCACCGGACCCCAGTTGTTGTTGGCATCTCGGGAGCGCAGGTAGACCTTGTGCACCCCCGTTGACAGGCCGGTGGTCGGCACCGTGGCCCGGATGAGTTCCGAGGAGGAGTTGAAGTTGCCGTCGGTTGCCGTCATCGCCACCGGCGTACCGCCGGCCCACGGCGGCACATCGATGTAGTACTGCGCGGCGTTGACCACCTGGCTGGCTGGGCGACCTATCCCAGAGGAACCCGACGCCGAATCCTGGCCGCGCGCACCTAACGTCACCGAAGTACCAGCGACCACGCTGTTCGGCGTCACCGAGGCAGTATGGGTATTCGGCCCCAGTGATAAGGCGTACGGCTGCCGAGCCAACTTTCCGGCGTAGATCAGCATATTGCGGTTACTGGTAAAGAAGGACGACTGACATGAATAGGGCGGGG
This sequence comes from Nocardioides sp., assembly GCA_051657765.1. Lineage (GTDB taxonomy): Bacteria > Actinomycetota > Actinomycetes > Propionibacteriales > Nocardioidaceae > Nocardioides. Next base: position 11,603 of record JBOFLH010000334.1, on the reverse strand, counting down.
TAAAGCCCCCGCAGGCGCCGGAGTTCGGCCCGAACTCGATCGTGGAGGCAGCCACCCCCAACGTGCCGTATGCCCAGTCATCCGTACTACCCGACGTGTTGTATAAGACCTGGCCGGGCTGACCTGCGGTGTAACCGTTGTACCAGTTGAACCGAAACGCCATTGCGCGCAAGCCAGCGTCGTTCGGACTAGCGCTACTTATGTCACCCCAGGGGAACAACACCAGATTTCCATAGGAGTGCATTGTCATCATCATGCCCGTAGCCGTTATCGGCGCGGCAGCGGTGCTGGCGGAGCCACGCTGATCCGGGAACAATTGAGTCATCAGGTTCTGGAGCGCTGCGGTCTCGGGCTCCGATGCCGCACTTGTACCTCGATAGGTTTGCGCACAGGGATCTGTCGATGTGCCCACGCCACCCCACGACCAGTTGTGGTTGCGGTTAATGTCAACACCGCTCTGGTTCGACACCGTAGGCGGAACCGAACAGGCGCCGCCCGCAGAGTTGTTGGCGTTCTTGCGCTGAAGGTAGGGCGTCGGGGTTCCGGGCTCGGCAATCTCTCGTCCGTCTGGATTGGCCAACGGCAACACCCATAGCTCGGTGTTGTCGACCAGATCGGTAATTTCGGCGTCCACACCGTACTTCGTGGTCAGCTCGGTGATCCATCGGTCGGCCACCTCGGTCGGCGTCAACTCACGAGCGTGCACGGTGCCCATTAGGAAGAACCGAGGCTTTGTAGATGCTGGAGTCAGCTGACAATCACCTGGCTGCAGTTTGGTGATGCAGATGGCCTTGATGTCATTGCCGAGCGCGGCGTTCTGCGTCTTGAGCCAGGAGTCACCGACATCGTAGGACACCGCCAGGCTGGGGTATGCCGCTGCGGTGTTGTCCAACGTCTGGATGTACTCATCAGCGGTCTTGTATCCGCCGAAGAACAGCTCCGATTGTGCGCCCGCGCTGACCTCGTTGTAGATGACCGCTCGGTAGCCGTCCCTACGTAGCCGAGCCCTTGTTGCGGAGTCGCCGAGAACAAGCAAGTCGCTGCCGGCCCGCGACTCGACGAGGTCATACCCTCGAGAAGCCAGTAGCCGAGCCGTCCTAACTGGCTGTTTTGTCTTAACCCGCAGTGTGTATACGGCATCTGCCTGGTCGGGTGGCGGCGATTGAGCACTGCCGACCACCGGGGAGAACCCGACGGCTAGCGAGACGGCGGCGGCCGCCATCATGGTTGCGCGCCGCGGTCGACTCTTGCCTAGGTAGCTGGCTGACTGGGACACGGAAACTCCTCAAGCCTCAGATCCACCTCCTGAGCACCATGCCGCCCCCGGCATATCTAGTGTCGTCGACCTCGCCCGGTTCGGCAAGGCATCCGCCTGGCTCATCGGGCCGGACTGGGCTATCCGGACTGGGCTATCCGGACTGGGCCATCCGGACTGGGCCATCCGGACTGGGCCATCCGGATTGGCCGATTCAGACTGGCCGATTCAGGACAGGTTCAGCTCGCGCCACGCAAACTTCAACGCCAGCTCGCGGGCCTTCTCGAGATCGACGTGTGGATCATCCAACGCGACCTGAACCGACAAGCCGTCCAACAGAGCCGCCCACGTTACGGCGAATTCCTCGGCGTCAACCTCGTCGATCTCACCGCTCTCCACGCCCGAGCGGACTATTCGTGTGATCAGGCTTCGCCACTGATCGTCGAGTTCACGTCGATCACTGGCGACTTGAGGGTGCCGGAAGGCCTGAGCCCACAGGTCGAACCACAGGCCCCAGGACCACGGCACGTCCAGCGAGCTCTCTGACTCAAAGGTCATGTCGATGAGCTTCTCCAGGCGCGCCGCCAGGTTTCCCTCGGCGTGCAGCAAGCCTTCGGCTGCGACATAGAAGGTCGACTCCGAGTGCCGCAGGGCTTCGGTCAACAGCTGGTCCTTGGTCGCAAAGTAATAGACCACTAGGCCTGGGCTGACCCCCACTCGCTCGGCGACGTCGACAATCCGAGTCTGCGCGAAGCCACGCTCGGAGATCAACCCGGCGGCTGCGGTCAACATCTGGGTACGCCGGGTATCGTTCGCATTCGGCTCCGGCGTCGAATCGTCTTTTGTCCCCACGCGACCTCTCCTTTCGCCCAGTTTGTGCTAGGCGCCCGAAATCCGACGAATTGTTTCCTCTGCCGGGCTGATTGGACCTGGCTTTCGGGCTACGGTACCCAGCATGGCGACTGAACGCCCATTCAAGACCAGGCCGGGGCGGCCGTGACTGACCTCGATCGCAGGCTCGCGGCCCGCTCGGTGGCCGTCGTCGGAGCCAGCGCCCGACCCGGTTCGTTCGGCGAGCGACTCGCCATCGAGGCCCTGCGAAGCACCGGCGTGCGAGAAGTCCATCTGGTCAACCCGACCAATGACAGCGTGCAGAACCGCCGGTGCGTCCCCAGCCTCGCTGATCTACCCGGGCCGGTCGACCTAGTGCTGATGGGTGTTCCGGATCGACACCTGATCGAACAACTCGCTCTGGCTCGCCAGTGCGGCACCGGCGGAGCGGTGGTCTATGGCAGCGCGGTCGGCCTCAGTGCGTCCATCGGGCAGCTGGGCAGCGAGCTGGGCCACCACCGGTTGGACACCCAGCGGGCTACCGTGAGCAGCTCGGCCGGTCAGCCTGACGAAATGCCGATCTGCGGAGCGGGCTGCATGGGTTTCGTGAACGTGACTCACGATCTGCGAGCGCTGGGCTATCTCGAACGCGAGCATCTGGTGCCCGGCGGCATCGCGCTCATCACCCATTCGGGTTCGATGTTCTCGGCCCTGTTGCGCACGCACCGTCGACTGGAGTTCTCCGTCGCCATCTCCTCGGGCCAGGAGTTGGTGACGACCACGGGGGACTATCTTCACTGGATCCTCGATCAACCCCAGACCAGGGTGGTCGGCTTGTTCCTGGAGACTATCCGCGAGGCACCGGTTCTTCGAGAAGGCCTGGCGCGCGCTGCGGCGTGCGACATACCCGTGGTCGCGCTCACGGTCGGCCGGTCGGCAACAGGCCGAGCTATGGTGACCGCCCACTCCGGGGCGATCGCTGGTCAGGATGCCGCCTGGGAAGCTCTCTTCGCCACCTACGGTGTGCATCGCTGTCGAGACATCGAGGAGTTCGTGGACACCCTGGAGTTGTTCGCCGTCGGACGCCGGATACGCCGCCAGCCCGCCAGCGACCGGTGGACTCCAGGTCGCAAGTCGCCGATGACAACAGGAATCGCCACCATTCATGATTCCGGTGCCGAACGGGTGTTGATGGCGGACCTCGCCGCCGATGAGGAGGTGCCTTTCGCCGAGTTCGGTGCCGAGACCCGTCGGCGGTTGGGCGAGGCGCTCGACGAGGGATTGGCGGTGACCAACCCTCTCGACGTGTGGGGCCGGGGCGCCGACACCGAGGCTTTGTTCACTGAGTGCCTCGGTGCCGCGACGGCCGACGCGAATGTCGACCTGGTTGCCTTGGCCGTGGATATGGTCGAGGAGTATGACGGCGACGAGGCCTACCCGCGTGCGGTGACGGCAACTGCGGCTGCCACGAACAAGCCGGTGGTGGTGATATCGCACATTGCCGCGTCGGTTGACCAGACCCAGGCCGAGCGCTTGCGCGCTGCTGGCATCCCCGTCCTGGAGGGAGCGCGCTCCGGACTGCGTGCCATCCGACACTTGATGGATCATCAGGCGGTCCGGATAACCGAGCCGTCATTTGCTGTTCGACCCGCCGGATCTACGGTCACCCCAATGACTCCACGGCGACTGGCTGGCTGGCTGAATGCGGTCGACTCCCTGCAATTGCTCGCTGAGCACGGCATCGACGTGGTGCCCACCCTGGCGGCGGATTCCGCGACGAGCGCGGCGGCGGCAGCAGCCTCGCTGGGCTATCCGGTGGTACTCAAGACAGACGAGCCCGGAATTGCACATCGGGTGGCCGTCGGCGGCGTGCACCTCGGCCTGCGTGATGGTCCCGCTGTGCACGCCGCATACGCGGCGCTGGCCGCACGCTGTGGCCCGGCGGTCGCTGTGCAGCCACAACTGTCGGCACGTGCGCCCAGGGTCGCCGGTCACGAATCCCGACCTCCCACCCGCGCCCCAGTTGAGCTCGCCCTGGGCTCGGTGTTCGACGAATCGGTCGGTCACGTCATGATGATCGCCGCCGGAGGGAGCCAGATCGAGGAGCTCAGCGAGCGGGTGCTGGCGCTAGCCCCGCTCCGCGAGCCTTGGATCGGGCACTTGACCTATCGGTGGCAGGCCCGCACCGGTCATCAGGCGCCGCTCGGCCTGGCGGGTGCCCTGACCGGGTTGAGCCACCTGATCGAGAACTTCGGCGATCAGCTGCTTGCCGTGGACATCAACCCACTGCTGGCGGTCGAAGGCCGCTTGGTGGCCGTCGACGCGCTGATCCAGGCCCGGTGCTGAACTCACAGCGGGCGCACAGGTTCCGCAGTGATCTCTCCTAGCTTGCGGCCGGATGCTCAACGAGCCAACGAAGCGAAGGAGATTTTCATGAGTGAGAACCAGACACCGGGCGAACCGCCGGCCAGTACCCCCACGGTGAGCGCCTCGACCACCGACCAACCGGCCACCAACGAACCGGCCACCGACCAACCGGCCACCAACAAACCGGCCACCGACCAACCGGCCACCAACAAACCGGCCACCAACGAACCGGGTACGGCGGGCGCTGACCGGGGCCCGGCGGCTACCGCACGCCTCGCTGGCGACGAATCCGCGCCATCGCGCCGATCAGGGTGGCTGCGCAGCCGAGGAGCGTTGGTCGGCGCTGGTCTTGGCCTCGCGTTGATCACCGGCCTCGGTGGCTTCGCATTGGGGCAGGCAGCCGGCCACGATCGCGACGGCGGACGGGAACGCGCCGGCCGCGGCCACTTCGGACCGCGGCATCCGGCTAAGTTCGACGATCGTCGTGATGCTCCCGGTCCGCCCGGCCAGCCTCCAAGTAGCCAGCCTCCCGGTGCCCAGCCCGGAGACGACGAGCCGACCAGCCCCTAGGCAGCGGCCCACCGTCGACCTCGATGAATGAGGCCGCCCTGGCGTCGGGCACCCGACACCAGGGCGGCTTGGTCGCTTGAGCGTGTCTCCCAATTCGGCGCCGTCGTGAGCGGGGTTTCGCGCCGCGTCTGGCAAGGCGAAGGCGCGAAGGCGGGCCGTCGAGTCGCTGACAACGCCGCCAGATCGGTTGCGAAAACACGCGTAGCAGGCGATCCGGATTGGGACACACGCTCTAGGCGCGTTCAGGGAACGGCAGCGCTATCGGGTCCGCGGCCATGGAGCTGTGCCCGCTCTCATCAAAGCGATCCAATCCCAGGTCGGCGGTCTCGACGATGTCGGACGAGCCGGTCAGGACCAGATCGGCAGCGACCCGCGACACGCCGGGACCCCACATCATCCCGTGCCCACCGGCCGCAGCTACCCACGCGCCGGCCACCGGCTGACCGTCCCGCAACACCGGCCCCAGGATCGGTAGGTGATCGGGTGTGTAGTCGATCGTGGCGGCCCAACGTCGCCGGACTCCGAGCTGAGCGGTAACCGGGACCAGTTCGGCCACCCGCGCGCGCATCCGCGCGAAGTAGCTATCGTCGAACTCCCGGGCCTCGCCGGGCGGTTCGGCCGGGTTGGACATCCCCCACAGCATGCCACCCTCCTCGGGGCGCCAGTAGATGCCAGAGCGCACATCGAAGACCATCGGCAGCCGCGCCGGAGCCAGGTCAGGGTGTGGTTCGGTCACCACCACTTGGTGGCGGACTCCCCCCGACCAGATCCGGCAACCCGCCGCCGCGCCCACCGCGGCCAGCGATGGTCCACCGGTCAGCACGACGTGTGCACACGAGATTTCGCCGCGCTGAGTACGTACGCCCGTCAACTGCCCTCGACGGTCGGTGATCAGCCCGGCGAAGGCGGTGTGCTCACGCACGTCGACACCGGCCGCTAGCAGCGCGGCTGTATATGCCAGGACATTGCGCGGGGGATCGATCCACCCATCGCCGGCGTAGAACGACGATCCCAGAGTCATTCCCGGCGCCATCGCGGGGTTCTCGGCGTCGACCTCGTCCGCAGTGCGCCACTGTGCGGCCAATCCCAGATCCAACTGCATGGCGATCCGTTCGCCGGCAGCGGTCACGTCGTGCTCGGTGAAACACGGCATGTAGTACCCGGTCTCTACGAAGCCGGAGTCGATGCCGAGGCTGTCGGCCTGGCCTCGATAGAATTCTTGCGACCACATGCCCAACTGCACCGCGACCTGGGTGCCGCCCTGCGCACGCACCATGCCGGCCGCCCGCGAGGACGCTCCGCTACCCAGGGTTTCGGCCTCGACCAGGACCACTCTCAGCCCTGCTTTCCGGAGGAAGTAGGCGGCCCAGCCGCCGATCGTACCCCCACCGACCACCACCACGTCTGTGCCGTCCATGCCGCAAAACTCGCACACTGCTGAACAGCCAGTCAATGACTCTCGAGCGCGGCGGGCGGGCCGGTATAGACGCCGATCAGCGGGTCAGGACCTCGACGGGCACCAAAGTGCGGACCGCTCCACACTTTGGCGGTGGGCAACCTAACGCTGGTAGGTGGTCGTGCCAAGGGCGCCGCTGTGCACATCTAGCTACTGGGTCTTCTCCACGGGTTCCAATCGATCTAGACTGAACCGCCGTTCAACTATTCTCAACCTGCGACCGAGGTGGCCGATGTACGACTTCACGGAGGAAGATCTAGCTCTTCAGGCCACCGCGCGCACCTTCACCGACGAGCTCATCGAGCACGAGGAGTACGCCGAGGCGCACGACGGCCTGCTCCCGGACGGCCGGGCCGCCGAGTTCCACCGCCGAGCCATTGAGCTCGGCCTGTTCGCAACCAATATGCCGCGGGATCTGGGAGGTGGCGGGCGCAGCACGCTGCAACAGGTGCTGATTCAAGAACAGGGGGGCCGGGTCACCAATGGCCTCGGCTGGGTGATGGCCACGCCGCCGGCTTGGTGGGCCGAGGTTGCCTCCGCGTACGCCCGCGACCGGTGGCTGGTTCCGACGGTGCGCGGCGAGTTGGCCGAGTGTTACGCGATCACCGAGGAATTCGCCGGCTCGGACGTCTCCGACCTGGCCACCACCGCCCGACGCGTCGGCGATCACTACCTCCTCAACGGCACGAAGTGGCACGTCACGTCATACAACGAGGCGGACTACGTGTTCGTCCAGGCGGTCCTTCAGGGCGGGACACACGACGGCGAACACGCGCTGTTCGTGGTCGACCGGCCCAGCCCGGGTATGGACGTGGTTCGCACACCGGCCTACTCGCACACCTTCGCCCACCACCACCCGATCGTTTCCTTCACTGAGGTGCGAGTCCCGCTGACCCACCTGGTCGGCAACGAGGGGGACGGCATGCGCTTCTCCTATGAGTGGTTCCGCTATGAGCGGCTCATGGTTGCGGCGCGGTGCCTCGGTGCCGCCGAGCGTTTGATTGACGAAGCCTCAGCCTTCGCGAACTCGCGTATCGTGGGCGGCGTGCCGCTCGCGGACCGACAACTCGTGCAAGCCATGCTTGGCGACTCGGTGACCGAGCTCTTTGCCGCACGCTCCATGGTGTACAACGTGGCGCGAGCAACCGACGCCGGCGACGATCGCAAGCTGCTTCACGCCAGGTGTTCGATGGTCAAGCTATATGCCGCCGAGATGGCCGGGCGGGTCGCCGACCGAGCGGTGCAGATCTTCGGCGGCCGCGGCTATATGCGCGAGAACGTCGCGGAACGCCACTCCCGCGAGCTGCGCGTCGAACGGATCTGGGAAGGGGCGAGTGAGCTGCACCGGGTCATCGTCGCCGAACAACTGGGCAAACGCGGTTTGCGGTCTTTGATCTGAGCTGACAATCGGACCGGGGCGGCGCGTTAGCGGTCCGCGACCGGCCCGGACACCCGACCCGGAATGCCGCCGAGAAGACCTAGGTCCATCATCAGCGCGTCAGCGGCGGCAAGCAGATTGTGACCGAGCGGATGAGCGGCGACATGGACCGACGCTTGCGCGCCACCGCCAAGATAGACCTCCACCCTGGGACAGGTCGCGCGCAGGGCGTTGATGGCATCACGGGCCGCGATCACATCGGACATGGTGGCCACCCCGAGCACGATAGCGGCCGGCTCGGTCAGACTTGCGCTCTCCACCCAGCTCGTGGTCGGCAGGTCACCACCGAGGTAGCGCACGTTGGCGCCCGCGCGACGCAGGAGCGTGGCAAAGGCCAACACGCCGATCTCATGCCTGGAACCGCCCGGCAGCCCGGCCAGAATGAGCGGGCCCTCGGTGGCTGCCGGCGAACCGTCGAAGATGGCAGCCACGCGACGTAGTACCGCGGCAGTGACCAGATGTTCGCCACCTATGCTGACTCGGCCGGCCTGCCAGGCCGCACCCAGTTCGACCAGTGCCGGTAGCAGCCAGGCGTCAGCAACCACTTCGAATGCCGCCCGACCGAACTCGGTGTCGAGCGCCTGGTCAATCGCCTGCGAGTCTTGGTGCCGAGCCAACTCGGCCAGCACGCCGACGGTCGCCGCGCTCTCAGTCGCATCACTCGCCGCCTGGGTCGTAATCGCGACCGGGTCATCGGTCAGTGGCAGGTCGCCGGCAACCCGAACCCGCTCCGCGGCCGCCCGGGTGGACCACCCCGCCAACACCAGCACTTTCATCGCCCGGAGCAGCCGCACGTCAGCGTCGTCGTACACCCGATAGCCGCCCGGCGTGCGTTTGGGTGTGACCACGCCATAGCGGCGCTCCCAGGCCCGCAGCGTCGGTGCTGCGACACCGGCAAGGCTCGCGGCATGGCTCACGGAGTACACCAACGAAAGATTAGAGCAAACCTTGAACAAACACTAGACAATATGCGGGAACCTGGGGCACACTCTCCCTAGAACAACCTTGTGCAAACGTTTGACAACGGAAGTCGGATCGAGGATGCAGGACATTGTCCCCCTGCAGAGTCGAGAAGTCAGCCGGCTTCTATGCGATAGGTGCTTCTCTGCGGAGGTCCGGGCCGCCTTCACCAGCGGTTCGGGCCTGACCTATCGATCGCGATCAGACGACAACGAACACCAACCGACTTCCATCGGTGCACCACCAGGAATCACGGTGACCCGGCGTGTAAGTACCGCTAACCCGCGATGGCTGGCACTTACTCGCCGGGTCATCGTGATTTTGCGCTATCCGGATGCTGTTGCACAAGCCTTGAACAAGCCACGCACCGTCTAGGCTCTGGCGGTGACCACCGTTCTACCGCCAGCCGAGCCGCTGGTCACCTCGACCGACGCAGTCCTGATGCTCGGTTACGCCGCCGGCCTCGCCGTCCGACTCGACGCGTCGCTACCAGCGGGCAGTGTGCTGGTAGTTGAGGAGCCCGACGTAGCGAGACGACGCGACCTGCACGCCACCGCATCCGCAGCATGCGTTTCACGGGTAGTGGAGTGCGAGTATCAGCTCGATGGACCGCTCGACGCACTGCTGGACCGCCTGCCGCAGCCTCAGATCGTCCTCACCGGTGTCGAGTACGGCGCGCGAGCTGCGGAGCGTGGCCGATCAAGCCGGTCTGCTCAACCCACGCTACGTGATCGCCGCCGACCCTGATGCGGCCGCTGCGTTCGTGCGCGACACGGGCGGCGAGTGCGTCGTAAAGCCGACCGCGCCATGCCAGCTTGGGGGTGCGAATTGTCGGCACCCCGCGCGATGCCATCGCAGCCTGGCAGGAGGCGTGCGCGCCGGCGGAGGCGTTCCTCGTGCCCGACCGCGGTGTGGCGTCGAGAGTGCTGGTGGAGGAACGAGTAGTCGGACCCGAATACAGCGTGGAACTGCTGGTGCGTGCGAGGCGCCCCGTATTCGGCAATGTGACCACCAAGGTGACCACCAAGCAGGTCCGCACGAACGCGTTCCCCGTCGAAACCGGCCACGGTGTGCCGGCGATCCTGGCCGCAAGCCATGTGGAACCACTCGCGCCGGATCCAGGATCGGATCAAGAGCCGGGGCCGCCGCGAGCGCATCAGCGCTGGTCTCGGGGCCGGTCAGCACGGCCAACAACGCGGGCCGCGGTGACACCCGGGGCGATGTCGAACCCGTCGGTGCCGAGGGTGTCGATCGGTGTGCTCAGACGGCTCATCAACGGCCCCCTGCCACGTCGATGAACGCGCCCGTGGCGTAGGAGGCCCGGGTCGACAGCAGCCACATGATCGCCTCGGCGACCTCGATTGCCTTTCCGGGGCGGCCCAACGGGATCGTGGGCGCCAGTCGAGACAACCGGTCCGGGTCACCACCGCGGGCATGAATCTCGGTGTCGATGAAGCCGGGGCGAACCGCGTTGACGCGGATGCCCTCGCCGGCGACTTCCAGCGCCAACCCGTGGTAAGGGTGTCGAGCGCACCCTTGGATGCGGCATAGTCGACGTACTCACCCGGCGACCCCAGCCGCGACGCCGCGGACGATACGTTGACGATCGCGCCGCCGCTCCCGCCGTGCGCGGTGGACATCCTCCGTACCGCCTCTCGCGCACACAAGAACGGGGCGACGACGTTCACGTCCAGCACCCGCCGCAATCGCTGCTCATCTATCTGGTCGACCCGGCCCAGCCCCTCCAGAACCCCGGCGTTGTTGACCAGGGCAATGCAACCGACCCAGCCTGTCGTCGAGCTCCGCGAACATCCGGACCACCTCCGCTTGCGACGCAAGGTTGGCGCCCACCGCAATTCCTGGACCCGCCAAGCCGGCGACCACGGCCTCAGCGGCAGCTCGGTCGGACCGATAGCCGACGGCGACGGCGTAACCGGCCTGCGCGCCGAGAGCCGCGGTGGCAGCGCCGATACCGCGGCTGCCACCGGTGACCAAGAGCACCAGCTTGTCCACTAGATGTCTCCGTTGGCGTCGGCGATCATTTGTGCCGACCACCGTCGCTTGAGCCGAAGACAGGCGCGGTTGACCAGGTCGAGTACCGGACTAAGTGGTCGCAGCACGTCGATGATCAGCATCACCCGGGTGCCACTGCTCTGGTTGTAGACCTCGTGGTCAAAGGTGTCGTCGATCAGAATCGGTCGGCGCTCGGCCCAGGTGTGGAGGCGGTTGCTGACCCGCAGTGTGGGTGGATTGTCCACGGGAACGCGCAACGGAAGATGATAGCGCAGGATTCCCGCATAAGGCCCCTCGTGCGCGCGAAGCGTCACGCCTGGCGGGAGCAGTGCCACTATTGCGTTGACCACGCGCGGGGTGCGGGCCGCAAACTGCACGATCAGCGGCACCTCCCGGTGAGCTCGCTCATTGGGGACACCCAGCATGTAGGCGCAGTACAGGCCCCAGCCGGTGGACACCTGGGCCGCACGGATCGGGTCGATATCGCCGTACGGCGTGAGGTCGCGACCAGCGACAAGGCGGTCGACCTCCTCGCGCAGGCCGTCGAACTGATCAATCGGCGCCGCCGCCTCAGGGAAAGCAGGAAGTGGGTCGTCAATGATCGGTGGTCGTGCCGCACCGCCGCTGCCGAGCAGCAGCAAGCGATTCACTACCTGACGTACCACTGGTTGGTTGACGCTGAGAGAACCACGCACGGCGACATGACCCCCGAG
>JBOFLH010000333.1:0-2894 GCA_051657765.1 Nocardioides sp. | reverse complement strand
GGGCCGCTCGACATGATCCGCGAGGGCCGGCTCACGCCGAAGTCGATCCACGTGCGGATGCTGCTCTCCGACCTGACCCGGCCCCTCGCGATCCCGGTCAAGGCCAGCGGAGACCCCGCGTCGAGCCAGCCCGTGCGGGACCGGATGGCGCAGATCAGCGCCCGCCACGCCGGCGCCGTCACCGCGACCGTCGAGGAACTGGCCGACCTCGAACTCGTCCCGCAGGCCACCGCCGAAGTCCGCGTGCACGGCTCAGCACCACTGTTCAAGCTCTACATCGTCAACGAGACCGATGCGTTCTTCGGCTACTACCCCGTGGTCAAGCACGAGGTCCGCATCGACGGCAAGCGCCAGGCGATCTACGACCCGATGGGCAAGGACGCCACCATGTTCCAGCACACCGACGACGGCGACCCCGAATCCATGGGCTCCCTCTTCGTCCACCAGACCCGGCAGTGGTTCGACAGCGTCTGGACCACCATCGCCACCCCGCACCAGCCGTGAACGCCGCCCAACTCGTCGCCCGCGCAGCCGTCGTCCTCCTCGACTTCGACGGCCCCATCACCCCCCTCATGCCACCACCAGCCAACGCCGAAGCCGCTGAGACCGCACGCACCGCGCTCCAAGCAGCTGTCGGCCACGTGCCGGCGGACATCGAGACCACCACCGACCACCTCGCCATCCTCCGCTACACCGGCGAACGCCACCCCGAAGCGCTCCCAGCCGTCGAACGCGCATGCATCGACGCCGAAGTCACCGCCGCGCGAACCGCCACCCCCACCGACGGCGCGTATGAACTCCTCACCGCATGCGCGAGCCGTGGACAGCCAGTCGCGATCGTCAGCAACAACGACCGCACCTGCATAGACGCCTTTCTCGACCGCCACCAGTGGGTCAACCTCGTGGCAACCGTCATCGGCCGAACCCCCGGCCGCCCTGACCTCATGAAACCCCACCCCGCATCGATCACCGCCGCCCTCACCGCCCTCGACGCGCGAGCGGAGACGGCAGTACTTATCGGCGACTCGCCAAGCGACATCTACGCTGCAAGCGAGGCCAATGTTCAGCGCATTGGCTACGCCAAGACAATCGAACGGCGTCCCACCCTTCGTCGTGCCGGCGCGATCAGCGTGGTCGACGCCATTGGCGAACTTACCGAATCAACAGCCTGTTCGTGATCCTGACGAATCATGAACAAGCCGCGTTGTTTACGCGCCGGTCCCGCGTATTGTTGATGAGGGCAGCGCGGGCGGTTCGGGCTTTAAACGCATCTTCGATCGACAGCCGCAACGACGTTGAGGAGATCGGGTACGCGACCCAGCGGGCGTATCCAACATCTTTGCGTGAACTATCCCGAATCACGTTGTCGTTGACTCGCGCCTGCAACTTCCCCGTTCCAGCAACGCTAGGAAGCTCTATGGCCAAGAGTCCATTCACCTTACTGTGTTTGCTGTTCCGAAGAGATGAGTAGACCTCCCAATCAACGTAGCGGCGCGCCCACGTGCACTTTCCGACGAGCACGATTGTGACCGATGAGTCTCCAAGGTACTTCGTTCGAATCTGGTCCATAACATAGCCAGTATCGTCGCTGTCAATGAAATCATCTTCATCAGTAACGCCGACTGTCTTTGCAATAAACTCGGTGCCGAAGTTGTCCAAGAAGACCGCCACCTCATCAGAGTCAGCGGCATGGTGTGAGATAAAGCATTTGTGGCGGGTCGAATCCACTTTCCGTCGCGCAGCTGCCTCCGCGATCTGCTGTAACTGTCTTTGCTGCCAGTGGCTCATGTTGATCCTTCATCCGCTTGGCTGGAACCTCGACCGTAGCCGAACCTAGCGACACTTGCGGCATGATGAGCATCATGCCGACCCAACACGTCCTGGACTCCGACATGCCCCAGTTGTTCCAGGCTGCCGATGCCGCATCTCTCGCGGGGCAAAGACGGTACGTGGGGGGCACGAGGCTACGACTGGCTCTGGTGGCGGCCGCCGCCTTATGCGGTATCGCGTCGTGGCGAGTTGGGGAAGGCGAGATCGACATGCTGGCTCTACTCGCCGTCGTCTGTTTCGTAGCAGCGTTGTTGGTTGAGGGCGTGCTGTGGAAGGGTCGGCCCGATAAGGCGTGGTATGACGCGCGAGCAGTTGCAGAATCTGCCAAAACACTCGCATGGAAGTTTTCGGTATGTGGCGAGCCATTTCCTCGGAGTATGAGCGACACTGAAGCGGTGCGTGCACTTCTCGACCGTCTAGAAACCGTTTGTGGCCAATATCCAGCCCTGGAACTTAAGCCGGTCGACGCCGAGATGGTGAGTAAGTGGATGCGGACTCAGCGCTCAGCGGCTCGGGCGGAGCGAATCGAAATCTATTTAAACGCTCGTATACGCGAGCAGAGGTCTTGGTACTCGACCAAGGCGGAATACAATGGGATGAGGTCGAAACAATGGAGGGCCTCCCTGGTCATTCTCGAGTTCGCAGGCTTTCTCTTTGCTTTGCTCGAAGCGCTCAATCCGAGCATGCCCGCGCTTTCTGCTGCGTTTGCGGCACTCATTGGCTCTGTCGTCGCCTGGGTCGAGACAAAGCAGCACGACTTCAATTCCCGCGCCTACGGCGCTGCGGTTACTGACCTAGCCAAAGCGGAGACGAAACTACTCCTTGTGGCCGATGAATCTGATTGGGCGCGCGAAGTCAACGATGCGGAAGACGCTATCAGCAGAGAACACACACTATGGCTCGCTTCGCGGTCACAGTAGGGCGCTCGCGTCGGCCGACATGAGTGTCGACAGGCTTGGTGTCGATCCAGCCGGGCGTCCCAAGCTCCGATCGTGCGTCGGCGCTATCTGACGCCAGCGTACTGCCCGGCGCTCCGGTCTTCTCGCCTGGCACGCGAGGTATTG
>JBOFLH010000332.1:0-11762 GCA_051657765.1 Nocardioides sp. | reverse complement strand
TGGGCTCTCAGCAAGTAATCCGGGCCTAAGCAAACGGGGCCTAGTAGCCGAGGCCTAGGTGAACCGGGGCCAAGTAGCCGGGCCCCAAGTAAACCGGCGCCCAGCACATGGGTCCCGCCTTCGACGGCCGCCCGCCGGGTCACCGCGACCCGGCGGGCAGTTGTCTGTCCGGCCACGGGCAGCCTGGCCTTTGCGATGACCTGGCATGGCCAGCAGCAGGGGCTGCCCCTTCCCTTCGCGACCAGATCCGTGGACGCCGGGCCGCTGAGCGCCGACCTCATCCGGCGGCCACAGTTGCCCGACTGTGCCCGACCCGCCCGCGTGCCCATTGCTCTTACCAGCGGTTCGCACCAAGAAACCTGCCCGACAACGGTGGACTACGCGTTTGGTCGCGGGCGGTTGGTGCGGCTCGATCCGGCTGACCAGCGCCGTTAACGAACTCGGGGCGGATTCTGGTCGGCGCTTCGACCCAATCGAACCTACCTACGACGGCGTCCTGGCACACCCTGCCTGTGGGGCGAGCGTGCCACACACCTGGATATCGCGCTGCTCTCGGATACGGTCCGGTGCTCTCGTCGCCTGGGACGCTCCTCGGCAGTCCGCGCTGGTGCCACCAGCATCTGGGTCTGTCGCAGCAAGCTGGGCTATGGGTGATCACTCCCCGGATGTACATTCGCCTCATCCGGGGCTGTCATTGCTTGCACGAAACAACGCGTGCGACGGTGTCATAGATCGACATGGCCTCCGCTCGCGAAACGCGGTCGCCGAACTCGCTGAAGACGAGGAACTCGGCGCCATTGTCCCCGGTGCTGTTGGTGACCGCCACCGTCAGACCACACTCGCGGGACACCATGACGAACTGGCCACCCCAGCCGCTCCCGTAGGCTATTCCCCGGGACTGATCGATCCACCAAAGATAGCCGTACGCGTCTCCGTCAGGGGTCTGAGATCGTGGCACCAGCATCTCCTCGATCCAGGAACGGGAGACCACCTGGCGCTCGCCGACGCGACCCCAGGACGCCACAAGATCACCGATACGCGCTAGGTCCCGCGGGGTCAGATACAGTCGCCAGGTTCGGTATCGAGACACGCTGTCGTGGGCGTAGGTCACATGTTCGGGTAGGAAATCCTGAAGGTTTAGCGGTGCACCAATCCAGTCGTGGAGGGCGTCCCCGATCCGTACGCCGGTCTCCGCCTCGAAAATGGCGCCCAGGGTGTTGAAGTCCCAGTTGTTGTAGTAAAAGTAGCTACCCGGCGGATGCGTCCCGCGTTCCGGGCGGCGCGCTCGCATGAGGTCGGTCTCGGCTCCCGACTCGAGATACACGCCGGACCGTGAACCCAGGAGGTCGCGGACCGTCGCCGACTTCTCCACCTGGCTGAGTGGGGTCTTGGTCTCGTCGATGCCGAGATCGGCGAGAGATCGATCCGGGTCGATCATTCCCCTATCCACAGCAATGCCGATCAAGACTGCGATGACGCTCTTGCGTACTGACGCAACACTCGCGAGATGCCCTGTTTCGCCGGAGGCATAGCGAATCTGGCCGTTCTGAAGCACCAGCACCGAGTCGGCTCCGGTAGCCGCAGCTACCCCGCGGACCTGATCGTTCGCTGCTGGGGCCAACGGAGCCGACACTGTGGTGGCGGTGGCGCCGCCGCCGCGCGGAACGATCGGCCGGAATAGAAGATACCCGGCCACGGTCACCGATACTGCAAGAGCGCCGACGATGACGCGGAGAAGCACCTTCCGACGTCTTGAGTAACTCACTATCCACCCTCCGCTTCGAGATCGTCGGCCACTCGCAGAACCGCAGCGCTACTGCGTGTGATGAGACAAATAGACCCGAGGACGAGGGTTCCCTCGTTCACGCGACCGGCGTCGCGGCGAAGCAGGTTCCTACCTCCACTTTCTGGGAAAGCGTATCCGACTTCGTGGCCTGGGTGAGTTGCGTCTTTGCCGGGGACTCGACCCTGAGGTGGCAGTGCGACCTTAGCCTCGATCAGTAAGAACGTGTTGGGAAGAGGTCGTTGGCGGGCAAGCGCTCGCCAACAGTAGGACCGCTCCGCAGATAACTCACCATGGTCCGCTGCACCTCTACACCGTGCGGGCGAGCACCTCGCGCACGATGTCGAGGGTGGTGTCGGGATGCAGGAATGCGAACCGGCCCACCGTCTCGCCCTCCCACTTGGTTGGCGGGATGAAGGCGATCTCGTCGTGATGAAGCCCTTGTGCCCAGGTGTGGTAATCGCTGGCTGACCACCCAGTCCGCCGGAAGAGGACCACCCCGAGATCCGGCTCCCGGACGAGTTCGAGATGGCTGCTGCCGGCGATGATCTCCGCCGTCGCGCGAGCCAGGTCCACCGCTTTCTCGATCGACGTACGGTAGGCGTCGATACCGTTGACTGCCAGCGAGAACCACAGCGGCAGACCGCGGGCGCGGCGGGTGAGGTGATAAGCGTAGTCGGTCGGATTCCACTCCCCGAGATGGCCGTCCTCGGCTCCCGCCCTGCCTGGTCCGTGCTGGTCGGTGGTGTGGATGACATCGAGGTACGACGCGTCCTGGGTGTGGGTACGTCGGGCCAGGCCCGGATCGCGATAGAGGAGCGCACAGCAATCGAACGGCGTGAACAACCACTTGTGCGGATCGACGATGAACGAGTCGGCATGTTCGATACCGGCGTACTTCGCCCGCAGCGAGGGGGCAAACAGACCGGCACCGCCATAGGCACCGTCGACGTGGTACCACCACCCGTGGTCTCGGGCGACGGCACCGACCCCAGCCAGATCGTCGACGATGCCGGCATTGGTGGTCCCGGCGGTGCACACCACGGCGGCGACGTCGCTGAGATCCGCTTCGGTCGCAAGCGCGGCCCGAATCGCCTCGCCGGTCAGCCGATGGTCGGGAGTCTCCACCACCAGGGCCCCCATCTCCAGCAGGCGCAGCGAGTTGATGATCGAGGAGTGCGCGTCGGTGCTGACCACGACCCGCAGCCGACGACCCGAGGCGGCCAGCTCCCGATAGCCGCTGCCGAGGCGTTCTTTGGCGATCTCCCGCGCGACGGCCAGCGCGGAGAGGTTCCCGGCCGATCCGCCGGAGACGAAACACCCGCCGGCTTGAGCGGGCATTCCGGCCTCGGCGGCGAGCAGCCGCAGCACCGTGTTCTCCGCGGCGACGGCTCCGGACGCCTCCAACCAGGACACACCCTGGATCGAGGCACAACTCACCAACATGTCGAACAACAAGCTGGCCTTGGTCGGTGCGGCTGGAATGAAACCCAAGAAACGCGGCGAGTCCGCGGAGATCACACTGGGTGCGACCACCGAGGCGTAGACGCCCAGCACCTCGTCCGGCGGACGCGGATCGTCGCGGATCAGGCCGGCCAGCCGGTGGTAGAGCTCGGCGGCGGACAGTTTTCCCTCGTCGAGTGGCACCGGCTCCATCCGCACTCGGTTCTCGGCGTAGGCGAGCACGCTGCGGATCATCTGCTCCGTGGTTTGGTCTACCCGGTGCATGCCCATCGTGACTCCCTTGCTGTCGGTGACCTTGCCATCAGTGACTGCGCTGTCAGTGACTGGGTCGCGTGTGCGAGCCTAACCGGCGACAGCTTCGCAGGCCGCCAGGCGGAAACAACCGCGGCAAAGTACTCTCCTCGACGTGACCACACTTGCCGACGACCTGCGTTCGCGCATCGACCCGGAACGAGTGCTCGACGATGCGGTGTCGATCACCAAGTTCGCCGCTGACGCCTCGGCCTACCTGCTTCGGCCTCAGGTCGTGGTGATCGCGGCCACCGTAGCCGATGTCCAGGCGGTGTTGACCGTTGCCCGCCGGCGCCGCACGCCGGTGACCTTCCGCGCCGCCGGCACCAGCTTGTCCGGACAAGCCCAAAGTGACGGCATCCTGTGTGAGGTGCAACGCTTCTGGCGCGGCCTCACCGTGGAGGACGACGGTGCCCGAATCAAAGCACGGCCGGGCACGATCGGCGCGGTAGCCAACGCCGCGCTCGCTCGCCACGGCACCGAGATCGGCCCGGATCCGGCGAGCCTTGCGGCTTGCACTATCGGCGGCATTGTGGCCAACAACTCCAGCGGCATGTGCTGCGGCGTCGAACGCAACGCCTATCACACCCTCGATTCCCTGAAGTTCGTCCTGCCATCCGGCGCGGTGATCGACACCGCCGACGAGGAGGCCGAGGCGGCCTTCGCGCGTGCCGCACCGGACCTGGCCGCGGGATTGCTGGACCTGCGACGAGACCTGCTCGATGATGCTCACCTGGTCGAGACCATCACCCGCAAGTATGCGTTGAAGAACACCACCGGGTACGGGTTGAACGCGCTGGTGGACTACGACACGCCACTGCGGATCTTTGAACACCTCCTGGTGGGTTCGGAAGGCACACTGGCGTTCCTGGCCGAGATCACCTTGCGCACCATCCGGGTCGAGCCCCATGCCCGCACGGCCCTCCTGGTGTTTCCCACCCTGGAGGCCGCTTGTCGGGCGGTGCCTGCGCTCCAGGAAAGCGGAGCGCGGGCGATCGAGCTGATGGACGGTCCCGCATTGTTGTCCGCGGGCGACGCCCTCGCCCGGTTTGTCGATCCGAGCTTGGTGATCGCCGACACCCACGGCCTGCTGGTCGAGTGGCGCGCGGAGACTGACGAGCAGTTGCTCGGGCTCCTTCTCCAGGCGGTAAGGGTACTCACCGATGTGGAGTTGGTGACCCCGCCGCTGTTGTATCAGGATCCCGAAGTGGTGGCCGCCTTGTGGGCGATCCGCAAAGGCATGTTGGCGACCATCGGCGGGCGTCGCCCAGCGGGGTCCTCGATCATCTTGGAGGACGTGGTTTTTCCGCCGGAGCACCTCGCGGCGGGCATGGCTCAGCTACGCCAACTCCTGGACGCGCACGGCTATGCCGCAGTGATCTTCGGTCACGCCAAGGACGGCAACCTGCACTTCCTGATCAGCGAGAACTTCGGCAATCCCGGCGCGCCGCAGCGGTATGCCGCGTTCCTGGCCGATCTGGTCGCGCTCGTGGTCAGGCACGATGGCGCGTTGAAAGGCGAGCACGGCACCGGGCGCAATATGGCGCCGTTCGTGGCGGCGGAGTGGGGCCAGGTGGCCGCGCACCTGATGCACCGGCTGAAAACCCTGGCCGATCCGCTCGGCATCCTCAATCCGGGGACGATTGTGCCGGCCACGCCAATCTCGCACGTCGAGAACCTCAAGGCCACCCCAGTGATCGACGCCGAGACCGATCGCTGCGTGGAGTGCGGCTTCTGTGAACGGGGATGCCCGAGCAGCGACCTCACCACCACCCCACGACAACGGATCGTGTTGCGCCGACGGATCGCCACCCTGGAGGCCGTCGACCCCACCTCCCCCGAGCTGGCCGAACTCCACGCTGCGATGAACCACCAGGTGCTCGACACTTGCGCTACCGATGGCATGTGCCAGCTGGCCTGCCCGGTCGGCATCAACACCGGCGACCTCGTCAAACGTCTGCGCGCGGCTCGGCACTCCCGAGCCGCTCACCGGGCCGCGCTGGAGGCGGTCAAGCGATTCACAGAGGTCGAGCGGCTCGCGCGCGCCAGCTTGGGCGCCTCGGATCAACTCGGTCGCCTGCTCGGACCCACTCGACGAAGCCGGCTCACTCAGGCCGTCGCCACCCGGCTGGCACGATTCGACATCATGCCGGTAGCCACCCAACACATGCCGCGATCGGCCGACGGCATGCTGCCTGCGACTCGACGACAGGGGGCCCACGCGGTGTACTTCCCAGCGTGCGTCAATCGGATCTTCGCCTCCCCGGGTGAGGTGTCGGTGCCGACCGCTTTGGTGCGAGTGGCCGCACGAGCCGGGTCGCCGGTGTGGATCCCCGATAACGTGACCGGGGTGTGTTGCGCCACTCCCTGGGTGTCCAAGGGTTTTCCGGAGGCGGCGGTAGCGATGGCGACCGAGTTCGTCGATCGGGCCTGGAGTTGGACCGACGGCGGCGAGCTGCCCGTGGTCACCGACGCGAGTTCATGTGCACACGGTTTGAGCGCCTTGGCCGAGCTGCTGCCGGGTTCACATCGCGAAACCTACGACGCGCTTCGATTCCTCGACAGCACCGTATTTGTCGGTCGGCTAGTAAAGAAGCTCGCTATCGAGAAGGTCCCATCGCTGGTGGTCCATCCGACCTGCGCCAATCACCGAGACGGCACCACCAAGACGCTGGTGGGCATCGCGCGACGTCTCGCCGAGTCGGTCCTGGTGCCGAACCCAGCGGTGTGTTGCGGCTTCGGCGGCGACCGCGGATTTCTCCAGCCGGAACTCACCGCATCGGCAACCGCTGGTATGGCGGCCCAGATTGCTGAGGGCCACGACGGCTACCTGTCGGCGAACCGCCCCTGCGAGATCGGCATGAGCCAGGCAACCGGGCAAACCTACGAGTCGTTCCTGCTCGCGCTGGAGCGGCAAACCCGCTAACAAGACTGCCCGGGGAGGACCGCTCGGCAGTTGCCGCTCCACTGCTCATGGTCCCGGTCGGCCTCGCCGACCTGACCTGACTATGACGGCGCCAACCGCCGGGGATCAGAGGCCAACCTGCCACTCACCGTCGCCGGGGGCGGCGCTGTCGGCAGGGGTGCCGTTGGTCGGGACGCTGTTGACAGCGGGGGTGTTGACAGGGGCGTTGTTGCCGGGCGCATCGTCGACTGCGGTGGGACGGATGGGCGCACCGGCGCCGCGGGCACGAGCCGTGAGCGTGGGTCAGCATGCTCAGCGATCGAGCCCCACTCGCCGACCACGAGGCTGCCTGCGGGGGCATAGAGCCGGACGGTGACACCCACGCCGGCGCGCGACTCCAGTAGGGCGGCTCCGCCGACCTGGACCATCCGACCGCGAATCGACTCCCGCCACCCGAAGCTTTCCCTCACCTCGCTGAGCTCGAGCCCACGGCCGAAGTCTCGAACACAGACCTCGACTCCCCCACAGACCGATCGTGCCCGGATCACCACCCGCTTGCTGTCGGCGTGCTTGGTGACATTCCGGAGCGCTTCGTTAAGCGCACCGGCTACCGCGGCAAGAACCGTGGGCTTGAGATTCGGCAACGCGCCCTCGGTGGTGACGATCTCCACCTCGAGCTCATGGTGCCTACCGAACTCAACCGCCGCGTCAAGCGCCGACAACAGATTGCTCTGGTCCACAGTGGCCTCATCCGGGTTGGTCTGGTCGGAGCTATCGGTGACCGAGTCGCCAACGGCGATCGCCAGCCTGAGTTCGCCAGCCCCGGTCGCCGCTATCTCACCGACGCGAGCCAAGAGTTTTCCGGCGTCGTTGTTGGTCGCCATACTGGCCATCAGGGAGATCGACTCCAAGGTCTGCAGAGCGGTGTCGTGCACCAGTCTCTGCGATCTGGTTCGTTCCGTTCGTTCGCCGGTGTCGTAGGCGACCGCGGTGAAGATTCTCATGCCTTGGTCGAAGGCGTAGTGGAAGGCAACGACAACGCTCACCGAGACCAGACAGTGGCCCACCACCGCGAGGGTGAAGATGCTCGGCGTGATCGGGTCGGGCGAGAGCAAGGTGGCCAGGTACGCCGTCGGCGCCGCGCCGAGACAGGCCACCAGGCCGATCCGCCAACCACGACAGCTCGTCCACAAGGCGACCGTTCCGGCAAGCACCACGATGCCGAGGAGTACCGCTGATGACGGTGTCATCAGCTGCTTGATACCCAGGAACATGGCAACACACGCGCCCGAGTCGACGGCCAGGAACCGAAGGCTGACATCGTCGGTGCTGCCCAGCTTGAGCCACAGGATTCGCAGCATGCCCACGTTCCAGACGAGAGAGCCCACGAGGAGGAACCCGAGAAGCACCAGATCGACCTCGCGACCCCACGGGTACCACAGCCAGGGGAGAAGGCTCGCCACGGTCGCCACCATGCGATAACCGACGCTGATAACCGCGGTGACAGCGGCTACCACCCTACGCAGAACAGTCAGGTTCACTGGTCCACTGATGTCGCCGATCCCCACCAGCGCAGCTATTCGCGAGGTGACACCTGGGTGCATCGTCAATCTACTCACCAGCCCTTGTCCATAACTTTCCAGCCCGAGATCCCTGCGCCCGGGCGAGACGTCAGGGGATGTAGCGCACACACGACCACCCTTGTTACGAGCATAGCCTTGTTTTCGTATACGGTTACGGTAAGACCATAGCAAGGTGGCGGCGCTCAGTCTATGGACCGCACAGCCACATCCCGCGGATTGGACAGGGCCGGCCTGTCCCACCGACCCTTGGAATGCAGCCCGGCGCCGCGCGGATGCCGCTTGCGGCCGGCTGGGAACGTCGGCACCGGTGAGGCGGAGCGGACCGGCGCCAGCGAGCTGGCGCCGGCCCTTACTGGAACCCAGAGCCAGACAAGGGTGCCCGCACCCGGGCGGGATGTCACCTCGACCTGGCCACCAACCGACGCTATACAGGCCCGCACCGACTTCCGCAGGCCGAACCCTTCGATCACCCGAGCGGGATCGAAACCAATTCCGGAGTCCGTCACACTCACCCCGATGCCGCCGGCCTCCACGGCGACGCGAACAGCCGCGGTACGCACACCCGCATGCTTGCCGACATTGACCAACGCCTCCCGAGTCGCGGCGCAGAGCGCCTCGACCACAGCCGGCGGAATCGCCACGTCATCGAGACCCGCAGCAACGACGCGGACATCGACGTGGTGGGGATAGGTCATGGCGGCCACCGACTCGAGCGCCGTTCGCAAGTCCTCGGGGCCGCCCCGGGCGCCCAGCACATCTCGCAATTGCCTGGCTTCGAGGGCAGCCATCTCAGCGATCCGTTGCACATTCACCTCCTCGGCCCCGGCGCGAGCGGCTCCGGCCATCAGCGCAATCGCTTCCAAGGTCTGCAGCGCCGTGTCGTGAATCATTCGCTGAGCGCGTGAGTGCGCCAGCCGCGTGCCATAGTCGAACGCCAGCTCCCGGGACGGCTCGACCCCCCGAAGAAACGCCACCTGAAGCAAGCCGGCAACAGCGACGGCCACCAAGCAATGACCGACGGGTCCGATCACGAATATCCAGGTAGGCATCGGGACCGGGCCGAACCACACCGGCACCAATCCGACCGGTACGCTCAGCAGAGACGCGACTATCCCCGCACGCCAGCCGCGACAACTGGTCCACAACGCGACGGTTCCGCTCATCACCACCCAGCCGAGCGACGGCGCGGCATCCGCAGCGGTGCCCCAGCGCAACAACACAAAGATGGTGCCGAAGATTGCCGAGTCCGCCGCGAGCAATGCGAGCGGTAGGTTCCGGTCCTCGCGCCGCGCGAACATCCACAACATTCGACCGGTCAGCACACTGGCAACGCCCGCAAGTAGGAGTAGGCCGATGACCCATAGGACCGGAACTTGGCTACTCGCCAGCCACGGCGCAATGACGAGCAAGGTGGCAACGCCTCGGTAGCCAACGCTCAATAACGCGCCGAGAGTCGGCTGCCGAGTCCAGATTTCGTAGTGTGGGTTCATCCAAGTCCCCTTTCATGCCTAGCGGTTCGTCGACAGTGACCGACCGCGCGACGCGCTGAAGGTTGGGCGCCTTCGGGGATAGGCGGGAGCAATACTAGATAGTCTGAGCCATAGCGGTATGGGCATTTATGCCCATACCGCTATGGCTCAGACTTGGTTTCGAGTGTGTGCAACAGTTGTCGATTCGTTATCAAGAGGGCAGCGTGAGGCCCCGATTCGATCCGACAGCTCGATGACGTTACGGGCCGTCGGCTACCCGACGTTGACGTTCGGCGGCAATCCATTTGGTGATCATCTCCAGTGTGGGCTGATGTCGAGGATCACCGGCAGTCCCGAACTCGTCGGACGTCTCGATCAACTCCAGAATCTGTCGAGGAGTGCCCGGCGGCTGGCCATCTGGTCCAGGGTCAATTCCGAGAGAACCCCACTTTCGGCGTACCTCGCGTGGGTACTGGATACGGCCGACGGAACGAGACTCCTGGGTCAGATGCTTCTCCGCCCACCGACGGACCGTACTCGCGGCGACTCGGTGTCCTTCGGCAATCATGATCCGATGTGCGGCCGCTGGGGTGCAGTTCTGTTGCGACATCAGCTCGAGCGCCCGCGTCAGCTTGTCGACGGTCTGCGCTGGCCTAGACTGCCCGTACGCTTCGGTCCGCCACCGTTGGAGAACCTGAACTTCGACCCGAATCCCGACTCCGCCCATCGCCAGCCTGGTTGCCACCTCGGCCGGCTCCAGGGTCTCCAGCAATCGCACGCACTCGTCTCGTACTCGCTCGGAGTGTGGTCGGCCCGCACGGCCTTGGAGAACATATCCATTGAGTTCTGCCCACCGTGCCAGCCAGCTGCCGGCGGTCGTCTGCGAGACACCGTGCTCGGCGCTGACCTCCGCAATGGCGCGGTCACCCATCGCTCCGTTGATGACCGCGCGAACCGTCGTCGCCGGGTGTCGCGTCGACGGTAGCTCGTCAAGATCGAGCACCATGGGTGGCGCCGGTATCAAAGGAGCGGGGACCTCCAGATCCAGGTCGTCGAGGTAGCGGGCGACTTCCGGATCACCCAACCAGCGCTTGACTGACCGTTCGCTGACCTTCGCGGACTTCGCGGCAGTTTTGGTGTCCTCAGTCTTCGCGATCCGCGCGGTGGCGACTCGGTCGACCAGTGGCGTGCCATGTGCTCGGCGACCACCGACCTCGACGCTCACTCCACGGTTGAACCGAGAGTCCACCAGCCAATGCTCAACAGCCGTGTGCGAGACACCGTAGAAGGCCGCGACTGCGGCGATAGTCCGCCCCGAAAATCCAAAGGCCCCGGTCCGCACCGTTTCTACGGCCTGGCACTTCCGTTCCGCCGACTTGATGGCTGGCGCTGGTAGGTCCGCCTCGGGCGTGCCCGAGACGGCCGAGGGGTGCTCGTCGGCCGGGTCGGCATCGGCTGCACGCACCGAATCCACCGTCACGGACCGGGGCAGCATGGCACCGAATAGGTCGACATCGACGAATCGCGCCTGGGTGCAGTCAGAGTAGCGGAGCACCATCCCGGACAGGTCCACATTGGACAGCACACCGAAGCGGAGGCAGATCCGAGGACGCTCCTCCTGGAGATCGAGGATCGCGACCCGCGCCGCCGACGGGCCACCCAGCTCGGTGATCACGCTGTCGTCGATGACAACCGATCCGGGATCGTTATCACTGGTTCGGATCACCGTGCCGCGCAAGAGAACCGAGGGATCGGCCCATGGCTCGTAGGCCGGCGCCAGCACGGTCGGCCCTGACGTGCCGGCCGCCGCTGGATCCACCAGGCTCGTCTCCTGGCCATGCGCATCGAGCGTTCGGATCAGCATCACCTCGGCATAGTCAACCTCAAGATTCGGCGTAACCGGACCGAATACCTCCACCCGAACCAGCGGCGAGAAGACCTCCCGCGCCGACACCACCGGCCTCGTGCGGCGACCCACGATGGGCCGCTGGCTGTATTCCGCCGAGCGTCGGCGCCAATCCTCGCGTTGCTTGTCGGACGCGGTATACCACTGCGGAGTCAGGGTCAACTTCATCGGGACGTGGCTGTCCAGCAGAAACCCACCGAGCCCTAGGCCCAGGAATTCGGTGAGGTCACCATCGCTGAACCCGATCCGGTCTCCGGGCCCGCGCGTAGGATGAGTGTGCCATAAGAACAGCCCCCGTTCAGCGCGTCGGATCCGCAGCGCACCAATCGATACTCCGTCGAAGCCCCCGAACACTGGCGAT
>JBOFLH010000331.1:0-2469 GCA_051657765.1 Nocardioides sp. | reverse complement strand
TGGGGGCCGCGGACCTGAGCCCTTTCGCAGGCCGTAGCGGTGAGCGGGTCACTAGTGCCAACTAAGGTGCCCGCCGAGCGCGGAGCCGCTGCGGTGTTGGTGTGTTGCTGCCTAGCGATCTTGGTCACCGTAGCGGTCGGATTGGGTGCTGTGGCGGGCCTGGTAGCTGCACATCGGCGGGCGCAGGCCGCGGCAGATCTGGCAGCCTTGGCCGGGGCACGATCGGGGCAGCTTGGTGCTGATGCGTGCGGTAGTGCGGCGGCAGTGGCTGGCGAAAACCTCGGTGTGGTGATTCGCTGTCAGGTGCGGGCCGGCACGGTGACGGTTGATGTTCGAGTCTCCGGGCCGCTGTGGTTCGGACGAAGGGTCGACCCCGTTGCCACCGCGCGCGCCGGACCGGGGTGACCCCGACCGCGTCACCGGCCGACGCGAGCAGCGCGCGCACCCACACAGCGATCCCGATCACCAGAGCCAGTAGGCCAGCTGCTACTGATGCGTGCCCCAAATGCATGATGACCACCCCGAACGTGATGCCCGCCGCGCCGGCCACGGCACCCATCGTCGCGTCGGAGAGCGCTTGCACGCGAATCCTTGAGCACCTAGGCGCCGCCTCCGAGAGCAGTGTCGAGCCGGCCACCATGGTGCACGACCAGCCGATCCCGGCGGCGACGACGACAGCCGAGGAGCCCACCACGTCCCCCGGCCGAAGCAGCGTGCTCAGAGCCACCGCGCCGGCCAGGGTGCCGAGTCCGAGCCAGACCACGAAGAGCCGACCAACCCGGTCGACGAGCTGCCCCACCAGCGGAGCAGCGACATACATACCGGCGACCTGCAAACTCATCACCACGGCTATGTCGTGCCAGCCGACGTCGGATTCGGCCAGCCGGAGCGGCGTGACAACTCTGACGGTGTTCATCACCGCATGTCCGGTGGAGATCACGATCAAACCGGCGAGCGCCGCTGGAACAACCCGAATCTGCCGAAACGGACTATCGTCGCCACGACGGTGTTCGTGTCTGAATCGACCTCGTAAGTGCCACCGCAGCGCTCGTTGACCGCGCCTTCGCCAACTCGATCCCTCGGGCGGGACGACCGACCCAGCAGGCGTGCGCACTCTGATGAGCGGATCGGGTCGGAGACACCCGAAGATCACCGCGGAGGCCACGACGAAAGCGGCGACCGCGAGGACAAGCGGTCCGGCTGCTGAGCGAACCCCGAGAAGGTCGGCGAGCGCTGTCGATGTCTCAGGCATGAGTGGACCCAACAAGGCTCCGAGTGTTGTTGCCCAGATCACGATCGACAGATCGCGGCCGCGGCGTAGGGATCCGCGATCGGGGTTGCGATCCAAAGCGGCGAATCGCGCCTGCTGTCCGGCGGAGGTGCCGCAGGCAGCGAGCAGCATCCCGACCATAAGTGCGGCAATGGATCCGTGCTTCGCGCAGAGCACCAGAAGTGTGGCACCGATAGCGCCCATCGCGTAGCTTGTCGCGATCGCTGGGCGTCGACCATATCGTCTGGCCAGCGCGGACATCGGGAACGCCGCAATCGACGTTCCGACGACCGTCAAGGACTGAGCTGCCATGGTCAAGAAGGCGGACTGCGTCACCTGATAGGCCAGGAGCCCACCGGCACCTCCGACGGCGGCCATCCCGATGCCGCCGAATAGTTGCCCGCCCGCCAGGACGGTCACCGTTGGTCGATTAGAAGGAGTGGAGAGTACGCCCGCTGGGCTTACATCGATTGAGACACTTTTCGTAATGGTGTCCGATAACGCCACATGACGACGGTAGGGAGGCCGCGAAAACGACAGCCGGCCGTCAAGAGAACACTATCCGTTGATGATGTGAACCCTGAGGAAAACCGCTACTACCCTTCGCTCGCCTCACGATTACGGTCGGCTTGCGCTTGTTCCAGCTTGATGGACAGCTCGCCGATCCGCTTGCGCTCCTTGCGTTCCCGCAGCGCTCGCTTGGCGCCGGCCTGAATCATTCCCCAGCCGAACAACACCGCGGCTCCAGCCGCCAGGCCCAGCAGGAAGATGGTCAGCGCGTTGAACTGAACACCAAGGATCTCTGCGGTGCCGTCGCTGACGAACACGGCGGCAGCAATGGCCAAGCAGGCGAAGATGAGCAACAGTGCACCGAAACCGATCATGGGCTCACGCTACCTCGACGGCGCGTTAGAGAGCAGCAGGTTGAGGAGCTGGCCGGCCCCGGACTTGTCCAGCGGGTAGTTTCGATTGCCGCACTTGGGCGACTGAATGCACGAGGGACATCCGTCCACGCACGAACACGACGCGATCGCGTCCCGCGTCGCGGCGAGCCAGGGTCCTAGCTGGTCGAACCCATGCCGCGCGAAGCCGGCGCCACCGGTGTGGCCGTCGTACACGAAGACGGTCAACTCGCCCGTGTCGCGATGCCGAGCGGTTGATACGCCGCCGATGTCCCATCGGTTGCAGGTGGCGAACAG
>JBOFLH010000330.1:0-6432 GCA_051657765.1 Nocardioides sp. | reverse complement strand
CTCTCGCAGACGTGTACGCGATCTTCGCCTACTACCTCCGCCACCGCAGCGAGGTCGAGGAGTACCTGGCCGAGCAGGCGCGGCTCGGATCGGAGCTGCAGGCGCACCTCGAGGAGATCCAGCCGCCCGACGGCCTACGTGCCAGGCTGCTCGCGCGGCTGGACGGATGACCGTCAGGTTCGTCGCCGACGAACACATCGCGCGGGCATTGATCACCGGCCTCCGACGCGAGTCCGACGACATCGACATCGTCCGTGTCCAGGACGTCGGGCTGCGAACGATGGACGACCCGACGATCCTGCAGTGGGCAGCCGACCGAGGCCGGGTGCTCGTTACGCACGACATCAGGACCATGCCGGAGTTCGCCAACCAACGTGTCTCGTCGGGTCTGCCGATGGCCGGGGTCATCATCGTTCCGACCACGATGCCCATGGGTGCTGTCATCGAGGAGCTCGCCGTCATCCTCGGAGCCACGGACGCCGATGAATGGGTGAGCCGCGTCGTCTACCTCCCGCTCCGCTGAGTCGCCGGTCGCGGCGCGGGTATACCGGCCCGAGCACGACGCACCGCGCAACACAGCAAGGTTCGCTACGTTCGGCCGCCGGCGCGCTCGTGCTCTGGTCGACGGTGCATCCCGGATGAAGGGCCAGGGCACCGAGATGCGCGGCCCGTCATCCGAAGGTGGACGTGCTTGTCGCCTACTCGCACTTGGTGGACGCGAGATCACTCATCACACTGTTCCTGCAGCACATCAAGGCACAGCTGCAGGTAGTCACCTCGTAACCGGAGCAGGTGGGCCTTCCTGCTGCGGCTCGCGTGCGACTTGCCCCGCGAGTCGGTGAAGACTTGCCACAGCGCAGGCTGGAACATCTCGGTCTCGCGTTCACTTACCCAGGTCAATGCCAGCGCCCGGTCAGCGAAGCCGCCCCTGGCTGTCATGGCGTCGTGACAGAGGAGACACAGCGGCACGAGGTTCGACGGCTCAGCCGACCCTCCGAGAGCATGGTCCACCAGATGCGCTCTGTCCATCCACCCACCAAGTCGAGGGTGACGTCCCCTCGGGTGGTGTAAGTCGCCGGGCGCGTCCTCGCTGATGTGAGGGGGCCATCGCGTGAGTCTTTGCGTGTAACCGCCAAGTTCCACGTGAAGGAGATCCACGCGATGGCCCTGTCTCAGTCTGCCCTGCTCGACATCTTGGACGCGATCAAGGAGGCCGATGTGGCCGACCGGGTCCGGGAGTCGGCGGCGACGATGTACCAGGCGTTGATCGAGGCCGAGCTGACCTCGGTGATCGGCGCCGAACCGCACGAACGCACCGAGGACCGGTCTGCGCAGCGCAACGGGCACCGGCCCCGGACGTTCTCGACCAAGGCCGGGGACCTGGAGCTGCGGATCCCCAAGCTGCGTACCGGGAACTTCTTCCCCTCGCTGCTGGAGCGCCGCCGCCGGGTCGACCAAGCCCTGTACGCGGTGGTGATGGAGGCCTACCTGCACGGGGTGTCCACCCGCAAGGTCGATGACCTGGTCAAGGCGCTCGGGGTCGACACCGGCATCTCCAAGTCCGAGGTGTCCCGGATCTGCGCGGACCTCGACGAGGAGGTCGCCGCGTTCCGCGGCCGCACCCTGAAGGAGGCCGCGTACCCGTACGTGTTCCTCGACGCCACCTACTGCAAGGCCAGGGTGAACCGGCGGGTGGTCTCCCAGGCCATGGTGGTCGCCACCGCGGTCCGCGCCGACGGCAACCGGGAAGTCCTCGGCTTCGACGTCGGTGACAGTGAGGACGGCGCGTTCTGGACCGGGTTCCTGCGCTCCCTGAGGGCCCGCGGGCTGCACGGGGTGCAGCTGGTGATCTCCGACGCCCACGAGGGCCTCAAGGCCGCGATCGGCGCGGTGTTCGGCGGCTCCGCGTGGCAGCGCTGCCGGGTGCACTTCCTGCGCAACGTCGGGTCTGCTGCACTGATAGGTGACATCTGATCTGTGGCGTCGTGTGGCGCCGCTGGAAGGATGTGCGCTGTGCCTAAGCCCTACCCCCAGGAGTTCCGCGACGATGTCGTGCGGGTGGCCCGAGCCCGCGAGAACGGGGTGACGTTGAAGCAGGTCGCGAAAGACTTCGGGATCTCGGAGTCGTGCGTGACGAACTGGATGACCCAGGCCGACCGCGAGGTCGGGATCAAGCCCGGCGCCGATCGTGAGGAGCTGGCCGAGCTGCGCGAGCTCAAGCGGCGCAACCGGCTGCTGGAGCAAGAAATCGAGGTGCTGCGCCGGGCGGCGGCGTACCTGTCGCAGGCGCACCTGCCGGGAAAATGATGTACCCGCTCGTCCATGAGCTTGCCGTCGACGAGATCCCCGTGACGGTGACGTGCCGGGTGCTGAAGATCGCCAGGGCGCCGTACTACCGGTGGCTCGAGGTGCCTGTCGGGGCTGGTGAGCTGACTGCGGCATACCGGGCGAACGCGCTGTTCGACGCCCACCGCGAGGACCCGGAGTTCGGGTACCGCTACCTGCACGACGAGGCCGGCGACGCCGGGCAGGTGATGGCCGCGCGGACTGCGTGGGCGATCTGCTCGGCTCAGGGCTGGTGGTCCGCGTTCGGCAAGAAGCGAGCCAGGAACGGCAAGAAGCCGGGCCCGCCTGTCCACGACGACCGGTGCGCCGTGACCGACAAGCACGGCGTGACCCGCCACGTCTTCACCGCGCAGGCGCCGAACCAGCTGTGGCTGACCGATATCACCGAGCACTGGACCGGTGAAGGAAAAACTTCACCTGTGCGCGGTCAAGGACGTCTACTCCAACCGCATCGTCGGGTACTCGATCGACTCGCGGATGAAGTCCCACCTCGCGGTCGCCGCCCTGTCCAACGCCGTCGCCCGCCGCGGTGCCGTTGCCGGCTGTATTACTCACTCCGACAGAGGGTCTCAGTTTCGCGCACAGAAGTACCTACGCGCGCTGCGCCGGTACGACATGGCCGGGTCGATGGGCCGGGTCGGTGCCTGCGGCGACAACGCCGCCATGGAGAGCTTCTTCTCCCTGCTCCAGAAGAACGTCCTGGACCGCCGCTCCTGGTCCACCCGTGACGAGCTACGCCTCGCCATCGTCACCTGGATCGAACGCACCTACCACCGCCGCCGCCGACAGGACGCCCTGGGCCGATTGACCCCCATCGAGTACGAGGCCATCATGACCACACCGGCCACTCAGGCCGCCTGACCCAACCTGTCACCTATCGGTGCAGCAGTCCCAACGCTTCCAACAGACCCTCAAGACCTGGCTCACCCGCCAAGGACCCACCCCCGCCACCAGCACCGACCTGCAAGCACTGCTCGACACCTTCCGGCACGAGTACAACCACCACCGCCCCCACCGCGCCCTGCACCGCAGAACCCCCGCCGCCGCCTACGCCAGCCGACCCAAAGCGAAACCCCACCGCGAACCCACAGCCGACCCTCACGCCCGCGTCCGCACCGACAAGGTCAACAACGCCCAAGATCACCCTGCGCCACGCCGGCACCCTGTACTCCATCGGCCTCGGCCGACACCTCAACAGCACCCCCGTCAAAGCCCTGATCCACAGCCCTGGACATCACCATCATCGACGCCACCACCGGCGAGACGCTGCGCGAACTCACCCTCGACCCAACCCGCCGCTACCAACCCCGAAACGCCGGACACCCCGAACCCTGAGGGTTCGGGGTGTCCGCGATGTCCTGAGACATCACAACGGTGGAGCTGAGGGGATTCGAACCCCTGGCCTTCTCATTGCGAACGAGACGCGCTACCAACTGCGCCACAGCCCCGAGTGCGGCAGTAACGATAACCGCCGGCCGACAGCACGGCCGAATCCTCGAGAACCAGCGACCGGCCACGGGCTCTGCAGTGTTGATGGTGCATGTCGACCGGCGGTTCCTCTGCGTCTCGGCCGTGCGCACCATCGGGCGCTGGGCCGCGTGACAGTCATGGCACCTTGCCGTCGACGACGCCCCCGCGCGTCGGGACTATCGGGCGCGTCCGGCGACTTCCTCGCTCGGCGCGGCCCGGACAGTCCTGCTTTGACCTGGCACAAGGTGAGATCGACTATCGGGATGTGTTCAGTTGGTCGAGAAAAGCCGCAGCTGCTGGCGAAGGTCCCTGCAGACTCCAGATGACATGCTCGTTCCGGCTCGGCGCTTCGGTGATGGTGACCGAGACGAGGTCGGGTAGCTGCGCTGCGAAGGTGGAGGGGAGTAGAGCAATCCCGAGCCGTTCGCGGATGAGACGGGCCATGAGGCTGGCGTCGAGGACTTCAAAGGTGACGTCGCGACGCAGGCCGGCGGCCGCGAAGGCGCGGTCGCTTTGTGCGCGGCCGGGGGTGTCCTTCGGGAAGTCGATGAACGCCTGGTCGGCCAAGCGCCGGAGCTTGAGAGGTGCGGCCCCGGCCAGAGGGTGGTCGGGTGCCATGACTGCGACGTGGCGGTCGCTGGCCAGGAGGTGACTGTGCACTGAGCCGAGGGTGACGTGGGTAGGTAACCCGATAAACGCGATGTCGCACCTGCCGTCGATGACCTTGTCGACGAGTTCGTCGCTGCCACCGGTGGTCAGGCTGACCAGTACCTGCGGGTGCCGGTCGTGGTAGGCGCGTAGCGACGAGGGCGCGTCGATAGCGGCGACCGTCGGGATGACGCCGATCGAGAGTCGGCCACGGATCTCCCCGCTGGCGGCGGCGACCTCGGCACGGGCTCTGGCGGCGGCATCAAGGCACTGACGGGCGGCGGGGAGGAAGGCTCTCCCCGCTGCGGTGAGGCTGACGTGTCGGCTGGTTCGGTGGAACAGACGGGCGCCCAACTCTCGCTCAAGGCGGGCGATCTGATGGCTGAGTGCCGACTGCACCACGAAGCAGCGTTCGGCAGCGCGGGTGAAGCCGCCGTACTCGGCAACGGCGACCACGTAGCTGAGCTGCCGCAGATCCATCCAACAATCGTAGATCACGATCGATCAGATCGTAGCTATGTGTTGGTGTCATGGTCGAATGCCGCGCACGATAGCCCAGTGAACGTCTCAACCACAGTGTCCCGCTCGAGGTCTGCGCCCCGAGCTCGCGCCGAACGAGGGCAAGCCGCGAGCGCTGGGTCTTACCGTTGCGACTGCGCTCATTCAGGTTGCTCTCACCGATCGTGGCCGCTGCCCTGGGCGCCGCCGTGCTCGACCGGCCCTTCGGTCCGGTCCAGGCACTCGGGTTCGCCCTCGCCCTGACCGCAATCGCCGCCGGACAGTTCGACTCCACTCCCGACAGCACACGCCACAGACCCACGTCACGACGGTGAAGGACCCACGATGAAGATCAGTCTGGCCGGAGCCGCCCGCACTTTCCGCAGCCGCATTGCGAACGGGTCATGGCCAGTGGGGCACGGACACCAGTCCAGCACAGCGACATCGGCCTACACGGTGCCGTCTCAACACCCAGAGCGGGGCGTCGTCGACGACCACCAGAGCCCCGTTGCCGATCGCGTCCCGACGCGTCTGTCTCCCTCTACGATGTTCGACAGCAGCCGACTCGGGTTCTCCCCGGTCGTCATCTGCCCACCTGAGGCGGGCCTGGTCTTCATCTCCGGCCAGCTCGCGAGCGACCCGCGTTCGGACTTCGAAGGTCAGGTCGGCCAGGCATTCCTCTCGCTCCGAGCCGCTCTCGACGCTGCCGGTGCCACCCCTCAGACCGTCCTGCGGATCACTTGCCTCGTCGTCGACCACGACCCAGAGCGCCGCACGGTGGTCAGCAACGCCCGACTGCAGTTCTTCCGGGGCCACGGGCCGGCTAGCACCATCATCCCGGTTCCGAGATTGGCCGAAGCGACCGCGCTATTCGAGATCGATGCGATAGCCATGACGCGCGGACCAGTGACCCTGCCGTGACGGATATCGTGCCCTCGGCAGCCACGGCTCTGTCCGTCATCGCGGTCCTCGCCCTACTAGGGTACGCCGTTCACCTCTTGGGGACACGTCGATCGCCGTTGGGACCACGAGTGGTGCAGTGGGCGAACAGCTTCGGCATCTCGGCCGTGCTCTCCACCGTGCTAGGCCTGGTCATGACGACGATCAACGTCGGCGTCGGCAGCAGCTTTCCCACGGCGTTCCTCACCTCAGCCCTGATCGGGGTGATCGTCGGAACGCCGACTGCTTACCTGGTGGTCCCGCAAGTCCTACGGCTTACCGCGCCCCTCGAACGCCCAGCCTGGGATCGCCCCGGCGCCCAGGACCGCACCTGACCGTGGCCGGGGTCTCGAACGACCGGTGGCGGTCGTCTTCCCAAGCGGTGGCCTTGCTGCACCGGCACAGTATGGGTGCCGGTCGACTCGCACGGGTACACGCGAGACCGTGGACGAGCGACCAGGACCTAGGCTGAGCGACATGCGACGGCGCCTCCTCGACGACATCCGTAGGGCTCGCCGCGCCGGCCCGACC
>JBOFLH010000329.1:0-12499 GCA_051657765.1 Nocardioides sp. | reverse complement strand
TGCCCGTCTGGGACGAGGGCCGGGTCGCCCGCAGCCGCTAGTCGGAGTCCAAGGCCAACGAGATCGTCTTCTCCTGCCCATCGCGGACGAACGTCACCTGCACCCGGTCGCCCGGCCGGAAGGACCGAATGGTCGCGATCAGCGACTCGCTGTCGGCGATCCGGATGTCGTCGACCTGGGTGATTACGTCCCCCGACTTCAAGCCGGCTCCTTCGGCCGCTGAGCCGGGGTTGACCTCCCCGACCTGTGCGCCAATGACCTCGGAGGTGTCACCAACGCTCGACACACCGATGCCTAGCCGCGCGTGCGTTGGCGTTTCACCCGCGACGATCTGGTCCACGATGGGCATCAGTTCGTCGATCGGGATCGCGAAGCCGAGACCGATCGAGCCAGCCTGCCCGACGACCGAGCCGGTGCTTCGGATGGAGGAGTTGATGCCGACGACACGGCCGGCCATGTCCACCAACGGTCCGCCGCTGTTGCCGGGGTTGATCGCGGCATCGGTCTGAAGCGCCGGATAGGTGATCTGATTGCCGTCCGTGTTCCGACCCACCGTTACCGGTCGATTGAGGGCGCTGACGATACCGCTGGTCACGCTGGCGTCCAGGCCGTACGGCGAGCCGATGGCGACCACATCCTGGCCCACCCGAACGTCTGCGGACCGACCGATATCAGCCGGGGTGAGGTCGCTGACGCCGGTGGCCTGGATGACCGCGGAGTCGGTCAGTGGATCGGTACCGACCACCTTCGCGCTTGCCCTGGTGCCGTCGTTGAACGAGACGCTCAGGGTGCCACCCGCGCCGGCCGGTTCGACCACATGGTTGTTGGTCAGGATCCGCCCGCCGGAAGTCAAGATGACTCCGGAGCCGGCGCCCTCGCCCTGGGCGCCGGAGACGTTGATCTGGACCACTGATGGCAATACGTCTTGGGCGACTTGCTCCACCGAACCGGTTGTGGCCCGTCGGGGCGCCGGCTCGAGTGGACGGGTGGCCTTGGTGTTGGCCGGCGCGGTTGTCGCGGTCGAGGAGGCGGGCTCTGCTCGCCAGGTCTCCCACGCGGCTGCGCCGGCCACCCCGCCCGCGGCGCCGGCGAGTAACGCGGCGGCGAGCACGCCGGCCGTGAAACCTCGGCCTCCTGGTGCGGGCGGGGGGTTGGGAGTGGCGGGGAGTGGCGGAGGCAGTATCGAGCCCTCCGGCGGCATCGGGTCGCGGGTGATCGGGTCACCGGAGACTGGTGCGCCGGGCAGCTGGGCCGTATGGTCCGCCTGGTACGGGTCCGCCTGGTACGGGTCCGCCTGGTACGGGTCCGCCTGGAACGGGTTCGCCTGGAACGGGTTCGCCTGGAACGGGTTCGGCGGAGAGACCTGCGTATCGCTCATGAGACCGATGGTGCCGGGCAACCCTGGGAAGTCGCTGAGATCATGCTGTGTCGAGCCTGGATTTCCGCTGGCTCAGCGGCCGACGACGCGCACCGAGTCGCCGGGACGGATCGTCGCCCACAAGCCCGCCTGCCACGTCCAGACAGCCGACGGTCAGTATCTCGCGTGTGCCCGTGTCGGGCCGCCGTACCACCAGGTCGAGCTGCCCGATTGTTGCCGGTGCGGCGCGGAGATGGTCGACGTAGGCTAGGAGCTCGGCTTCGGTGCGATGGCCCATTGCCTTACCCTGCCATTGGGCGATCGCGGCGGAGCGAAGTCTTTCGTCGCCGCCGTCAGGCCCAGCGGGCCGGGGCGGGGGGAAAGTCGAGGGTGCGGGCGCCGGTATAGATCTGCTTCGGCCGGGCGATCTTCTGCTCTTTGTCCTGCACGAGTTCAAGCCACTGGGCGAGCCAGCCCGGCGTACGCCCGATCGCGAACAGCACGGTGAACATCTCCGGCGGGAACTGAAGTGCTTCGTAGATCAGGCCCGAGTAGAAGTCGACGTTGGGATAGAGACGTCGCTTGATGAAGTACTCGTCGTTGAGTGCGATCTTCTCCAACTCTTGCGCGATCGACAGCAGCGGGTTGACTCCGGTGACCTCGAAGACGTCATCGCATGCCTTCTTGATGATCGTCGCGCGCGGGTCGAAGTTCTTGTAGACCCGGTGGCCGAAGCCCATCAGCTTCTCGTTGCCGTTCTTGACTCCCTCAATGAAGGCCGGGATGTTCTCGCTCGAGCCGATTCGGCGCAGCATGCGTAACACCGCTTCGTTGGCGCCGCCGTGGAGCGGACCGTAGAGGGCGGCGACGCCTGCGGCCACCGCGGAATACGGATCCACCTGGGAGGAGCCGACCGATCGCACGGCGCTGGTTGAGCAGTTCTGCTCGTGATCCGCATGCAGAATGAACAGGACGTCCAGCGCCTTGACCAATCGGGGATCTGCTTCGAACTTGCTCTCGCTCATCTTGAACAACATGGAGAGGAAGTTGGCGGTATAGCTGAGTTCGTTGTCCGGATAGACGTAAGGCTTACCTTGTGCGTGTCGGAACGCCCAGGCTCCCAGGGTCGGCATTTTGGCGATCATCCGTACGATCTGGAGGTGCCGGTTGGCTGGGTCGGAGATGTTGCGGGCATCGGGGTAGAACGTCGACATCGCGCCGACCGAGGCCAACAACATGCCCATCGGGTGGGCGTCATAGGTGAAACCCTGCATAAACCGTTTGATGTTCTCGTGCACGAACGTGTGGTAAGTGATCTCGTGGACCCAGGTGGCGTACTCCGTCTCAGACGGCAACGCGCCGTGAATCAGCAAGTAGGCAACCTCGAGGAAGCTTGAGTGCTCGGCGAGTTGCTCGATGGGGTACCCGCGGTACTCCAGGATCCCTTTGTCGCCATCGATGTAGGTGATCGCACTGCGGCATGACGCTGTGTTGACGAAACCGGGATCGTAGACGGCGATGCCCGGGTCGCCGCCACTCACCCGGATCTGACCGAGATCGGCAGCCTTGATCGTGCCATCGGTGATCGGTACGTCGTAGGTCTGGCCGGTGCGGTTGTCACGGACGGTGAGGGACGGGCTAGCCGGTACGTCGGTCACTGCGGCTCCTTGCTGCTTCGGACACCTATGGTTCGGTCGGGTTGTCGATGGGTGATCAGCGGCACATGTCAGGAGGGTGAGTCACGCGCATTAGGAAACTCACCGCGCCTTTCG
The DNA here is from genome assembly GCA_051657765.1 of Nocardioides sp. Classification (GTDB taxonomy): domain Bacteria; phylum Actinomycetota; class Actinomycetes; order Propionibacteriales; family Nocardioidaceae; genus Nocardioides. Next base: position 9,370 of record JBOFLH010000329.1, on the reverse strand, counting down.
TGCCCCACCCGCGTCCAAACTTAGACGGGGTCCTACTCAGGCGCGAATTGGAGGCGAAGCGTGGAGCCCGGGGGTTGGGGTGGAGCTGCGAGCCGACCGGTGGACCCGCCTCGTTTTGACCCGCGTTCGGGCCGCTGCGTATCCTTGGTCGCTGGTGCTTGCCCGGTGCTGCGCCCACACTCCTGGGCCCATCGCTTCTGGCAACACGCACCCGTTCTAGTTCCAATCTGGCAGATGACGAAGAAGGTAGATCCTCGTGCGCACGTATAGTCCCAAGCCCGGTGACATCCAACGCAATTGGCACGTCATCGATGCCACCGACGTGGTGCTGGGTCGGTTGGCAGTTCAAGCGGCCAACCTGTTGCGCGGCAAACACAAGCCGATGTTCGCGCCGCATATGGACACCGGCGACTTCGTCATCATCGTCAACGCCGAGAAGGTCGCCTTGTCGGGCACTAAGAAGACGACCAAGATGGCATACCGACACTCGGGCTACCCGGGTGGGCTGACCGCGACCCCGATCGGCGTGCTCCTAGAGAAGGATGCTCGCAAGGCGGTGGAAAAGGCGGTTTGGGGAATGCTCCCCAAGAACAGACTGGGCCGTGCGTTGTTGAAGAAGCTCAAGGTGTATTCCGGCCCCGATCACCCGCACCAGGCGCAGCAGGCCGTGCCCTTCGAGATCAACCAGATCTCTCAATAAATTTTTCTGCACTGACAACGTGAAGTAAGGAACACCGTGGCTGACACCAGCGACCGACCCAGCGACAACGCTGAGGTGACTCTCGATGACGCCGACGAGCACTTCGCTGCCGATGAACGAGGCATTTCTTATAGCACCGAGAGCGCGCCGGCAGCAGACGCACCGCTACGTCCGGCCACGATCGCGCCGGCTGGCGCGACCGGGCGTCGCAAGGAAGCCGTGGCGCGGGTGCGTCTGGTGCCTGGCACAGGTCAATGGCGAGTCAACGGCCGTACCTTGGAGAGCTACTTCCCCAACAAGCTGCATCAGCAGGTGGTTAACGAACCTTTCGTCAACACCGATCTGGTCGGCCGATTCGACGTGATCGCCCGGATTCATGGCGGCGGCATCACCGGGCAGGCCGGCGCTCTTCGGCTTGGCGTGGCGCGTGCACTCAATGCCATCGACGTCGACGCCAATCGGCCTTCGTTGAAGAAAGCTGGTCTGCTCACTCGCGATGCTCGGGTGATCGAGCGAAAGAAGGCTGGTCTCAAGAAGGCTCGCAAGGCGCCCCAGTTCAGTAAGCGGTAGTCATTTCCAGCCAGAGCTTGGCGGGCATCGACGGCTTGTTCGGCACCGACGGCGTACGTGGTCTTGCCAACGGCCACCTCACCGCCGAGTTGGCTATCGAGCTTTCGGTCGCGGCCGCACACGTCTTGGCTGACCTCGGCGAGTTCGAGGGTCACCGTCCGTTGGCCGTGGTCGGGCGAGATACCCGGATATCCGGTCAGTTCCTTGAAGCCGCGGTGGTGGCCGGCCTGGCATCCGCGGGTGTCGACGTATTGCTGCTCGGGGTGATGCCTACCCCGGGAGTTGCCTACCTGACGGACCGGCTCGGCGCCGATCTCGGAGTCGTCCTTTCGGCTTCGCACAATGCCATGCCAGACAATGGCATCAAGTTTCTGGCCCGGGGCGGCAAGAAGATCGACGACTCGGTGGAGATCGCCATCGCCAGGCGTATGTATGAGCATTGGGATCGCCCGCTCGGCGGCGATGTCGGCCGGATCACCCCCTATGCCGAGGCGCTTGACGACTACGCGGCACATCTGGTGCGAGCCATCGAGCACCCGCTCGCCGGACTACGCGTCGTGCTCGACTGCGCCAACGGCGCAGCCTTCGAGTCGGGTCCGCGTTCTTTGGAGGACGCCGGCGCCACGGTATGGACCATCCACGCGAACCCGGACGGGCTTAACATCAACGATCGCTGCGGATCGACCCACCTCGACACGTTGCAGGCCGCCGTGGTGTCCCGTGGTGCTCATGTTGGCTTTGCCCTGGACGGTGACGCTGACCGGTGCCTCGCGGTCGATCACCTTGGCAACGTTGTCGACGGCGATCAGATATTGGCAATTCTGGCGATCGGGATGCATGAGGCGGGGCGCCTTGCACGCGACACCGTGGTGGCCACCGTGATGAGCAATCTGGGATTCGTGCAAGCGATGAAGTCGTCCGGCATCGGCGTACGACAGACCAAGGTTGGCGACCGATATGTCCTCGAGGCGATGAACATCTCGGGCTATTCGCTAGGCGGAGAGCAATCCGGACATGTCATCTTGAGTGAGTACGCCACGACCGGTGATGGAACGCTCACGGCGTTGCACATTCTGGAGCGGATGGCCACGACTGGTCGTTCCCTGCACGAGCTGGCCGCGGTGATGACCCGGCACCCGCAGGTGCTGGTCAATGTGCCCGAGGTTGACAAGGAACGGCTTGATCAAGACGGCGTGGTTGCCGCCGCCGTGGCTGAAGAAGAGGCTCTGCTGGGCGACACCGGCCGAGTTCTGTTGCGCTCGTCGGGCACCGAACCGCTCGTGCGGGTGATGGTGGAAGCAACCACCGCTCGGCAAGCCCAAGAGGTCGCGGATCGGCTGGCCGAGGTGGTGCGTCGCCGGCTGTCGCTCTAGCCCAATAGTTCGCCGACACGTCACAATATCCGGCCGACGCGTCACTGAATCCGATTGATGCGTCACAAACCACGCACTTTGTGACGCATCGGCGAGACTTCTGTGACGTCTCACCGAGGGACTTGGTAGGGCTTTCAGCGGGCCGAGCGGCCTGCGGCTCGGCGCCAATCGCGAGGGGCCACGCATCGTCTTCGTCCACTGGCGGGCTCAACGCCGCGGCCCAGTTGTCCGAGGAGCGGTTAGCTAATCGGGGGGTGCGATGAGTCGGGGCGTGGCTTCGATGATCCGCAACCGTTCCGAGTCACCCCGTATCGCCAACGTATCGGGGATGGCCGTCCACGGCCCGTCACCCACTCGGTACCTGCCCGTGTACGTCACCCACACAAACGGGTACCGGGTGACGTGGGCGTCTTGGTATTCGTACGTGTTGTCCAACTGGGGGTACGCATGCCCCGGGTTCTTCGTGTCCAGGTATTCGCCTTCTTCGTCGAACACGAACCGGTATTCGGCCGGGGTGGCCTCAATCGTGATCTGCTGTCCGAGCAACGTCACCGTCTGGGTCTTCGGTGTGGTCAACGTGGTGTAGAAGTTCGTGGCGAGGTTGACCAGGGTTTCCCCACCGGGGGGCTGGATCACCAAGTCCGGCTTGGGCCAGGCCAGGTTTCTAAACGCTGTTAATGCCAACTCTGGAGTGACTTCTCCCAGTCCGAGCAGATTCCCCTGCCCCAGGCAGGATCGGCCGGCATAGACCCACTCCGGCGTCCTCACCGGCGGTCACCGGTTGCCGGAACACGTCAAACATCAACCCACCCGCTGATGGGGAACACTCCGTGCTGCTCCCGCCGCACTGCACGTCTTGTTCACCGATCCGGCTTTGACACCATAACCGCACCCGGTACCGAAACCCATCCGACGAAGCCGACCCGGCAGACCCTGCCACCGCGCCACCCGAGCTAGCACATATCTGCCCCACCTGCTTGAGGTCTCCCTTTCGTATACACGGGATCCTGTCGTCCTCCTGAACCGGCGAGGCCGCGCCAGGCGAACCCATCAAGCCAAGCAACATCAGAATTGCCGCCACCGAACAAACTAGTGCCCGCCTCATGACGGCCCCGGCCGGTCGTAGGTTTTCACGATCAACCAGCCCTCGAACGGGGCCTTCACTACGACCACCCGAGTACCGATCTCGCCGCCGGAAAGCCGTTTGACCGGACTACCCTTGGACTCCCGTTACGTGGTCGGCTCAGCGGTTCGCCACATTTCGTACACCGGGTTGTCGCCCTCGGTGCCCGCTCTCTTGACGGAATCGATTGGCGCGTACTTGGTTCGCGCATACCCGCCGTTGGCGTAGATCTTCTCGATGTTCTTCGTCGAAGAGTCGACACGATTGGCAGCCCTCGGTGATCGCTCGATACACCTCGGTGTCCCCGGTATTGATCACGTCGGTGCCGACGCGGTCCCACAGCCGGATGAACTCCTCGGCGGTCTTCACTCGCCTGATGTCTCGTATCGGGTCCGGGGTCGGCGACGGCGGTGTCGGCCGCGGCGTCGGGGTCGGCCACCCTGCGGCCGACTCCGGCGGATCATCCGAGCACCCTGCCAAACCCGAACACCAGCACCACCACCGCGGCCACCAACCGAACCGATCTGATCGGATCCCGACCGAGCCGGCGCACTCTGACTTCGAGCCGCATACATCTGCCCACACTGCTTCTGCGCCGCATGAATGTGTCCCCCTCCGAGAAAGCCGTCCTAGAACCACTGCTCGTCACCACCCACGCTAGCGAGACCCGCCGCCAGTCGATACCTCCAGACTTCAGCCTGTGGACAACCACGCGCACACATCCGCGTTTTGTGACGTCTCGCCGGGATTTTGTGACGTGTCGGCGGGATTCTGTGACGCGTCGGCGGGACTCTGTGACGTGTCGGCGGGATTTTGTGACGTGTCAGCGACGGCGAGGTCGCTTTCGCGGTTTGCGCTTCGGGCGGGCCTTGGTCCCCCCGGCAGGTTGGGTTCGGGCAGGTTGGGTTCGGGCGGGTTGGGTTCGGGCGGGTTGGGTTCGGGAGGGTCGGGCGCCCTGGGATTGTCCCGCGCGAGAGGCCCGGCCACCCGACGGTGACACCGGCGGCAACGTTGCGGAACGCGTGGGCAGGGGGTTGGAACCTAGTAGGACTCGGCCGAGCCAACCCCAGCCGATCGCCGGCGCCAGATAGGCCACCGCGGCGTACCGGTCATCGGTGAGGATGCCGATAGCGCCAAGCAGGATCAGCAGGACCGCGCCCGAGAGTGCCGCGTAGACGGCGTACTTCGGATACCCCAGACGCGGCTTGGGGAAACTGAGCCCGACGATGAGTGCCCCCGTGCAGGCCAGCACCGTCGATGCCGCGAACAACGGGCCCGGGGTGCCCCGGATCGCCTCGGCAAGGCCGGCCGCGACACCGGTCACCGATCCGGTCATGCCCAGCGCGATGCCCAGGTTGCGCCCCCGCACCGCGGTGACGGTCACCGCGAGCACGACCACGGCCGCGGAAAGGAAGAACGGCGAGATCTGCAGTGCGACCGGCAGATCCTCGCCGGTGACACCGGCATACGCCGCGTGCATCGCCAGCAGCGCCGACCCAGCGCCGGCAAGCAGGCCGGCTCGCTGGTAGTTGCCGGCGTCGATGCTCGCTCTGGGCGGGGGAGTGGCCATCCCCGGAATGTACCCGGCGGCCGAAACGTTCGCCTACAACTTGCGCAGCCGGATGTAGCTGACCGAGTGGTCCCGGCCCTTGCGGAGCACCAGGGTGGCCCGAGAGCGGGTGGGCATGATGTTCCGGATCAGGTTCGGGCCATTGATGGTGTCCCAGATCCGGCCCGCCTCGGCGATCGCTTCGGGCTCGCTCAGTGTTGCGTACCTCGAAAAGTACGACGCAGGGTTGCGGAACGCGGTCTCCCGCAGTCGAAGGAAGCGGTCCACGTACCACTGCCTGATGTGCGCGGCCTGGGCATCGACATACACCGTGAAGTCGAAGAAGTCGCTGACCGCCAACCCGGATCGGCCGTCCGCTAGCACCCGCGCGGGTTGCAGGACGTTGAGGCCTTCGACTATCACGATGTCCGGGCGTCGGACGGCAATCCGGGCGCCGGGTTGCACGTCATAGGCCAGGTGCGAATAGCTGGGTGCCTCGACCTCGTCCTTGCCAGACTTGATGTCCACCACGAACCTCAACAAGGATCGGCGGTCGTAGCTTTCCGGGAATCCCTTGCGATGCAGGATCCCACGCCGCTCCAACTCGGTGTTGGGCAACAGGAAACCGTCAGTGGTGATCAGCGCGACGTGCGGATGCGCGGGCCAGAGCGCCAGCATCTGCTGCAGCACCCGCGCCGTGGTCGACTTGCCCACCGCCACTGACCCGGCCAGTCCGATGACGAACGGGGTGCGGGCCCGAGTGGGCTTGCCCAAGAAGTCCCACTGCGCCCGGTTGAGTCGGCCGGCCGACTCGACGTACAAGCTGAGCAGCCGCGACAGCGGCAGGTAGACCTGGCGGACTTCATCTAGGTCGAGCGCATCGCCGAGGCCACGAAGGCGGGCGATCTCCTCGGCGTTCAGCGGGTCGCGGACCTCGGGCGCCAGCGCGGCCCAGTCGGCCCGGCTCAACTCGACATACGGCGAGGACGGCTGATCGCCGGCGGCTACCGCGCCAGCCGCTGAGTCGGTCACGAGCCGAATTGTTGCAGGGCGTCCGGTTCCGGCCTAACCATGTCACCGCACGACGGATGGACCGCACGATGGATACACTCGGTGGCTATGTGCGGAATCGTTGGTTACGTGGGCCCACAGCAGGCGCAAGATGTGATCATCGATGGCCTCCGCCGGCTGGAGTACCGCGGATACGACTCCGCCGGGATCGCCCTGGTGTATGCCGACGAGGCTGGCCGCGGCGCGATTGCCAGCGACAAACGCGCTGGCAAACTGGCCAACCTGGAGAAGTCGATGGCGTCCGAGCCGCTGCCACCCTCGCAGGTCGGGGTTGGTCATACCCGGTGGGCTACCCATGGACCGCCCACCGACCGCAACGCCCACCCGCACCTCGGCAAGACCGGACGGGTCGCGCTGGTACACAACGGCATTGTGGAGAACTTCGCCGTGCTTCGAGCCGAACTCGAGCGGGCCGGCCACGACTTGGTCTCGGAGACCGACACCGAGGTGGCCGCCCATCTTCTCGAGCGCGAGCTGCTCGCGGGCGCTGATCTCACCACCGCGATGCAGCGCACCTGCCGACAGCTCACTGGTGCGTTCACCCTTGTCGCGGTGGACGCCGGTGATCCGACGCGGGTGGTCGCGGCCCGCCGCAACAGCCCCCTGGTGGTCGGTCTGGGCCAGGGCGAGAACTTCCTGGGCTCCGACGTCGCCGCCTTTATCGAGCACACTCGCGACGCCTTGGAGCTGGGTCAGGATCAGGTGGTCACGATCACCCGCGATGGCGTCGAGGTCACTGACTTTGACGGGCGTTCCCAGCGAGGTCGGCGCTACCACGTGGACTGGGATCTCTCCGCCGCCGAAAAGGACGGCTACGACTGGTTTATGCGCAAGGAGATCTTCGAGCAGCCGCAGGCGGTGGCAGATTCCCTGTTAGGGCGCCGTGCTGTTTCGGGTGCGTTGCAGCTTGACGAGATGCGGCTGTCCGAGCAAGAGCTGCGCGATGTGGACAAGATCATCATCGTCGCCTGTGGTACGTCGTTCTACGCGGCGATGGTCGGCAAATACGCCATCGAGCACTGGACCCGGATCCCGGTGGAGGTTGAGCTGGCCTCGGAGTTCCGCTACCGCGACCCTATTTTGACCGGCGACACCCTCGTGGTCGCGATCAGCCAATCCGGTGAGACCGCCGACACGTTGCAGGCCATCCGGCATGCCAGAGGCCAGCGATCTCGCGTGCTGGCGATCTGCAACACCAACGGATCGACGATTCCGCGAGAGTCCGACGCGGTGCTGTACACCCACGCCGGTCCGGAGATCGGGGTGGCCTCCACCAAGGGTTTCCTCACCCAGCTGGTGGCCTGCTATCTCCTGGCGCTCTATCTGGCGCAGGTCAAGGGCACTAGGTATGGCGACGAGATCACGCAGGTGCTCGATCAGCTCGATCAGATACCGGCCCACATCCAAACCGTGCTCGACCAGGCTCAGCAGATCTATGCCTTGGCCCAAGATCAGTCAACCGCGACCACGGTGCTCTTTCTGGGCCGGCACGCCGGCTACCCCGTGGCGTTGGAGGGTGCGTTGAAGCTCAAGGAACTCGCCTATCTCCATGCGGAGGGCTTTGCGGCCGGCGAGCTCAAGCACGGTCCAATCGCGCTGATTCAGAACGGCCTCCCGGTCTTCTGCGTCATCCCGCCGCGTGGGCGAGACCAACTGCACGACAAAGTGCTGAGCGGTATCCAGGAGGTGCGCGCTCGCGGCGCCTTGACCATCTGCCTGGTCGAGGAGGGCGACGCGACCATCGAGCCGTACGCCGATGTGCTGATCCGGTTGCCGCGGGTGCCGGTGTTGCTGCAGCCGCTGGTGGCGTCGGTGCCGTTGCAGCTGTTCGCCTGCGAGCTGGCCACCGTGCTGGGCCATGACGTTGACCAGCCGCGCAATCTGGCCAAGTCGGTGACCGTTGAATAGCCAGCCGCGCCCATGCCGGCCAGTCGCCCAGTGAGCCGGCCCATGACGGGTCGGCCAACCCCGAGCGCGGTAGGGTCGGCATGAGTATCGTCGGGGTAGGCATCGACGTGGTCGACATCGAACGCTTCGGGTTGTCACTCAAGCGAACGCCGGGGCTGGTCGACAGGCTATTCACGCCGGATGAGGCGGTCCGGTTGCTGCCGTCGCTCGCCGCCCGCTTCGCCGCCAAGGAAGCGCTGGTCAAGGCGCTCGGCGGGCCTGGTGGGTTGGCTTGGCGCGATGCCGAGGTGTTCTCCGAAGACACCGGACGCCCGTTCTTCACCCTGCGCGGCAGCGTGCTTGCGGCGGCCGAAGCGCTCAATGTCGGCGGCGTACACCTCTCCCTCTCGCACGATGCAGGCATCGCCTCGGCTGTTGTGGTCTTGGAGCATTAGGCATGCGAACGGCGTTCGGCGTCGCTCAGATCCGAGCTGCTGAGGCCGCGGAGCTGAGCCGGCTCCAGAAAGCCGGCCTGTCCGCGGACACGCTGATGCAGCGCGCCGCACACGGGTTGGCTCACGCGGTGATCGACTTTCTCGGTGCCGCATACGGTCGACGGGTCAGGTTGCTGGTCGGCTCGGGCGACAACGGTGGAGACACCCTGTACGCCGGTGCGTTGCTGAGTCGTCGGGGCGCCCTGGTCGAGGCGGCGTTGGTATCACCCGGTCGCGTCCACCGCGCCGGTCTCGCCGCCTTTCGGGCCGCCGGAGGCCGGCTCTGGCGACCGGACGGCACCCGGCGGGCAGCCGGCTCAGCGCCCAGCCACGATCCCCGCCGACCGGTAGATCTGGTGCTGGACGGCGTGGTCGGCATCGGTGCCCACGGCGGCTTGCGGCCGGCCACGGATGCGGCGATCGCGCAAAGCCTGCGGGATTGCCCGGGGGTGCCGGTCGTAGCCGTCGATGTGCCCAGCGGGGTCGACGTGGACAGCGGAGAGATCCACGGTAGCTATCTGCCGGCCGACCTGACGGTTACCTTCGGCGCCTACAAGGCGGCTCACCTGATCGATCCGGCGGCCCTGGCTTGTGGGGCGGTGG
>JBOFLH010000328.1:0-10866 GCA_051657765.1 Nocardioides sp. | reverse complement strand
CTCGATTGCTATTTGTGGCGAGTGCGATCGACACCTGGTTGGAACTGCAGAATTCACGTACCGATTGAAGAGCGGCAGGGATCGCTTCTATCCGCACTATTACAAGTGTCCGCATGCGGGTTGTCAGAAGGTTCAGCGGAGGATGGCCGATGTCGATGGTCTCGTGAACGGTGTCGTCGTCGGCGTACTTGAGCGTGATGGGATCCGATTGCTGGGCGGTGACCCGGGTGCGGCCACATCGGCGCGGGATCGAATCGAGGCGTTGGAAGCAAAGTTGGCGTTGGCTGCCGACCAATTTGCCGAAGACATCCTGAGTGGCGACCAGCTTGCTCGGATCACTGGCAGACTCCGGCCGCAGCTATCAGCTGAGCGTGAGCGCCTGGCGCAGGCGCAACCAACGACGGAGATGTCTGCATATGCCGGCGCGAATGTCGCGGAGGCCTGGGGCGCCGCGGACATCGAGACGCGGAAGCGAATCCTCAGGTTGCTGGGAGTGCGGATTGTCGTCAACCGAATCGGACCAGGCAACGCGAGGGAGTTCGACCCACAGTCAGTGACGATTAGCTGGCCTCGGGGCGGCGCCGGATAGGGCAAAGTCAGTGTCGTCGGCGGTACGAGCTTCGAAGAAGGTCTTCCAGGGCGGTTCGCTGCTCTCCTGACAGTCTCGGTGCGGCGGCGACAACCTCCTGCACCCGGGCAGCGACGGACATCTGACAGCGTCGGTGCATCTTGGCGGCGCTCGTCTTGCTCACCTGTGATCGTTTACGGCCCGGCGGACGGTCGCGAGCTCGGCGACTGGGTCGGCCGGGTTGTGGGTGGGTGTTCATTGGTGGTTGTCCTGTTGGTTGGGGTTGTGTTCGGTGTGGGCTTGTAGCCAGGTGTGGAGGTCGGTTCTGGTGATGCGGAGTTCGCCGTTGGGGAGGCGGATGCATTGGGGTGCTCGGCCGGTTTGTCGCCAGTAGTAGAAGGTGGATCGGCTGGTTTTGAGTTCGGCGCAGACTTCGGGGATGGTCAGGTGCTCTTCGGCGGCTGTGGTTTGTTGGGCCTGAGCGGTTCTTCGGTTGGCGGTGTGGGGGTGGTGGTTCATGAGGTTCCTTCCGGTGGGGTGTCGGTGGTGGGGTTCACGCTGATGGGTGGCTGGTCGTGTGGTGCGGCTGGGTTTCGGAGGAGGTAGGGCGTGGTGGCTACACAGGAAGCGGGCCGGCGGCTGTTGGGTGATTGGGTCGCGGTGCCGGCGGCTGATTTGCGGTTCGTGGCGAATCTGGCGCGGCGTCTGCAGAACGGTGCGCGGAATGATCCGGCGATGTCGGATTTGGATCGGGAGTTTCGGGTCCGGATGGGGTCTGGGACGTTTGAGGCGTTGGGGTGGTTGTTGGGTGCGACGGACATCACCGCGGTGATGTGTGAGTTCTCCACGGATCGGTCGTTGGCGGGGATCGAGTCGCAGCTTGAGGAGGCGATCGGGATCAACAGCGTGTTGGATCCGACCTCGGCGGAGGCGGCGTATGTGGCGGGTGCAGTGGATGGGTTGGCGTTCGCGGTGGGGATGCGTAGCCGGTTTTGGTGGGTGCCGTTGGCCGAGCCGTTCCGCACGATCGACGGCCAGCGCGACGAGTACGGCCGCACCGTCTGACGGTCTCCTCGACGTACCGCCCGGGCGTGATGGGGTGCGGGTGCGTTCACTGGCCTGGCTCCTGTTCTTGGCGGTCGAGGGTGAAGAGCGCGGGTTGGGGTTGGTAGTTGGTCCAGAGGACTTCGGTGCGGGGGTTGCCGCGCATGTTGGTGGCGGCGAATCTGTGGATCTCCCAGCCACGCAAGGCGTGGTGGTAGAGGGGGTGGTCATATCCGGAGACCGCCACATGTGCGGGCGACGACACGAGCAGGTCGAGGAGTTCCTCGTGCTCGGCGACGGTGGTCATCTCAACGGCGTATTGGCGGCCGTGGCGGACGTCGGCGAGGTATGGGGGGTCTGCGTAGATCAGACACCCTGGCCTCTGGTAGGCCCGGATGAGGTCGACCGCAGGCCTTGATTCGAGGGACACGCCGTGGAGGCGGGCGGCTGCTGGGGCGATGCGGTGGTGGTAGCCGTCGAGGTACTTCGCCAGCGCCATGCGGTTGGTGCCGTGCACGAACCGCCACCCGGTGCGGGTGCCGAGTCTGGAGCCGCGGCCTTGGGCGAGTTGGACCCAGACCCGGCGGGCCCTCTTGAGGTCGTCGATCGGTCCGCCATCGTGACCGGTACGGAGGTCACGTGAAGCTTGGTGTTCGGCACGGGAGTGGGGGGTGAGCGCACAGGCTCGCGCGAGTTGCTCGGGACTGTCGCGCAGGATGCGCCAGAAGCAGATGAGATCGCCGTTGAGATCCGAGACGGTTTCCATCGCTGCTGGGGGTTTGGCCAGGAGTACCGACAGGGCGCCGGCGTAGGGTTCGAGGTAGTGGTCATGTGCCGGGAAGGTCGCAGCGATCCGGTGGCCGATGCCTTGTTTACCACCCGAATAGGGCATCGGCGGACGCACCCCACCACGACAGTGTGTTCGGCTGTTGTTGGCGGTTCTAGTCGGAGTCATACGATCACCTGCTGGCCGTGGAGGGCCGCCCGGAGTTGTCGGCCGATCCAGGTGCCGATGTTGGGGAACACGGCGTTGCCGTATCCGTCGATTTGGTCGCGGGCGGATCCCCAGACCTTGAACGTGCCGGCGTGGCCTGCGAAGTCGACGTCGAATCCGCAGCCCCGGCCGATCTCATGAGTCCGGGTCATCCGGAAATAGCAGTCCTCAAGTGCGAGCTGGTCGAGGTGTTGCACCCATTCGGCGTGGAGCAGGCTGGTGGTGTCACGTGCAGTGAGGGTCGCCAGGGGCTCGTCGACACCGTGGGGTGTGGTTTCGGTGCCGGTGGAGCCGTTCTGCTTGATCCAGCCCGAGAACAGGAACCCTTGCTGGTTGGCCGACCCCACGACGGTGCTGAGCGGGTGGTCGAGCGGATAGCTCCGGTACTTCGCCTCGTCGATCGCCCCGTTGTTCTGGATCCGGCCGGCTGCGGTCAGCAGCCCGGGGTACTGGTCGCCGGTAACCGTGGGCATGGGCTCGCCGTGAGTGGTGGGCACCGTGTTGCGGCGGAAGGGGACCACATCGGCCGACACCAGTCCGACGGTCTGGGATCCGGGCTGGGTGGGCAGTGGTTCGTCGACACCACGCGGTGTGCCCTGGAAGTTCGCCACCGCCGCCGGCACAGCCACTGGGACGGGGGCCGCGTGGGGTGGGGTGAGGATCCCGGTGCTGTTGGTGGCGGTCGCGGTCCACAACGGCTCGCCCAGGCCCCGGGTGCGGCATTCGGAGCCCGGGCGCTCGTAGGTGTTGCCCGCGGCGGCCATGATCGCGCCGGTCGACAACACCGCGGTCTCCTGCTGGCTGGTTTGGGTGGCGAATGGTTGCCAGGGGTGGCGGTCGGCGCCGCGGCCGAGGGCCTTGGTGGGCATGAGGACCGCAGGGAACTCACCGAACCGTTGGCGGCACCGTTCCGCGCGGGCCATGGTCGCCCGCGCCAACGGCGATTCATAGACCTGGCCGGTCTTCTTGTCCCGGATGGTCTTCAGGGGCATGTCCCCAATCCGGGTACCGAGATCGGTCAGGTCGAGCGACCGCAGCGCATACCCCGACGGAGGAACCACCTGGTGGCGGCAGCGGGGGCAGCGGTAGTCGTACTGCTTCCCGTAACGCACCGACCCAGTTGGGGGGATCCCGGTGCGCCAGGTCCACCGGGCCTCGACCACATCCGCACACGCCACGCAGTACGTGAGTGGCCGGTGTTCGAGGTCGGGGGTGGGGACCTTGGTGTCCCAGAAGATGCCGTACCAGCGGTCGCGGGATTGGTCGCCGTCGAAGAACCGACTGTTGAGGTAGAGCTGGCGGTGGCGGTAGCCGAGTTTCTCGATCTCGCGGAGCCACCACCGGAACGTGGACCCGTCCCCGACCTTCGGTTTGCCGGGGAGGGCGGGGCCCCAGGAGGTGAGTTCGGTGGTGCATTCGATGATCATCACCAACGGCCGATGTGTCTGGGCGTAGTGCAGGACACAGTTCGCGGTAGCCCGATCCCGCTCCGACCGGGTGACCGCCGCCTCAAACTCGGGGTCCTCGACGTCGAAGAGGGTGCCGCCGGTGGCGTACGCGCGCTGGCTGTTGGACTGGCTGTGGTTCTTACAACTCACCCCCGCCACCAACAAATCCGCTGCCGGTAGCTGCCGGACATCGTGATAGTCCGCCGACTCGGTGTCGACGAGGTCGGCGACCCAATGCTCGACATGGGGGTGGTTGGCCTCGTGAACCTTCACCTTGTAGCGGTTGTGGTTCGCTGCGGTGATCGCAGTAAACCCCGCCGCCTCGACCCCCTGAGTCAGCCCACCGAACCCCGAGAACAGATCCACACAGGTGTACTCGTCATGCCGGTACCTCCGCACCCGCCGAGCCGGCCGATGCTCCGCTGTACGACATCGTCGAGCCGACCGGCGGGCGGATCGACGGGCGGTTCGACGGGGGCTACTCATCCCGCCCCCGGGTCTCCAACACCGGCCCACCGGTGGCGGGTTCGCCGGCCCGGTCGGCTTCCTGTTGCTGCTGACGCCTGCGGTCGCGGTCGCGGCGCTCGTGCTCATGCCACTCGTCCTCGGCCTCGGTGACGGCCTGGGCGGCGTCCTGAGCCTGTTTCGCGGCGAGCGCGTCACCGCTGGCGCGGGCTTGGGCTGCCGCGATCTCAGCGACGAACACCACCGGCGACGGCACCCGCCCACGCGGGTCGGGTTCACCACCAGACCCAGCGACCGGATCGGTCCCCTGCGCCGCGGATGGCTGGTGCTGCCCGACCGGCTGGCCGACCTCCTGTGGCCGCTCATCCGGGCCGGTGGTCTGGGGTGTCTCAGCTCGGGGTGACCCGGCGGCGGCATCGGTGTCGTCGATCACTGGGGCAATGCCCTCACGCTCAAGGTGGCGTTCGGGGAGGTCGGTTTCGGTAACGGGCCGGTGCCGGTCCTCCTCGACCACGTGGTCCCGGTCAGCGTCGAGCCATTCGTCCGCAGTAGTGCGGTCGGGCTCGGCGCCGGGGGTGATGCCGCGTGCGGTGAGCTCGGCCAGGGCGGTGTCGGCGGCTTCGTAGGTCTCTGCGTGGTAGAGCCGGTATTCGGCGCGGGCGCCGGCAACGTCGTCGTACCTGGCCGCGGCGGCGGTGTACTCGTCTGCGTGCTGGCGGTGGGTTTCGGCTTTGGTGTGGTCGCCGGCGGCGGTGGCGAGGTCGGCTTCGCGGGTGTGGTGGGCTGCTTGGGCGTGCGCTGAGCGCTGTTGGTCGTAGACCGCGGGCGGTTCGGCGGCGCGCGCGAGGCGCCCGGCCCGGACCCGGGTCAGGAGCCGGCCGTCGGTCATCTCAGCTTCCGGTCGGCGGTGTTCAGGCCGCCCGGCTGCGGTGTAGGCGTGGTGCCAGGCGTGGCGGTGTTCGGGCCTGTGTACGCCGGGGCAGCGCCCGATCGGCTGGTCGGGGTGGTCCCATGCGGTGGCTTCCCGGTACGCCGCCACGGTGCCCGCAGCCTGCACCCACTCGTCACGCTCGGCACCAGCGTCAGGTGCTGGGCCGAGCGCGGTGACCGCCCATTCGGGCTGGTCCTTGGCGACCTGAGCGCCGAGATCGGCGGTGCGCTGGTTCCGGAGCTGATGCAGCTCGTCGAGCCGCTCGGCTTCGGGCTGGGTGATCCCGCCAGGTGTCGGGTCGAGCCCGGCTGGTGCGGGGAGTCCGTTGGTGGCGACGGTGATGCGGGTGGCCAGGACTTGGGACACGGACTTGGCGTCCCCGAGGTCGCGCCGATCGGCGACAGCGTCCCGGAGTACCTGGGCGGTGTCGGCGCCGGTGTGCTCGTGGGCGCGGAGGAGCCTCGATAGGTGTTCGGTACCTTGTTCGGCACCGAGTCGGGCACGATCTGTGTCGGTGAGGAGCCCTTCGGCGGCGAGCTCGTCGAGGTGTCGGTCGAGACGTGCGCGGCACGCGATGCGGGTTTCGGCCTCGATCAGATCGAGCAGGGTGCCGGCGTGGTTGGCGCGCTGCTGGTCGGCGGCGTCGATATCGACCGCGGCGTGTTCGGCCGGGGTGCTGAGGGGGTCGACGGGTGTGGCGAGCGCCGTGGCGAGGAGGCCCCGGCCGGTGGGGTCGGGGTCTGCGCCTGGTTGTTGGGTGATGGCCCAGGCGGTGTTGGATGCGCGGCCTCGTGTGAGGCCGACGTAGACCGCCTCCCGACTATCGCTGCCGGAGAGGAGGAGGTGGCCGGTGTCGGCGGTGGCGCCTTCGGCGCCGTGTGCGGTCATCGCGTACCCGAGGGTGACATCGGTCTCGACATAGGCGGCGGGCATCCGATGCCGGTTACCAGTCCGGGTGGAGGTCACCTTGAGTTCGCCGGTGGGGGTGATCTTGTCGACCCGGTAGGTCTCCCGGTTCACCAGACCGAGCTGGTGGTCGATCCGGCGGGCCTGGACCAGGTCACCTATACCGGCGTAGGTCCCGTCCCGGCCGAGGAGTACACCGGCGTCGGTGGTGACATGTCCGAGGTCGGCGAGGTGGCTCCGGATAGCGACGTTGACCTTCGCCGCATGATCGTTGGTCCCGGTGACCACGATGGTGTGGCGGCCGGCGATGATGTCCGCGGCAGCGGCGCGGGCGAGTTCCCGGATGGTGCTGGTTTCGGTGCCGCCGTCCACGACCCGGCCCCGGCGGTCGTACTCCCCAACAGCGTCAGCGTGGCCGGCGCGCAGCGCGAGAGACGCCTCCCGCTCCCACGCCTGGGTGAACCGTCGGACCTCGGACAGGGTGTAGGTCTCCGCATCCCGCTCGATCGCGGCGGCCATCATCCCGGACGCGCCGACCGCGGAGAGTTGGTGGGGGTCGCCCATCAACACCAGACGCGCACCGGCTGCTTCGACGATGTCGTGCAACCTGGTGAGGGAACCGGTGTCGAGCATGGACGCCTCATCCACCAACACGAGATCCCACTTGCTGAGGTTCCAGCGGCGGTCATAGGGCTGCCCCCTCCCCTGGGTGATACGAGTGTGAGCGGCGAGGAACGCCGCGACGTTCGCCGACGCGGTGATGCCGTCGTCGGCGAGGACGTCGGCAGCGGCCTGGGTGATCGCCACCCCCACCACTCGTCCGGTGCCGGTGTGGTGCCGCCACACCTGATCGAGTACACCGGCGGTGTAGGACTTCCCGGTCCCCGCCGGCCCCACCAACACCGACAGTGCCGCATCACTACAGGCGATTCCTTCGAGGGCTGCGCGCTGCGACACCGACAACGTCGACCCCGCGGGGTCTTGGTCGAGCCACTCACCCAACGCCCGCGCATTGAGGGCATGGCGGCCCCTGACCCCAGCAGAGCCCAGGACCGCCATCTCGGCGGCCAAATGCCCCCGGGCCGCGTACCGGACACCGGACGGGTTCACCGTCACCGGGGTCTGGTCACAGGCCCGGATCTCGGAGTGGTGGTCGCCGACGGGGCGGCCGGCGACCTGCACCACCCCGGCCACCTCACCACGACCAAAGGGCCAACGGCTGGCCTTCTGCGGTGCGAGGGCTTGGTCGGCGAGCTGCTCCAACAGCGCCGGGATCTCCTCGGGTGCGAGGCCGAGGTTCGCGGGGAGGTGGAGGTCGAGCTGCCGGATCAGGTCATGCCGGGTGAACGTCGACCGCCCATCCGGTCCATGACACGCCTCGACCGCCGCGGCGATCACCGCCGCCGGCGAGAACCCCTCCACCACCGGCACACCCGGCGACCTGTCGGCCGGTGCCAGGCCGTGGCGGAGGAACCGGCGTATCCCCGGGACCTTCGCAACCAGGAGTTCGGCTTGCCGGGTCAGCCCCCCAGCTACCTGGGTTTGGGCCTCGGCGTCCCACCGCTGGTGCTGCTCGGCGCTGGTTTCGCCCTGATGGGTCTTCCCGCGCCGTGAAGCCAGCGTGGTCTTCACGGCCAGGCGAGTGCGTTCGAGGTTGTTCGCTGCCCTGCCGATGGCCTGCTCGTAGGACGCGATGCGCTGCGCGAGGCCGGCAGTGATGGCCTGCCGCCGGCTCGAGAACAGGTCTTCGATCTCCGGCATGACTTCGGCGACGCGGCGGCCGAGGCCGTCCTCGCGGTCTTCCCACACGATCCCGAACCACTGCGTCAGCAGCGCTTCCATGGTCCGCTCACTGATCGCAGCGGCACCTGCCCGCGCGGAGTGCAGGGCCTTGCTGTCCAGGGCGCGCCAGGTGCCGTCGGGGGTCTGGGCGCGGTTCAAGATCGCCTGATGGACGTGCAACTGGGGGTCGAGGTCGCGAGAGGTGTGCTGCAGAAACCGTGCCACGGTGAACCCGGTGGCTTGTTCCCACCGTCCGGTGTGGGCGCGGGTGCCGTGCCGGCCGGTCCGCACAATGCACGCCTTCTCCTCCAGGTACGCCAGGCCGGCGGCGCCGGCCTCCATCACCGCAGCCTCGACACCGTCCGCGAGCTGCTGCCACCGCTCAGCGGTGGCCTCGTCGCCCGAGTCGCGGGCGTCATGCGCCGCCCGGGCCGCGGACACCCACAGCACGGTCACGGACTTGTCCGGGGAGAAGGTGGCGTCGTAGAACCCCACCGCCTTCGGGGTATCGCGTTCGGCTTCGAGTAACCACGCCTGTACCTGCTCCGCATCGGGTGTTACCCCGGCGTGTGACTCGGTGTACCCGCGTACCCGATCCGCCACGACCTGCTCGGGGGTGCGGTAACGCTTCGGTGCCCGACCCAGGCGCACTGATTGTGCCCGGGTACCCGGGTCCACGAAGGCCGGGTCACGCGGGTCGAGGAACTCCCCATAGATCGCATGCATCACCTCGGCGTCCACTTCGCCGTGCAGGCCCAAGGTGGTGGCGGCGCGGCCCCACCACACCCCGGGCGGCTCCCCAGCCACGACGGCGCCGGTGTAGTAGGACTCCATCCCCGCACCGACCTGGTCGGTCAGGTACCCCGCGGAATGACCGGTCGATATCGACAGCATCAGCGGGCCACCTGCCCACCGGGAATGGTGGTGGATTCGCTATCGGCACCGGTTGAACGGTCGTTCAACCGGCCTACTTTGTCGATGATGCCTGGGTGTGGTGCGTCTGGTCTTTGTCTGTGCATTCTTGGTCTGCATTCTTCGGGTGATGCTGACTGTCAGCTGCTATTGAATTGCTGGCTGATATTCCGTTGATGGTCAGTGGTAATTCCTGATCTGGATTCTTCGGGCTTGTTTCGGTATTTGGTGCATGTGGTTCTGCTCGGGCGTGTGCCACGACACTGCGGCCGGCGGCGGTGCGGAGGCGGGCGGCGCGGGACGCGCCCACGCCGTAGTCACGCCGCAGCGCCCGAACCGACGGCACCCGGCCCGCGAGGTCGGCCAGGATCTCCGCATCCGACCATGCCCGGCCCGACGAAACAGTCGACCGGGCGGGTGCGGAGTGTGCCCGGCCACGTGTGCCCGGCGTCAGCTCGGGCACGGTTGTGCCCGAGCCTGAGGCGAGTTCGGTAACGAGCACGGGTACCGGTGTGCCCGAAGTAACACGCACCTGAGTAACAGCGGGCTCGGTCACAGCCACCGCGGCCGGATCAGCCGCGACCGGCCTGGGTGCCGCGGACCGTCCGCCTGACGGGGCCGCCGCATCTGGGGTGAGGAGGGTGTGGACCCGCCAGGCCACGACCACCAGCACGCACATGATGACCGCGGCCGCTGGGGCGGTGGCGGTGACCGGCAGTTCGCCGTCGGGGTACTCCGCGGCCGCGAGGTGCGCGCCGGTGGCGGTGAGCAGCGCGCCGGTCATCACCGCAAGGGCGGGGGCGACGTCCCGGCGGGCGTGGAGGGCGGCGATGACGTAGGAATCGATCGCCACCGGCACCGCCCACGCCACCGCCGGCGGCAAGTCGAGCACGGTCCGGGCGAGAGTCCACTCCGACGAGGCTGTGACGGTGACGACCGCGATCAAGGTGAGAGCGGGCAGGAACCGGAACACCCCACCCACCGGACGAGCATCGTGCTCTGACCCTGGTGCGAGTGCAGTGGTGTCATGGGTCATGGGTGGTGTCTCCAGAGGGTGGGCCGCGAGGTGGCGGCGAGTCGGAGGGGATGGCCGGGTGCACCCGAGCGGGTGACAGCGAGGCAGTGCAACCGCTCAGCCCCCGGCAGGCCAGCGACGTGAGTGACCCGGCCGGGTGGGGCGTGGGTGCCCCACCCCGCGACCGTCAACTGACCGGCGGTGGCGCGGGTGGTGAGGAATTCGGCGAGGACGGCGTCGTTGCCGGGTCCGACCGGATCCGCCGCGGTCCATAGGTCGGCCGGGTGGGTGGCGCGGTAGGCGTAGAGGTTGACCACCGCGATGCCGCCGTAGCCGAGGTCGCGGGCGAACCGCAGACAGCGGCGGATCGTGGCGTCATCAGCCGCTGCATCAGCGGTCGAGGGGTTCAACATCACCCACCCCAACACCGGCCCCGACCGGTCCCACGACCGCGTCAGCAGGTACCGGAAGCGACCGTCATCACTGAACTGCGCGTCACTGAACGGGGCGTCACTGAACGGGGCGTCACTGGTGGCTATGGGCATTCCGGGTAGCACCAGGCCGCCAGCGGCGGGGGTGTGAGTTCTCATGCATGGGCTCCTACCGGCACGGGGCGGCGTAGTGCGGGCGCTGGGAGCGAGTCGCCGGTATCAGGGGTGAGGCCGGGGGCGGTCTGGAGATCGAGAGCGGGCCGGTCTGTGAGTGGGGTGGTGGCCCACCACGCGGCGAGCTCGTCGAGCACGGCGGGGTTGTAGGTGTACGGGCGGCCGGCGGGGTCGACGTGTCGGCTGCTGGTTTTGG
>JBOFLH010000327.1:0-2541 GCA_051657765.1 Nocardioides sp. | reverse complement strand
GCCGGGACGTCGAGCACCGACGCGTTCGTTGGATGGATCCTTGGATGCGAGACCCCGGACCAACACCGCAGTCACCGGGTCTCACATCCGCGATCGTCCGATCCGCCCGAGGCCGCCGGCGCAGCGACTGACCTGCCCTATGGCCTGGTTTCCAGGTTGGGTGATGAGTCGTCAGGCGGGGATGGTGTCGGGGAGGTTCTCGTATTCGGTCGGGGTGCGGTAGCCGAGAGCGGAGTGGCGTCGCTGTCGATTGTGGAAGATCTCGATGTAGTCGAATATCGCGTTGGCGAGTTCGACCCGAGTCTTCCAGCGACGGCGGTTGAGGAGTTCGATCTGCATCGATGACCAGAAGCTCTCCATCATCGCGTTGTCGAGGCCGTCGCCGACGCTGCCGAAGGAGGGCATGAGCCCGGCGGAGCGGATCTTGTTGCCGAAGGCCCATGAGGTGAATTGGACGCCGTGGTCGGCGTGCACGATGCCGCCTGGCTCGGGGCGGCGGTTCCGGATGGCCATGTCGAGGGCGTTGACGACCAGAGTGCTGTCTTGGCGACTGTCGATGGACCAGCCGACGATTCGTCGGCTGAAGGCGTCCATCACGGCCGCGCAGTAGAGCTTGCCTTCTCGCGTGGGGTGCTCGGTGATGTCGGTCATCCAGAGCTCGTTCGGGTGGAGACGATGGAACTTGCGGTTGACGAGATCATCCGCGGTGGCGACACCCCGCAGCCGCTTGACCCGTGCAGGCCCGGGTAGCCCGTAGATCCCGGCCTGGGTCATCAGGACCGACACGAGTCGTGAGCTGACCTGAACGTTCATCGCCATCGTCAGCTCGGCGTGGATCCGGCGGTAGCCGTAGGTGCCTCGGGACGCGACGTGGACCTCACGGATCAACCCCGTGAGCCATTGCCGGCGGAGCTGGGTGGCCGACGTTGCCCGGCGCTTGTAGCGGTAGTAGCCCTGCCTGGACACGCCGAGTGTCTGGCAGCAGCGGTCGACGGGGAGCCCGGTGTCCGCGAGTCGATCGATCACCGGGTGGATCCTTTTGGGTGAGGCCGATCCTGGCCCAAGAACTTCCCGGCCTGCTTCACGATCGCCAGCTCGGTCTCGAGTTCTCGGATCCGCTTGCGGGCGGCTCGGAGCTCGACGGACTCGCTCGTCGTGGTCCCGGGGATCTCCCCGCGATCGATGCGGTCCTGCTTGATCCAGTCGTGCAGGCACCCGGCGCTGATACCGAGCTCGTAGGCGGTCTGTTTCACTTGCTTGCCCGACCGGACCAGCGCGATCGCGCGGGCACGGAACTCGGGAGGATAGGGACGAGGCACGGGTCAGAGCCTTTCAGTCGAGCCTCGACTCGTCACCGACTCTGGAAACCAAGCTGTAGGGCAGGTCAGACTGTCAACCGAATCTGCAGCAGACCCGAACCTGCAGCAGACCCCTTTACGGCGCGCTCGCTACAGCAGACCGAGCGATAGACGACCGTCGATGACGAATCCCCCGATTTCATCACTTACAGTGTCGAAGTCGAGCGATAGGCCCTCGCCACCGATCGATCGAACAGCACTGTCCCGGACAATTTCTTCAACATCTGCCCGCGCGATCGAGTAGGCACCGTGCCGAGTGGCAATCACCCAATGAGTGCCTACAAGTTCTGGGACCGGCTTCGCACCGGTCCCGGGAATTGCGTCCCCGAGTCCGCTCGCGATCTCTCGGACAAGCAATTCTTCAAGCTCTTCGCTCGTCCCAACCCTAATCTGACTGCCGTCAGTCACAGAAGCCCTCCTACTAAAGGGTGCCGGTCGGACTGCATGGAATGCCAAGGTCCTTGTCCAGGCGATACCCGAGCGAGAGTGGGTCCTTGCCCCGGATGTAAGAACTCACCACGTTGCCGGTCTTGTTGTTAACAATCACCACGACGCTGAATCGGATGACCTCGCCGATCTTCAGGCCCGAGCGTCTCTCCACAACGGCGCACGTCATCTGCGCGCCATATGAGTCGTGCTCTTTGTTGGGCCGGGGATCGAATACGCGAATGCGTGGGGCCGTGCTAAGCACGTAGCGGATCGAGTAGAGATCGCTCTCATCCAAGAAGCCCTTCTTGCCGTAGTGATCCTTCGCAATGTGACGGTAGCCCCACTTCTTGGCGCTTGACCCGCAACGAAGGTTCGCATCTTTCACCTGGAACCAAGAGAACTGACGAGCAGGGTAATACTCGACCACGACTTCGGTGTCCCCGCCCGGCGGGCAGACGGCGGGTGCGGCGACGGGAATGCCAAGGCTTGCTCCTTCTCCCGTTAGGTCGCTCTCGGTGGGGCGCATGCCGGTCGGATCAATCATGCTCGCAGGGTTGTTGTTGCTGTAGTGGTAGGGGTTGTTGGTGACGGGGGTGCCGTTGACGCCGTCGAGGGGGTCGGTGGCGAGGAAGGCGGCGGTGGCGGGTTGGTAGTTGCGTGCTCTCAGGTGGAGGAGTGCTTTGTTGGTGAGTTCGCCGCGGTAGCCGAGTTTGGGGTTGAGGGTGCCGGATCCGCTGGGGACGCCCCAGGGGTC
>JBOFLH010000326.1:0-6403 GCA_051657765.1 Nocardioides sp. | reverse complement strand
CGGTTTGAAGACGAGTAATCCCGATGCCGGCCACCGATCCCAGGACATCTCAGCGAATGGCAGACCAGCGACGGAAGGATACAAAGGCCGAGGTGAATCTCCGCCGGGCACTTCACGCCCGGGGCCTCCGATACCGCGTGGACGCGGCGATACCAGGGTTGCCCAGGAGGCGAGCGGACCTGACGTTTGCGACAAGCCGGGTGATCGTATTCGTCGACGGCTGTTTCTGGCACGGGTGCCCCGAGCACAAGACAGCACCGAAGAACAACGCCGCCTGGTGGGCCGAGAAGCTCGCACGCAACATCGAGCGTGACCGGGAGACCGACGCCCATCTCGCAGAACTTGGGTGGCGGGTGATCCGAATCTGGGAGCATGAGGACCCTAACCGCGCGGCAGATCTCGTCGAGGCCATAGTCCAATCGAGGCGCAAGGGACTGTAAGGGTTTCTGTCGGGCTTCTCTGGTACACAAGTTTGTCGAGCCCCACCCGGCTCGAGATCGGGATCGAGTTGAGGAGTAGGTTGATGCTCAGAATCATCGAGGTACTACCACACCTCGAGGCGACCTTGCGACCGCGCACACGCACGGCGCGCCCGAACAGCCAAACCCTCGGTTTCGACCCGAAGGCTCCTAAGGACGTCCACTGATGACCTCCGACGACGTAGTCGACCGAATCAAGCTCGCTCCCGACGCCGGCCTGGTGAGAAGTCTCGGAGCCAACCACACCTTGGAATCAGCAATCGCAGACATCGTCGACAACGGCATCGATGCCGGAGCGACACGAGTCTCAGTTCGACTACTAACAACAAGGGACCGGCTTGTTCAGGTCGAGGTCCTCGACGACGGCCAGGGCATGGACGCGAACTCTGTCAATGACGCTATGACGATCGGCCATCAGCGCGCGTACACCGCCGGAGACCTTGGGTACTTCGGCATGGGCCTCAAAGCAGCCTCGTTCAGCCATAGCGACGTGCTCACGGTGTGGTCCGCGCAGCGCGGCGCAACGCCGGTAGGGCGTCGCATTCGTCGCGCCGACTTCTCAAAGGACTTCACGTGCGAAGTACTTTCGACCGAGATCGCGGCCGAGCATGCTGCCGAGCGACAGGTCGTTCTTGGGTCTCTCCACGGCACCTCGATCGTGTGGACCCATATTCGCAATGCCTATCGCGGCCGAAACGCCGACGAGGCACGCAGTTGGCTCTCGATACGCAACGAAGCCCTCAGATCGCACCTCGGGGTCACCTTCCACCGCATCCTGGCCGCCAAACGACTTCAGATCGACGTACTCATCGACGAGCTAGGAGAAGCATTGCCGGGACCGGGGATCCCGATAATGCCGATCGATCCATTCGGCTATGCGACCTCAGGACACCCGGCGTATCCCAAGGACCTCATCGCCACGGCAGGCGAAGCTCGCGTCAACCTGTCCTGCCATGTTTGGCCGGCTAAGTCCGACGTAACCGGCTTTCGGATCGGCACCAAGAGTGGCGAACGGTTTCAGGGGTTCTATATCTACCGAAATGATCGATTGCTCCAGATCGGTGGTTGGTCGGATACGGCCACTCCAACGGCATCGCGCCAGCTCGCAAGGGTGGTTCTGGAGGACGCAGGCGCAATCGGCTCTCTGGTAACGATGAATCCCGAGAAGAGCGGATTGAAGTTCGAGCCAGTCTTCCACGACGCTATCAACAAAGCCGAGGCCGATGACGGCACCACCTTCCTGACCTTTCTCCAGAACGCCGAATCGATCTACACCGACGCAAACAAACGGAAGCGTCAGCGCAAGCCGGTGATCCGGCCCGAGAAGGGCATCGCGCCCGCGGTCCGCAAACGCATCGGAACAGAGCTGGCCTTTATCGACGGCGGTGCCGTCAATATCATCTGGAAACCGATGTCGCCGGGTGAGTTCCTCGATGTGGATCACTCTGCAAAGGTCCTGTGGCTCAACAGTCGCTACCGGGCATTGTTCGCTCCACACGGAGGAAGCCTGAATGACGCGCCGGTCCTCAAAGCACTGGTCTTCCTGCTAACGCACCATGTCTTCGAGGGCCAGCACCTCGGGTCGCGCGACAAGGATGAGATCGCACTTTGGAAGAGTGTCCTTGGGGCTGCCGTGGCGACCGAGGAGGGTATGCGTGGCGCGTGAGGAGGAGGGTGTGGAGATTTCACCGGACGCGAGACACCTGACATTCACAACGCTCGACGAATTGTGGAGCAACGGCGCACCCATGGCATTGCCTGTTAGGGGCAAGCCTGCCTGTCGCCTTCAGCTCGACCCTAAGAACAGCTTGATCGCCCTCGTCACGGCCTATGAAAGCCCCGAGCCGGACGTTGCGAAACTCAAGAACGTCAGCTTCAATGCAGTGTCGTCCGGGGACGATGAGCTAGCCGAGATAACGGTACGAGTGGAAGGCCACGTGCACGGTGCGTACGGACTGCTCGCCACGATCGCCGACGAACTTCAAATCGAAAAGATGCCCCTAGCAGCAGCCGTCGCCACCGGTGTCGCCAGACACCGCAACGTGTTCGCAAGTCGTGGCGCAATGACCACCGAGAAGGAGATCGGGCTGGTCGGGGAGTTGCTCTTCCTCGAGTTCCTAATCCACGAGCTTGGGGCGGGCCCGGCGATCGCAGCATGGCAAGGCCCGCTCTCAGGAGAGCACGACTTCACCTTCGACTCGGTCCACATCGAGGTGAAAACGACGAGTGGCGAACGGCGGCGTCACGTCATTCACGGGTTTGACCAACTAGTCCCACTGCGCGGCGTTCCGCTCAGCCTATTGTCCGTGCAACTCACTAGGAACTCCCCTGGTGGTGGTCGAACCCTTCCACAGACTGTCGCCCATGTGAGAAAGATCGCTCGCGGTCACCGCGTCACAGTAGATGGCATGCTTTCGAGTCTTGGCTGGCAGGATGACGATTCCGACCTCTACGCGAGCTTCTGGGCTTTGCGATCTCAACCACGCGCCTACGACGTCAAGGGCAACTTCCCCGGCATGACGCCCGACCTCGTGGCTCCGGTCGTGCCCAACTTCGCACTTCTGTCCGACGTCTCGTACAGGGTGGATCTGACCGACCTGGAGTACGCCTCGCTACCAGACCCAATGGGCACTTTCGTGGAATCGAAGGAGAACTGACGGCCATGACCGACCAGCGCCCGGCCTGGGCCGACGCTTTGGCGAACGCCTTTGTCGCCCTGAAGAACCAACACCCCAGGCCACTGCTGCCTCTACTGACAATGATGGCGGACTCAACGATCGACGAGCGGGCACTTGCGGCGTTTGTGCGTGGCGCGGCCGAGAACGACTCCGCCCTGACCCAGGCTCGGATGGCGTTGGCCAAGTGGGACAATCAGGACGACTACCTAGACCATACGCACGCCAAGACATCACCGAGGACTCCGGAACGTCGCGCGGCGATTTACGCGGGACTAGATCTTGTCGACGAGGCAACAGTGGCGTTCACAGAGAGGGTCGGCGTCTTTGAGGCCCCCGCCGTCGTCATCTCCAAGGTCTTCGAGCCCTGGTATTCGACGGAGCGGAAGCTACGGACCAGTGTGTATTGGGACAACTACGAGTCGCACCTCCTCCAAGTTAAGAAATGGCCAGCGTCGTCGATCGCGTCGCTCGACGAAACCACCACTGAAGTGATCGAGCGACTGAGTCGCCCCACGCGACTCGAGGCGAAGCAGACAAAGGGCTTGGTCGTCGGCTACGTGCAGAGCGGAAAGACAGCGAACTTCACCGGAGTCGTCGCCAAGGCAATTGATGCAGGTTACCGACTGATTATCGTGCTTACAGGCACGATCGAGATCCTGCGCTCGCAGACCCAGCGGCGCATGGATATGGAACTCATGGGTGTTGAGAACATCCTCGCCGGCCAGGACCCGACCGACCCCAACGTAGCCAGGGAGCTTGACTACCAGCAGGACGAAGACTGGCTGGCCGAGCGCTTCGTGACACATGGTGACGAACTCACTCTCCCGGGAGTCGTCGAGATCGCCCGCGTGACCAGCCACCACAGCGACTACAAGCGACTGCCCCAGGCGATGACGAGGCTCAAGTACGCGCGAAAGAACAAGCAGAAGCCACTCAACGAGGCGGAGAACCTCTTCCACTCCGGTGCCTACGTCGCAGTTCTCAAGAAGAACAGCGCGCCGCTCAAGAAGCTCATCCAAGACCTGAAGCCGCTCAAAAATGATCTGGTCGAACTGCCCGTCCTAATCATCGATGACGAGTCCGATCTGGCCTCGGTCGACACGACCAATCCAGCGAAGTGGAAGACGGGAGCGGCCGAGAAGCGTAAGCGCACAGCGATTAACCAGCTCATCACGGAGATCCTTGAGATCTGTCCTCGCGCTCAGTACGTCGGCTATACCGCAACCCCTTTCGCCAACGTGTTCGTAGACCCTGACGACGAAAGAGACCTTTTCCCGGCCGACTTCGTACTGTCGCTTCGCCCGCCGCCTGGCTACATGGGTGTTCAGAAGTTCCACGACGTCGGTAAGCGCTGGGACGACGAGGAGAAGACGGTCGCCAACTCGAACGAGCTTGCCCACATCCGCCCACTCGTCGGTGATGTCAACACAGATCCGCACCGCCGGATCGAGGAACTTCAGGAGGCACTCGACGCGTGGGTTCTCTCGGGAGCCATCAAGAAATACCGCGAGGCGAACTCGGACACCAGATACCGCCACCACACGATGCTGGTCCACGAGTCGGTGAGGAAAGATGACCATGCCGACACCGCAGCCGACGTCCGGTCGCTGTGGAGCAAGGCGAAGTTCAACTCGTCTGAGGGCTTCGCTCGACTAAGGAGTCTCTACAACGAGGACTTCAGTCCGGTCATGGACGCTAGAGCAGCAGGTGCTCCGATCCCAGCCTCGTTCGATGACCTCAAGCGATACATCGGCACGGCTCTGGCCGAGATCACCATCGATGGCGACCCGGTCCTCATCGTGAACTCCGACAAGGAGATCCAGGCTCAGCAGAAGAAGCTCGACTTCGAAGCCGACAAGGTCTGGCGCATCCTCGTAGGCGGAACGCAGTTGAGTCGAGGCTTCACAGTCGAAGGACTCACCGTCTCCTACTTCCGGCGGAAAGCCGGTCAAGCAGACACCCTCATGCAAGCGGGACGCTGGTTCGGATTCCGACACGGCTACCAAGACCTCGTCCGGCTCTACATTCGGCGCGATGCTCAGGTGGACCTCTACGAGGCATTCGAAGCGCTTCTGATGGATGAAGAGGCATTTCGAGCCGAGCTGGGCCAGTATGCGGGCTTCGACGAGAACGGCATGCCTTTGTTGGAGCCGCGACAGATTCCCCCGCTCGTCAGCCAGCACCTTCCTTGGCTCAAGCCGACTGCCAGCAACAAGATGTGGAACGCCGTCATCGCCAATAGAGCTCCGACCGACATTCAGGACCTCTATGGACTCCCACCGCGTGGAAGCGAGAGAAATCGCAGCAATCTTGATGAGGTGGTCGTGCCACTTCTCACCCACGCCTCGACCGAGGTCATGCTTCCGTACGAACTCGATGGGAGGACGGGCTTCCGTCAGCGAGCCAGAGTCGGCCTGGTAGGCGCCGCCGAGTTCATTCAGCTCTTCGAGAAGCTCGCGTGGAACGACGAGTATGAGGCCAACATCAAGGCGTTCGGTGGCTTCATCAAGAAGGCCACAGATGACAAGAAGATCACCGACTGGGCTGTGGTGTGGACCTGGCCCAACACGGGCGGCCGCCTTCTTAACATCCCGGAGCTTGGCGGCGACGTTTCAGTCGTCAAGCGCAAGCGACGCGCAAGACGTATCGACTTCGTCGGCTCCGACCGGAAGCACCGCGCAGCGGTGAGGCCGATCGCGCTGGGACAGCAGGTTGCCTCGCTCGGCAAGTCGTCGTCACGCGGAGTCATCCTTGTTTCGCTTGTGCCTGACCGCGAGCCGGATGACGACACGACACCGATCGAACGGAAGGATCTCGTGGGCCTGATCTCGATTGCTGTTCCTGCCAAAGCAGTACCGAGAAGCAACTTGATCCAGTGGACTGTCATCAACTCGGCGAAACCGGATGACGTGGTCGTGGATCGGCCAGGTGACCAGCACATATGAGACCGGCCAGCAGGTCCGACTCCCGCGAATGGGCATGTGGCTATTCCGGCGCTGAAATGTAGACCCGGGTTTCGGGCTTGCGCCAGGAGCGCACAGCGGCGACTGCAACCTTCCTCGATTTCCTTGTCGGCCAAGGACAGCAATGAGCCTAACTAGGGTGCTGCGCCCGCGCCGACATTGATGACGCGGTTTCCGTCCCAAGCACCCGCCCCCGAGGTCCATAGGGCTGTGGGGGCGTTGAAGCCGCTACCGTTGTTGGCCCATCCGAACAGCGTGGTCTGCGACCCGTCGTACCGGTAGT
>JBOFLH010000325.1:0-1320 GCA_051657765.1 Nocardioides sp. | reverse complement strand
GGTTCCGGTGAAGGTCGCGCCGTCGAACCCGGCGTCTCTGGTGAAGGTCGCGCCGTCGAACCCGGCGTCTGTGGTGAAGGTCGCGCCTTCGAACCCGGCGGCTCCGGTGAAGGTCACGCCGGCGAATAAGGCGGTTCCGGTGAAGGTCGCGCCGTCGAACCCGGCGTCTCCGGTGAAGGTCGCGTCACCGAACCAGGCGTCTCCGGTGAAGGTCGCGTCACCGAACCAGGCGTCTCTGGTGAAGGTCACGCCGCCGAACGACAACTTCGGCGGTAGGACGCAGTCGCTCATGTTTACGTGCGGTAAGGCCGCGTTAGTGAAGTCGAGCTGAAGGTGGGACCAAGCGCCGTCGCGATGCCTGTTCTCTCGACGGAGTGCGTCCCGGATCCGCATACGTCGTAACCCGTCGGCACCTGTAGGCCGGAGGTGGTCGGCGATCACGCGCACGATGGTCTTGCGGACCTCAGTTTCACCGGTCGAGTCGCGGTATGTGTACGTCCGTGACTCATCGGGCTCGCGGGAGACTGTCTTGGAGATCGTGCGAGCTGCTAGTGGATGCTCGTCGTCCGGGGTGCTCTGCCATGGCAGGCGAAGGTAGGCGCACAGCACGTCCACGCATTGCTGGCGCTGTGCGGGCCATTCGTCCGCCAGATTGGCCAGGGCATATACACCCGCGAGACGAGCGGTGGCGTTCTCGCTTCCCAGCTGGGCGACCGCCGCGCCGTACCTTTCCCGCGGTTCCTGGCGCTCATGAATGCCCTGCCGGCGGTAGGCGACGACCAGGGCCACCGCACCACCGAACCCGGCACCGATGGTCAGGCCGAGCTTGAGTGCGTCTAGAAACGTCGGCTCGCCAGGCTGTGGCTTCGGCGGAAGAGTCTCACCCCACGGCCAACCAAAACTGTAGTGAGCGATCGCGAGAGCCGACGCACATGCCAACGTCAACGCAATTGTGGCGACAACGATCACCGGGACGATCATGGGCAGCCGAGCAATTCTGCGCACGGCTCATCCTCTCAGGCAACTGGCGATTTTCGGCCGGATTCCGCATTTATGCCCGCTCGGTTCCGTCACCAACAGTGTCACCAGGCGGGGAAGCGGACGGGATCGAGATACGGACTATGCCAAGCCGGCGCTCGACGGAATTCTGGGTCACAATCGGACGGCATAGATGCATAGCTGGCTGCTTACAAACCAGCGGTCACAGGTTCGATCCCTGTTGCGCCCACCAAGTGCTCGGAGGGCAACCCTGTCCATGCTGAGACGAAGGGCCGCACGGAGCTGCTTGGCTTCGGCCCCGGTCCACTGCTGGATGACGAA
>JBOFLH010000324.1:0-3766 GCA_051657765.1 Nocardioides sp. | reverse complement strand
GCGATGCTTCGGATTTTTCGGGTCAGTTGCGGGCTTTGGAGTTGCTCCGCTGTGCTGGTCGCGATCTCATCCTTGATGAGATCGAAGTGCGCGTCGGTGATTGCTGGCGGTTTGACGGTTGCTACGGGCGTAGCTGGGCTTGAGTCGGTGGATTCGTCCTTGCTGACTGCTTCGATGTAGTCGACGACCTGTTGTGCGCTGAGAGCTGGGATGAGAACGGTGTGGTCAAACAGCTTCTGGATGAAGTCGGAGCCGAGTCCGTGGACCGCGCTCCCAAGGGGAGCGAAATCCGCGTAGGTGGTACTGAACGCCCGCCTGACCCAACGGCCGTCGGCCGCAACCACCACCAAGAGAGACGCAGGCCGCCTCCACTGGGTTAGGCGGCGAGCTCGATCGGACTCTCGCATCAGGGTGTGCACGGTCTCCAGGAGCTTGACAACGCGGTTGGCTGGGCAGCGGTCGAGGTCGTCGATTACCAGGAGTATCGGTCGGCGGCGCGCTGACAGCGTCAGCTTTGCTGTCCACCACCCAAAACCAGCAAGCTGGGCGGCAAACATGGCGATGGCGATGGTGGTTGCATGCGTCGCGAGGAGAGTTGGGGTTGGCGTCGAATAGATGATGGCGACAGCTACAACGATCGGGGCCAGATAGATCACCATTGGCCTTGCGGTAAACCAGTTAGTTGCCGAGCCCAGCTCGGCTGTTTGAACGGTGGCAGCAATTCTCGGTAGGGATTGTCGTCGGTGGCCTTTCCGTATGGCCAAAGGTGCAGCAAGCGCCACCGTAATGCCTGTCGCTGTTAGTGGTATCAGCCAGCTGGATATCCCGTGCCCGAGGGTACTGAGTCGGGGACTGACAGCGGAGCCGTCATCAACGACATTCGCCCACCACAACACGGTGAGTACCAACCCGGCGGCAAGAGTGGTGTCAGCGATCAACTGGGCGCCGGTGCATCTAGGGACCCAACGTCTGAGTCGGGTGACCGCTGCGGCGATTTCAGCGAGGGGATTGTCGTCGCTTTGGGAATGGAGGTTGCCGAACACTGGGGACAGCCAGAACAGGAGCCGGCCGGCGGTCGCGCCGAAGGCAAGGACGGCGATTAGTACGGCGAGCGTGTCACCGGCCACTTCCAGGCTGGTCCACCAACCCATCCAGCGACCCAGAGCAAGGATTCCAAGTGCGGCGACGGCGACAAGCGAGGATCGTGCGCGGGCAAGTCGGGTGCTGATGTCGACCACCGACATCAGCAATTGGGTGGGGAAGCTACGTGTCGATCGCACTTCCCGATGGAGCGTCGTCGCCAGCGACCACCACTCCGGCGCCACAGTGCTCTCTCGCCAAGCGTCGTACCGAACCACCAGCGGGTCACTGATGTGTCGACGCGGCGGCGGCTGGATCCCTGACAAATCAGGATCCAGTACGAGCTCGATCAGAGTCGACTTGCCCGATCCCCAACTGCCGTCCAGATGAAACACTGCCCGCTGCCGTTCCTCGTCGGTTCGGCTGACTCGGTCCAACAACCGATCGAGGTAGGCAGCCAAGACTTCGCGCCGCAACTGGTCTTGAGTTCGCTCGATATCTGCGACCGCAAGATCTGTCACACGTGGGTCTGGCCGGCGGAGTCCTCCGGTGCGAGACGATGCCTCCCAGATGGTCACATCACCGTCGAGTCCGCTGGAGACGATCACCTCCTGGCCGCCGACAGTGCCCATCGCTACCGACACCACCCTGTCGGCATGTCCGATCAGGGGGATACCGATCGGTTCGCCGGTGGTGGCGTCCCAGCGTCGTATCGTGCCGTCTTCGCCTCCAGCTGAAACGATCACGTCCAGGCCGTCAACAGTGCCCATCGCTACCGATATCACGGCGCCGGTGTGGCCGGTGAGTGGTTGCCCGATGGCTTCGCCGGTGGTGGCGTCCCAGCGTCGTATCGTGCCGTCTTCGCCTCCGGCGGAGATGACCACTGTACTTCGGCCGACAGCGCCCATCGCTACTGATATCACGGCGCCGGTGTGGCCGGTGAGTGGTTGCCCGATGGCTTCGCCGGTGGTGGCGTCCCAGCGTCGTATCGTGCCGTCTTCGCCTCCCGCGGAGACAATCACCGCGCGTCGCCCGACAGCGCCTATGCCTACTGACACCACGGCACCAGTGTGTCCGATCAAGGGTATGCCGATCGGTTTGCCGGTGGCGGCGTCCCAGCGTCGTACCGTCTCATCGCCTCCGCCAGACAGGATGATCTCCCGGCCGCCAGCGATGTTACCCAATGTGACTGAGACCACCCCATCGGTGTGCCCGACGAGGGGGATCCCGATCGGTCTGCCGGTGGCGGCGTCCCAGCGCCGTATCGTGCCGTCCTCACCCCCGGCGGAGACGATCACATCCAAGTCATCAACGCTACCCAATGCGATTCCCAGCACCGCGCTGGTGTGTCCGATCAGGGGGATGCCGATCGGTTTGCCGGTGGCGGCGTCCCAGCGCTGCACGGTGCCGTCTTCGCTTCCGGATACGATCACGTTCTGGCCGCCGGCGATGCTGTCCAGTGCGACTGACACCACCCCGTCGGTGTGCCCGACGAGGGGGATGCCGATCGGTCTGCCGGTGGTGGCGTCCCAGCGTCGTATCGTTCCGTCTTCGCCTCCGGCGGAGACGATGACGTCCCTGCTGTCGGCGCTGCCCATCGCTACTGACCACACTCTGCCGGTGTGGCCGGTGAGGGGTTGCCCGATTGCTTCGCCGGTGGCGGCGTCCCACCGCCGCAGCGTTCCGTCGTCGCCGCCGGCGGAGACGATCATCTTCCTGCCGCCGACACCGCCCAGTCTCACCGACCACACTGCGCCGGTGTGGCCGGTGAGGGGTTGCCCGATTGCTTCGCCGGTGGCGGCGTCCCACCGCCGCACTGTCCCGTCGCCTCCGGCGGAGACGATGATCTCCTTGCCGCTGACGGTGTCGTGTGACACCGACCAGACCACGCCGGTGTGGCCGGTGAGTGGTTGCCCGATCGCTTCGCCGGTGGCCGCGTCCCACCGCCGCACGGTCGCGTCGTCGCTACCGGAGACGATCAGGTCCCGGCCGTCGACACAGCCCAGGGCGATCGCCTCCACCGGGCCCGCGTGGCCAATCAACGGTCCACCGATGGCTTCGCCGGTGGTGGCGTCCCAGCGTCGTACCGTCCCATCGCCGCAGCCGGAGACGACCACCCCTATCTCATCGGAGATGTTGCCCAGCGCCACTGCCAACACGGTTCCGCCCGAACCAGCCTTGATCTGATGAAGCGGCTCGGAAGGCCACCCATCACTGTGCGTATCCGTCATAGGTACACCTCCCCGAGCCAAGTCAACCGACGGGTAGTCGCTAGCGTGACTTGCGCACTCTTGCCGCTTTGTGTGCCAGAA
The DNA here is from genome assembly GCA_051657765.1 of Nocardioides sp. Classification (GTDB taxonomy): domain Bacteria; phylum Actinomycetota; class Actinomycetes; order Propionibacteriales; family Nocardioidaceae; genus Nocardioides. The sequence continues at coordinate 374 of JBOFLH010000324.1, read as the reverse complement.
ATAGCGATTCTATCGCGGAGCAAACTTGAGAAAGTCGCCGATCCGCCTTACGGACGCCACTCAGACTCGGGTCCCTCGCCAACGCCGGCGGCTGGCAGACGCGACCTCACCTCCGCATGCTTTGGCCGCCCAACAGCAACCCTCTGCTGTCTCGGCCGGGCATGCCGCTTTGGTTCGGACGATCGGGCGATCTGCCGCCTTCCGGCTGCGTTTTCCGAGATTCGACCTATACCCCGTTTACTCCCCGAAAACCTCGTCAAAAGACGTCTACCAAGGGTCCAACCGCATCAACAATGCCGAGCATCTGAAGCAGGTGCGGACATGTATTCCCCCAGGTCAACAGCATATTTCGTCAAGAGACAGCAAACGAGGGG
>JBOFLH010000323.1:0-1432 GCA_051657765.1 Nocardioides sp. | reverse complement strand
AGAGCGCCCAGGGCATGCCCTGGGCGCTCAATCCGTCTGCCCGCCGCTACAGACCCGAAGCCCGCGCGGCACAGAACAACGACCTACTGGTCGTCAGCGCTACAGACCCGTAGTCCACGCGCTGCTCCTACATAGTGCCTGGTCATGTGATACTAAATCAATCCTTCGAAACCGACTGGGGACTTCTTCCACGCCCAGCTCGGCGGACCCGCTTCTTCCCCTGCCCGACTCGCATCTGCTCTCGGCGCAGCCAGTTCGCGTGTTCGTACAACTTGACGTTGAAGTTCGGGTCTGGGTGGCCTGCATTGAAGTCTCGTACTCCGCAAAGATCGCGTAGATGTCGCGCTACGCGTCCCTTGCGGCTGCTGTGTGAAGCGTTCCCGGCGGCAGCGCGGAAACCGAACCCCACCGCTCCTGTTAGTACGTCGACCAGCTGCAGGCCCTCAGTGGCCGCTGAGTCGACTTGAACAACGGACACCACCGCAAGCCTGTCCAGTCGGCGGTTGCACTCGTCCCGCACCGTGTTCTCGAAGCACCGATTGTCCGGCGCCGAGTAGTTGTCCGCCAGTACGGATACGAGTTCGTATGGCCGGATGCTGCCTACGAGCAGTTGGATCCCAAGCTTCTCGTACGCGGCGAAGGTGCTACGAAATCGAGCCACCGGGTCCGCGACATGACGATCAGCCACGAAGCAACTGAACTTGGCCGGTGAGGCCAACAAGAGCTCGATGAGTGCGATGTAGACCTTGCTATTGGCCGCTGTGAGCCCGGTCCACTTGAACTCGTCCCAGAACTTGTGCTGTTTGCGCAGCGCCTTGACTTGCTTCAGGAGTGCCGCATGGTCTTCGACGCGCAGCAGTCCGACGGTAAAGAAGCGATCCGAGGCGATCGCTCCGGTCTCGTCGAAGAACGCCACTGAGGTCGGGTGGGCCGGCGGCAAGGTGCTCAGATCCTGGCTGGGTACTGGCTTGCTGGCGGCGGTCATCGATCTCTCTCCTGGGGGCGACGTAGCCTTCAAGACGATACCGACCGGTACCCCAAGCATGTGGCCCGGCTCACCACCCATGCCGCATGGCCACCCGCACGGCGGGAAGCGTCGCCACCGGCGGTGTACCTGAAGCTCCGGGATCGAGCCGTGGTGAGCCACCCGGATCTGCCGGCCGTGAGCAGTCGGGCAAGATGGAACTTCGACACGTATTCGACACGACCAACCGCAGGCCGTCGCGTTCAGTCGCGTTTCACCGCACACTCGGATGTGGCTCAGTGATCGCATCCGCCCAGGTCAGGCCGGGATTTGGGTGGCGCGCCTGTAGGGATTCGAACCCCAAACCTTCTGATCCGTAGTCAGATGCTCTATCCGTTGAGCTACAGGCGCTCAGCACGGCCTGGGAAGACCGCGACTGGTTGAGGATATCGGACCGGCCAGGCTTCC
>JBOFLH010000322.1:0-2492 GCA_051657765.1 Nocardioides sp. | reverse complement strand
TTTGCGGTCCTGGCCGACCGTGGTCACCGACTGCCCACGATGATCCGCCAGTTCGTCATCGCGTGGCCGGCGTCAGCACGGCGAGTCGGGAACAGGCCGAGTGACGCCGGGGCGATGTGCGCCGTCGGCGCTCGGGCGGTAGGAGGCCCTTCATGCGTTCGACGGCTTCGGCGAGAGGCGCTTGTCGACGGTGAGCTGGATGATCTCGGGATTCGTCGCGACGTAGCGGGTGAGCGAGGAAGTCGCGCATGCCTGCGATGTCGGTCCGCTGGATGCCGGGCTCCGTCGCGGTCAGCTCGGGGCTGATTCCCTGCACTGATTCGCCGATCTCCAGGAGTCGCATGGCGACCGCGTCCATCACGATCTCAACAAGAGATCGGGCTATGCCGGAGGTGGGAGCGGATCGACGTGATAGCCGATGCGACGTCATCGAGGCGGTCGGCGTCGGCGCGGCTCACAGTGGCAGCAAGTCCTTCGCGGCACGCGAGCGCACGCGCTCCTTGAGGCTACTGCGCGGCACCAAGTCGACGGGTACCCCGAGCACGTCTTCAAGTTCGCGCTTGATGCCGATGATGTCGGTTCCGGCTCGAAAGTCGACAAGGAGGTCGACGTCGCTGGTCTCGCGATCGTCGCCCCGTGCGGCGCTGCCGAAGATCTCCGGATTCGTGACGCCATGTCGGCTCAGTACGTCGAGAAGTTCGCCTCTGCGGGCGGCCACACGCCGGCCCGTTGGGCCGCCGAGTGGCTTCCGGGAGGGCGCCGAGGCGTCGGACATATCTCTATCGTATCGGCGCCGGGGCGCGTCGGCCCTGGTCGTGGCGCCGACGAAGGCATCAACACTCCAGTTCAGCTCGGCCACCTCCGCGGGTGAGCCGTACGTCGGCGACTGGGCCAGGACCCGAGCCAGCCAATCGACATCAAGCTCGGCGAGCTCCATGAGGCGCCGGAGCAGACCGGCGCCGCCGCCCATGCGCGCGATTGCGGGCGGCGTACTGGGCTGGTAACTCTTCAATCTGGGCGAGGTCGAGACGGCGTTTGCCTGTGGCGTCACGAAGGGCGGCGGCGAGATGGCGCAGACCGGCCTCGGCGTCGAAGATATCGGGGATCGGCCCAGTGGCTGGATGAACCGCTCAAGTCCGACAACAGCCGGACCCCGGTCCGGGTCCCCAAGGAGACGGCGCATCTCCTTGCCAAAGCGATCCAGCTCGGCGACGGGCGGTTCTTGGCCAGCGACCAGTGGTGCCACCCCGCGGGTCCGTGGACGATCGAACGCGCCGTCCGCGCGTCCCGTGAGGTGGTTGGTCTGCCCGAGAATTTCCGTTTCCACGACCTCCGGCACTACTTCGAGTCCCTACTCATCGCCTCTGGGCTCGACGTGAAGGTCGTTCAGGCGCGGCTGCGCCACGCCTCGGCCAAGACCACCCTCGACACCTACGGCCACCTCTGGCGCGACAGGGATGACACCTCTCGAGCCGGTCCCGGCGGTGCATAGCGATCGGACTCCAGGCGGCGGCCAAGCTGATTGATGGATAGCTTCGTGTCTCCAACCAGGGAGTAGTTGCCCGAGGTGGTCTCCAGGCCGTGTCGCAGGCGGCCGCCCCCACTTCGGTGGAGTGACTTGCCACCCACAGATCGCACCAGGAGTCGCCGCCCTTCGGACGGGGAACGCCCCGGCAGGGTCATTCTGGAGACTGTCGAAGGCGTCGGACAAGATCTTCCTCGCCTCCCTGTCTGGGAGGAAAAGTGCTCCAAGTGCGACTCGCTTGAGCTATGTCGGGACGTTCCGTCGTTGAGAGGACGGCGCGGAGGGCTGCGAGCGGGACGCTGACTTCGGTCTTATCCCCAAAAGGGGCGATAGTCCGGCCGCGCTGTCGGGCCCGCGGAGTAGAGCGGAGATGAACCACACCGAAGGAGCCACTTGTGCTCACCGCACTCTGGAACCTCAGCGCCGCGATCCGCGGCTACCTCCGCTTCTACATGCCCACCAACCGAGCAGTTGACTGGCTCCGCGGCCGGCGTGGCCTCACGTGGGCGATCCCCGGCGCCCTCGTCGCCACGCCCGCCTACCTCGGCCTGACCGCGCTCGCCATCCAAGGAGCGGCCCACCCCGGCCTCGGCTGGCTGAACATGCTGGTCTTCCTCTTCTTCTGGAACGCCATGAAGTTCGCCTGGACGGCCGTCCTCAGCCTCCTACTGTTGCTCAGGCACGTCCGCTGTGGCGCCTCATCAGTGTAGGTGCTGCTCATCTGACTGTTCGCCCTTGATGGGGAGGCTGGATCGAAGAGGATCTCAGGGGTCCGTCGACAACATCGGCTGTGTTGAGGAGTGGCCGTCAGGCATAGAGATGGAACGGTGAACAGGTCGAGCCCGCCGGGATGGCCGGATTTCGTCGGTGGTCGCCAATAGGCTGACCTCTGTGAATCCGGTGGATGCGCCCGAGCAGGTGTGTATATGACGAACCGCATCACCCTGCCCGAGTTGGAGCAGTACCT
>JBOFLH010000321.1:0-3615 GCA_051657765.1 Nocardioides sp. | reverse complement strand
AGACCACTGGAACTCGCTCGGCATAGACCGCCAAGTCGTTCGCCGGATTTGGCTCGGCACAACTGCACGGCTCCGCTGCGGACGCGGCTGACACACTGGACCAGCCGAGCGCCACCACCGCGAACACCATCGCCAGGACACCTCGAATCCACCCACCACCACGCATGGGCCTATGACACCGCATCACGGCCCCGGACGCCACCTCACGGCGCCGTTGACCAAACCAGCTGCTCATGTCTGGCGACTCGCGAAGAACATCTCCAATATCTCGGCGACCCCGTCCTGATCGTTCGTCAAGGTCAGATAGTCGGCTGCGTCCTGAGCCAGCGGGTGCGCATTGGCCATGGCGTACGACGTACCCGCCCAACCCAACATGCCGACGTCGTTGGGCATGTCACCGAACGCGAGCACGTCAACGGCACCCAGCCCCAGATCGGCGACCAGCCCAGCCAGCGTGGCCGCTTTGGTGACACCAAACGCGCTGATCTCGACCATCGCGTGCGCCGAGGACCAGGTGGTGGTCACCAGATCCCCGACCTCGGCCTGCACCTGGGCCCAGAAAACCTCCGGCACGATCTCCTCATGCTGAGCCAACAGCTTGACCGCTCGATCGTCGACCAAGTCCTCCAGCCTGCCGACGTCAACCAGGGTGGTATCAGTGTGGAAGGCCCCGTGCATCGAGTGGCTCGGTCGCGGCCGGAACCCGGGTTCGATCCCGACGGCACCAGCTTTCTCCAGCGCGAACGCGGTGCCCGGGATCCGGGCGCGCAACCGGGCCGCCACCTCGGTCAGGATCTGCGGCTCCAAGGTCCGGGCGGTGCGTATCCGACGCGCCGACACGTCGTACACCACCGCGCCGTTGGACAGGACCGCCAACCCGTGACCACCGATCACGCCCCACAATTGCTCCATCCAGCGAACCGGGCGACCGGTGACCACAACCAGCGGTACATCCAACGCGCCCAGCTGCGCCAGCGCCCGACGAGTGCGCGGGCTGACCTCGCCGGACGACGTCAATAGCGTGCCATCGAGATCGGTGGCGACTAGCTTGGGCAATGGTCGACTGAGCTGAGGGGCATCGCCAGCCGCTCCGCTCACCGGTCACCCACCGAACCACCGCTCCAGCTCGGCCGCCGCACCGTCGTCGTACACCGTTGCCGCGATGTCGTCCGCCGCTTCCCGCACCACATCGATGGCCTGGCCCATAGCCACGCCGCGGCCCGCCCAACTCAGCATCTCGATGTCGTTGCGACCATCGCCGATCGCCAGCACATCCCGCGCGGCGATGCCGAGTTCGGTGCACACATAGGCCAAGCCCGAGGCCTTGGAGACTCCCACCGGCGCCAGGTCAAGCCAGGCCGACCAGCCCACCACGTAGTCGGTGCCGTGCAGACCCAGCCGGGCCATCAAGTCGACGAAGTCGTCCGCGGTCGCCTCCGGGTCCCGAATAATGACCCGGCTGACCGGCTCGGCGACCAGCCGCTCGACGGGCATGATGGTCATCTCCCCGGACAGTTCACCGGGTGGGAACGGCCGATTGACTCGGTATCCCTCACCGGCGCCGGCGCCGTTGCCGCGCTCCTCCACCGCGACTCGCGCCTCCGGGTGATGTTCAAGAACGGCCGCAACCCCGGCCCGCGCGTCGAAGGTTTCCTCGAAGACCACCTCCAGCGGGGAGTACCGGAAGATCACCGAACCGTTGGAACCGACCGCCCACAGTGGCGGCGCGCCGGGCGAAGGTAGGTCCAGAAGGTCCGCGATCCGGGCCATGCCGTGCGGTGACCGGCCACTGGCGAGTACCACGTGCGCACCGGCCGCGCGGGCTGTGTGCACTGCGGCGTACACCCGGGACGGAATCCGCTCAGCGGTCTGACCGGACCCCTCCACCCAGGTCAGAAGCGTGCCGTCGATGTCGAGGGCGACCAGCTGGGGACGCCAAGAACTCAAGCTCACTACACCGGCACCAAGACGTCGGTGCCCATCCACTGTCGCAGCGCCTCGGGCACCCGAACCGAACCGTCGGCCCGCTGATGGGTTTCCAGGAGCGCGACGATGGTGCGCGTCATCGCGCACAGCGTGCCGTTGAGCGTGGCGATCGGCCGCACCTGCGGGCCCGCGCCGGGCTCCGGCGACGCGAAGCGGCCCCGGGTGTCCAGGCGACGGCTCTGGAAGTCGGTGCAGTTGGAGGTGGAGGTGAGTTCGCGATACTTGCCTTGGGTGGGGATCCATGCCTCACAGTCGAACTTCCGTTGCGCGCTTAGCCCCAGATCACCGGCCGCGACGTCGATCACCCGGTAAGCCAGCTCCAGCTTGCCGAGGAACTCCTTCTCCCACTCCAACAGGCGCCGGTGTTCGGCATCGGCGTCCTCCAGTGTCGAGTAGACGAACATCTCCACCTTGTCGAACCAGTGAACCCGGATGATGCCCTTGGTGTCCTTACCGTGCGAACCGGCCTCCTTGCGGAAGCACGGGCTGAACGCGGCGTACCGCCGTGGCAGAGTGTCACCGTCCAGAATCTCGTCGCCATGATAGGCCGCCATCGGCACCTCCGAGGTGCCGACCAGGTAAAGGTCCTCGCCCTCGATCCGGTAGACGTCATCGGCCGCCTGGCCGAGGAAGCCGGTGCCGTCCATCGCCCGCGGCTTGACCAGCGACGGGGCGATCACCGGGGTGAAGCCGGCGTCGCTGGCCTGCGCCATCGCGAGATTGATGAGCGCGAGCTCCAGTTGCGCACCCACTCCGGTCAGGAAGTAGAAACGTGAGCCCGACACTTTCGCGCCGCGCTCCAGATCGATGGCGCCGAGCATCCTGCCGAGCTCGATGTGGTCCCGCGGTTCGAAGCCGTCGACGGCGAAGTCCCGGGGCGTGCCAACCGTTTCGAGGACCACGAAGTCTTCTTCACCGCCACTGGGACACTCGTCCGCGGCAACGTTCGGGATGGCCATTACCGCGTCACGCCACGCCTCTTCGGCGGCCACCTGGGTCGCTTCGGCCCGCTTCACCTCGACGGCCAGCGCCTTGGTGCGGGCTAGCAGGCGCTGCTTCTCCTCCGGGGTTGCTCGCGGGATCAGCTTGCCCAGCTGCTTCTGCTCGGCCCGGGCCGCCTCGAAGGCCGCGATAGCGGCCCGGCGCGCCTCATCGGCAGCCAAGGCGCGGTCCACCACCTCCGGGGGCAGGCCACGCTTGACCTGGCCGGCACGAACACGCGCCGGGTGATCGCGAAGCAGCCGGGGATCAATCATGAACCGAGGTTATCTTGGTCCGGGTCGCCGGTGGCGCACGGTCGAGACGAGTCGCTGCTCCGCCGGATCCGCCGGCGGAGCAGCAGCACTCGTCGTTTCGCGCCCTCAGGCGCAGATAGCGCGCGAAATCACGGTCCAGTTCGGGGCATATGGCACTCGCTCGACCGCGGCGGTGAGCACCCCCGGCCCGGTCGGGTCGAGATCGTTGCTCACGATGGCGTTGAACGGGGCACCTTGAGCGGTGTTGAAACCACCGCCAGTCGGCACGAGCGGGCCGCAGGGGGCGGTGGCTGACTTGACGGTGACCGAGTTGGTCGCGGACGGGGTCGAGACCAGCGTTTGACCGATCGGGGCCGTGCAGATGCCATAGACC
>JBOFLH010000320.1:0-3269 GCA_051657765.1 Nocardioides sp. | reverse complement strand
TCGAAGTACGCCCCCAGCTCGTCGAGGTGTAGAGAACTTCCACACCCCACAACGGCCACCCCGTACCGCCCTCACCCTCATCACGGGCCTGATCCTTCGTCGGACGACGCTTCCCGTCCTTCCCCTCCTCCCACTCCGGGACCTCCGCAACAATCCCCGTCGCGAACATCACCTGACGCTCACCATCAACGCAGTAACTAGACATGAAACTCAGATCTCCTTTGACTCTCTCCAGCCTCTCCGGAGAGGTTCATAGTTAACCATCCTCTCCGGAGAGGTTTCAAGTAGCCTCTCCGGAGAAGTTGCGGAAGGATAGGTCTCATGGAGCTAAGGGACCTCGATCCAAGTGCGGAGTCAGCGCTCAACGAGCAGATCGCGGACGCGTTGCGCGCTGCCATCGGCAGCGGGCAACTGAGCGACGGCGACCGTGTGCCGGGTGAGAACGTGCTCATGAGTCGCTACGGCGTGGCCCGCTGGACCGCACGCGCTGCCCTAGACGCACTCGTCAGCGAGGGTCTGATCATCAAGGTTCCGAATGTCGGCACGTTCGTTCGTGCCCGCCCACACATCCAGCGGATTGGGATGGAGCGCTACGCCCGGAGCCGGTGGCTCACCGAAGGCCTACCGATCCTCGGCGGAGAGGCCGCAAGCCAGGGCACATCGGCAAGCCGCGTGATTCTTGAGCTGGCCGAAGTCCAGCCGCCCGCGAGTGTGGCAGAACGACTCGATACACCCGGGGGCGAGCCCGTGTGGGTACGCCGACGCCTGGTATCGATCGAGGAACGACCGCACCAGCTCGCAGACTCCTACTACCCGCTCGACATCGCGAACGGAACCACGCTGATGGAGCAGGAGACCGGAACCGGCGGAGACTTCGGTCAACTCCACCAGGCCGGGCACTCACCGAGCACGATCCGCGAAGAGTGGAGCGCTCGGATGCCCACTCGCGCCGAGTCCGAAGCGCTCGACCTACCGACGGCGACGCCGGTACTTGAACTCATCCGGACCATCCGCGATCAGAATGAGCGGCCGGTAGAGGTCATGCTGTCGGTCATCGCCGCCGACACGACCTCGCTCGTCTATGAGTTCCCCGTCCTGGACTGACCAAACCCCACCAGATCCTCCGGCGAGAACACGCACTGCACTAGGCCGCCAATCACAATCAACGCTTGGTCATCGTCGAGCCCGATCAGCAGCTCATCCTGGGGCCACTTCCTGATGATCTGCGCTAGCTCCTCCGCGATCCGTAAATCGTCCACATGCGGCAAGATGCTGAACCCAACCAGTCCTGCCCCTTGCGTGCTCACCAATCCCGGCGCGGCCCCCCGATCATCAAGCCCGCCGATGTAGCCGATGTCCGGACACACGACAATCGCGCCAGCGCTAGATCCGGCATACACGGCGTCTGTCTGCGCCATTGCCTCCCAGAACCGGCACCGCTGCATCTGCTCCAGCAGGTAGTACGTGTTCCCGCCCTCGACATACACGAGATCCGCAACCTCAAGAGCTGTGGCTACCTCGTCAGGGTTCGCTGTGCTGAGTTCGAGTTCTTCGACCTTGAACCCGGCAGCATCCAGCCAGTCGCGGCGACGGTCCAGCCACGGAGCAGCCTCATAAGGCACTCCGGCTGTCGGCACGAAGACCGTACGCAGATCGCCGGGCGGCCCCGGCAAGACATGGCTCAGCCCACCGATCCGCTTCGAGGCCAAGAACATCTGTTGCATCCCACGAGTGTACGAACCGTGCCGGACCCTCCTCAGCCGGTCCCGGCCACTCCTCGGCAATCAACCCGGCGACCGCATCGCGTCGATTGCCGAGCTGACCTCTATGTGATCAAGGCGCGCCTGACGGCGCGCAGGCCCCAGGGCGGACCTCGCCAGACCTCCGGCCGTGGCTCGGCCACGCCCCACGGGACACACCCGAACCGGGCCAGACTCACCATCCCGCTCACCACCGAGCCACCGACCCGAAGTCGAATCATCTGCACGACGCCGCCCGGCATCAAGGGCGCTACGCGTCACTCCGTGATGAACTCCGTTCACCCCTGACGCCGGACATCGCCGAGCACACAACCCGGCCTATATCGGATCGATACCTCTCCCCTGCCCCCACCTCGGACTGGCTTGGCCGGGCAGCGTTCGGGCCAAGGCGCGTGAGAAGGTATGGCGCATGACACAGACCTCTTCGGGTGAGCTGAAACACGTCTTCTTCATCTCGCCGATAGGCGAAGAAAGGAGTCCTGAACGGGAGCACGCAGACATGGTGCGCAAGTACCTCGTCGAGAAGGCGTTGGACTCACGTGACTACACGGTTGAGCGAGCCGACGACGACACCAATCCAGGGAACATCACGCCACGAATCATCGCCGCGATCCAAAATGCTGATCTTGTACTCGCCGACTTGACCGGCTTGAACCCAAATGTTTTCTACGAACTCGCTGCGGCGCACGGCTACGGAAAACCAGTCGTCCTGATTTTCAAGAAGGGCGAGCGCATACCATTCGACTTAAAAGATGTTCGAGTCGTTCGGTACGACATGACTCATCCTCCAACCGTCGACGAAGCCCAAACTCTGCTAGCGAGTTTTGCAAAAGCAGCGCTAGACAACCCCGAGGCGATACAAACGCCACTGTCCGACGCCGGGCGCTTCCGAGCGCTCGAAGAGAGCACGGATCCACAGGTCGATGCCCTCGTCGCCCTGACCGAACAGATCCAGTCTCTTCGACGAGCGGTATCTGCGCTTCTGAGCGAGACAGAACCCCGGCGGTCGAACCGCCAGAAGGTAAGATCAGTGGTGGCGGAAGTGCTTCAGGAACTGGAGACGCGGCAAGCATCCCCTCCAAAAGCAGCCGACCCGTGGGCCACAGGGCCACAGGACGATCCATGGGCGACTACCGGAAGCCAGACACAGAAACACAGTGACCCATGGGCAACTCCCACACCGACCGAAGAGACCGACAGTTAGCGATCACCTCGGGGAGACGCTTCGAAACGACTAGCTTACCGAGGCGAATGAGGCCCCCGAGAGGCCCCCGGACCATTCGGGACTGCCCTCAACAACCGTCAACCACTCCGCTCTATCGAGCATAGACAGGCTTGCCGGGTCGGGCATCACTCAGAGTCAGCGGCGTCTCGTAATGATTAGGTCATCGGTTCGATTCCGATAGGCGGCTCCATGAGCCAGTCTTCGGTGTGGACGATCTCGGGGAGTTCACCTGCACAGACCACTGGCGGGTGTAGTTCGGTGTGCCCGTCGGGACGAACCAGCAG
>JBOFLH010000319.1:0-1979 GCA_051657765.1 Nocardioides sp. | reverse complement strand
TGGATGGAGGGCGAGGGCATCAACGCGGCTGAGCTGGCACGGCGCTTGGGGGCGACCCCGAAGCACGTCAGCGAACTCCTCAGCGGCAAGGCGCCCCTGTCTCACGCGATGTCCCTTGCCCTGGCTCGAGTTACCGGGGTGCCGGCACGGATCTGGAATCTGTACGAATCAGGGTACCGAGGCGCAGTCGCGAGCACGACGGCCGACGAAGCACTGGCAGACCAATACGATGCCGCACAGCAGTTCCCGCTGAGGTACCTGAGGAAGCACGGCATCATCCGGTCCCCCGCCAAAGATCGAGCTGGGACTGTGCGCGAACTCGTCGGTTTCCTCGGGGTCGCCAGCCTGGAGGCGTTTCGTACGACCTGGGAACACGGCAGCGTGGCCTATCGGCGGTCCGCCGTCAGTCGGGACAACGGCCCGGCGCTCGCCACATGGTTGCGTCTCGCCGAGCAGCATCACGACGGTTTGCTCGATGTCCCGAGGTTCGACCGGCCCGCGTTGGAGTCACTGATCGGTGACCTGCGCGCGCTCACCCGGGTGGAGCCGTTGGCCGGGCTCGAACAGGCGGTCCGGAATCTGCGGGCGGTGGGCGTTGTGCTCTGCCTCACCCCGCCCGTTCCCGGCTTGGGCATCCACGGGGCGACCCGGTGGCTGAACGGCCACCCGGTGATCCAGCTGTCGCTGCTGATGAAGAGCGACGACCAGTTCTGGTTCACCCTGTTCCACGAACTAGGTCACGTCATCCTCCACGGAGACAAGGACCTTTACCTCACCGAGGACCGGAGCGAGGCCGAGGACGAGGCGAACCAGTACGCCGCCGAGGTGCTCATCCCACCAAGCCATCTCGGGCGTCTTCCGAGTGGGCGCAACGCCAAGGCGGTCAACGCCCTCGCCGACGAACTCGGCATCGCGCCCAGCATCGTTCTCGGTCAGGCGCAGCGAATGACCAAGGACTACGCGTGGGGTCATGAGATGAAGCGTCGAGTCGAGTGGGTGCAGAGCGGAACGGGCGGGTAGCCGAACGACTGCCTGCACCAGGTTGTGCCCGACGCTCCTACCAACACTGCATAGTCGCTGGGCACGCACTCGCCCCGCGTTGGCCCCCCGGGGTCGTCTGGTGACGCTCTTGCCCCGAATCCAAGAGTCATGGCTTGGCCTACGCGACAAGCGCGTGAATCCTGGTCCGGGGGCACTCTTTCCTCGACGCAGGCCAGCGGGGGTCCAGGGCGGGTACGTTCGGTGAGGACCAGGTTGGACGCCGTCGGCGTCGAGGTGGTCGTGTGATCGTGCCGACGAACTCGTTGAACGCCACGACCGCCCAGCAGCCGCACTCGACCCGGTGCCGGAAACCGTTCCGCATGTCGCGAGCGGCCTCTCCCACGGCGTAGCAGCGCAGCATCATGCCATCGGCGTCGGCGGGTACCGGATGGATGGCGCCGTGCGTGGTGCCCGCCCCGGTTCCGTCGGGCGAGGACACCCGCAGGTCGGCATGGCGTCCGCGCCGTGCCGGTGAGGGCGCGGAAACTCAGGGCGAACAGAGACGCATCCCGTCAGTGCGGGTCTTCCGCGTCACCGCCAGGACGGCGCGGAACTCACGCGTGCGAAGCGGCGGGTGTCCCGCCCGGCAGGGTGGGCTACGACCCTCCGGCGGGGTGGTCGAGACGGTCGGGGTCCGCGAGGAGAGTGCGGATGATGTCGGACATGTGGCCGGCGTGGGCACCGTCGACGAGCCGATGGTCGGCGGTGGCGACGAGCACCGCCACCGGTCGGACGACGACCTCGCCGTCGATGACGACCGCCTTCTCCTGGACGGCGCCGATGGCGAGGTACATCGGGGTCCGCGCCAAGGGCAGCGGTGCGAGGAACGCCTCGTCAAGCCCGAGACTGCCGACGTTGGAGATGAAGGCGGTGCCCAGGGGAAAGCCCGGCTGTCCGAAGGCGCGCAGGCCGAACCCGCCGGCGACCAGGCTCGCAAC
>JBOFLH010000318.1:0-7413 GCA_051657765.1 Nocardioides sp. | reverse complement strand
GAGCCGATGTAGGGGCTGGCGGCGGCGGCCGGTGGTGCGCTGGCGAGTGCGCCGGCGGCGAGCGCTGCTGTGGCGAGCGCAGTGCCGATGAGTCGACGTGGTGTGCTGGTGATGCGGATTGCGGACATTGGAGGTTCCTTTCGGTTAGCTGGATGTGATGGCGGGGTCTCCCTGGTGGTTGCTTTCGGTCCGACGGGACCCATACGGTGCTTGAGTCGTTGGCGAGTTCACCAGACGGGGAGGGTTTGCCACGTGACTAGGTTCTCGGGGTCTGTGGGGGACGGGGAAGGTGTTTCCTGTTGCCCAGTCGAGGTGGAAACAGGCGACGGTAGGCAGTTTGGGGCGGTGTTGCGTGAGGCGCGGATCGCGTGTGGTCTTTCGCTGACCGGGCTCGCGGAGCTGGTGCATTACAGCCGGGGTTATCTCAGTAAGGTCGAGACGGGTTCGTCGCGGGCGAACCCGTCGTTGGCCCGACGTTGTGACGACGCCCTGGGCATGGGTGGGCGTCTGGTCGAGTTGGTGCCGTCCCGCGCTTCGGGCACCAGGCGTGTCGCCGCTGCTGGTGCTCGGGTGGTGTGGACGGTGCCTGCGGTCACCCGCCACTTCAGTGGCAGAGCTGTCGAGCTGCGTGAGGTGAGCAGTCTTCTTACTGCTGTTGGCACCGAAGGTGGTGCGGGCGGCTTGAGGCTGGTGGTGTTGCATGGGATGCCGGGAGTTGGCAAGACCTCACTGTCGCTCGAGCTGGCCCACCGGGTCAGGGAGTGGTTTCCCGATGGCTGTGTCTTCCTCGACCTCAATGGCCACGAGGTCGGCCTGCCGGTCGAGGTAGCGCTCGATGCGCTGCTGCGGCAGGCCGGCGTCGACGGTCAAGAGATTGCGGCGGATCTGAGCGGGCGCGCCGCACAGTGGCGTGGGCTTCTCGCGCATCGGCGGATGCTGGTCGTCTTGGACAACGCGGCATCCGCGGGACAAGTCAATGGCCTAGTCCCAGGCGCTGGCGGGTGTGCGGTCGTGGTGACCAGCCGCAGGCGACTCTTGGCGCTCGACGAGGCATCCCACGTTGCCCTTACCCCACTATCGTCAGTTGATGCTGCTGCCCTCTTCGCTCGAATGGTCGACAGTGGCAAGCTGGGCGACGCCGATACGGCCGTGGGACAGCATGAGCCGATTCTCGAAGTGGTTCAACATTGCGGCGGGTTACCGTTGGCGATCCGGATCGCGGCCGCCCGCTGTCGGGGTGTTTCAGGGCTGTCGGTCGCGGAGTTGGCCGACCACCTCTCTGACGAAACCGGTCGCCTCGCAGAGCTCGACGACGGCGAGCGTGCAGCAGTCGCGGCGTTCGATCACGCTTACCGTGGGTTGCCGGAGACCCTTCGAACGACGTTCGGATTGCTGGTGTTGCCTGGTGGGGTTGACATCAGCGCGGCTGCTGGGGCTGTGTTGGCCGGTCGGTCGTCGCGAGCTGTTGAGCGGGATCTTGAATTCCTGGTGGACGCCGGTCTGCTCCAGTCCCAGACCAGGGGCCGATATGGGTTCCACGACCTGGTGCGGTTGTTCGCCAGCCGGGTAGCGGAGTGCGACCTGGGTCGGTCAGATCAAGACGCCGCCATGGCCCGCCTGGCCACCTACTACCTTGAGGCGGTGACCGCTGCGGACAGCTTGCTCACTCCGGGCCGTCACCGGCCATGGCGGCCTCCGGAGCAACGCCGGGGCACTCTGGGCGGCCTGGCGTTCGTGGACATGGTCGAGGCGTCGACCTGGCTCGAGGGGGAGGCGTCGAACGTGACCGCGATGAGCCGGGTCTGCGGCGCGCGCGGCCAGCATCAACACGCTTGGCGGCTGGCTCATGCGCTTCGCGGCTACCTGTTTTGGTCTCGGTCCTGGGACGCATCGATCGGCACCTATTCCGTTGGGCTGACCGCCGCCCGCGCATGCGGCGATGTATGGGCGCAAGCAACGGTGCTGGACCACCTCGGACGAGCTCTGGTCCAACTGGACCGGCTCGACGAGGCGGACGCGGCCTTTACTGATGCCTTTGAGCTGTTCACCGAACTCGGCGACCGCGACGGGCAGCACACCGTCCGCAACGACCAGTCCTGGGTCCACCA
Organism: Nocardioides sp.; assembly: GCA_051657765.1. GTDB lineage: Bacteria > Actinomycetota > Actinomycetes > Propionibacteriales > Nocardioidaceae > Nocardioides. The sequence goes on along the minus strand of JBOFLH010000318.1, from coordinate 5,305 downwards.
CCGCCGCGGTGACTACCTGGCTGCGGTGACGGCTCAGGCCAGCGCGCAGGCGTTCTATGAGTCAACCGGAGCTGAACGCAACGCGGCCATCACCATGCGCGATAGGGCGCTGAGCGAACTCGCCCTTGGCCGTCGAGACGAGGCGGTCCAGCATCTGCGGTCTTCTGTCGAGGCCATGACTCGCTTGGGGCTCTGGCTCGACGCGACGATCGCGCTGAATTGCCTGGGAGAGGTCATGCTGGGAACCGGTGACGCAACCACGTCGTCGTCATGTCACTCTCGGGCACTCACGCTTGCTCGGCGGTGCGGGAATCGGCATGAGCAGGCGCGCGCACACCTCGGACGCGCGGCCGCCGAGACGGCCAACGGCCGGGAAGCTGTCGCACGCCGCCACACTCGGGCGGCAGCAGACCTCGACCTGACACGGGTCGAACACATCAACCGGTGGCTGCCAGCTCCCCTGGCGACAGCCACATCCGATTGACGGCACTCTCGCTCCGACCACACCAGGAGACCGGGGAGGAGAGTCGTTGCTGTGTCTGCTAGTCGCTCTATGGATCGTCGCGATACTCCAGGCAGTCGGAGATCCAGGCGTGCACGGCTGCGGCGAGCGCCGCGTCAGGATGCCTGGCTCCGAGCTCGTCGGCTAGCCCCTCAGCCGCATCGGCGGCCAGCACAGCAGCATTGTCGAGTTGTGCGTCCAGTTGATCGAGAAGCGCGGTGGCGTGTGCGAGTCGGCACAGGGCACGAAGCGTGTCGGGATGGTCGGGGCCATCGGCATCGACCCGGCCTTGATGTGCAGCCGCTGCCGCGGTGAAGATCGCGATCCGCAGGTCGACGTCCCAGGTGTCCAGCCTCGGCCGACCCACCAGAATCTCCGACGTCAGAACCGCTACTGGTTCGAACCCCGATCTGTCACGGCCGTCGGTCCAGGCACATACGAGGTTGCGCAGGGTTCTGATCGTGTCGGGGTGCCCGGGGCCCTGGCCGGCGACCCGAGCAGCGTAGATGTCGCCCAAGACGGCGCGGTCCAGTTTCGGTGCGGCAAGGACGAGGTTCTCCCGGGCCGAGAGTGTGTCGGGATGGTGTTCTCCCAGTACACTCCGTCGACCTTCCAAAACGTCCGCGAAGATGCCGCGTGCCTCGTCGAGACGCTGGAGGGCGACCATACTGGCCCCGACGTTGTTGAGGGCGTCCAAGCTGGCAGGCGAGTCGGGACCGAGTAAGACCCTCAGGCGAGCCGCGGCGGCCTGCTTGAGCCGTAGCGCGAGCCGGTGCTGACCCAAACGGCCGGTGGCGACACCGAGATTGGCGAGAGCATCGAGGGTGTCGCGATGGTGGATGCTCAGCAGTCGGCGGCGTGTTCGGTACACCTGCCGATACCGTTCGAGCGCGGCGGCGTATTGGCCGAGGTCGTCGTGGGTGACCGCCACGTTGTTCAGTGCGGTCAAAACGTCCGGATGGTCAGCCCCTAGCGTCTTGGCCAGGCCCTGGTAGACACGGGTTTTCAGAGGCAAGGCGGTATCATGGTCGCCGAGCACGCCGTAGGCGATACCCAGCCCGGCCAACGCTGACAGGGTGATGTCGTGATCCTCCCCAAGCGCGGCTTCACAGGCCTGGTGCAGGTCGGCGTACAGGTTCAGCGCCGGCCGTGGGTCTCCCGACTCGATGTGGACTCGTGCGGCCTCGTTGAAGACGCGCCAGTCGGTCTCCTCCGCAAGATCACCGGCGAGCGCTCGCACGTGTGGCAGGAGGTCGACCAGGCCGCGATGAGTGTATTCGCCACGGCTCTGGTCCAGCGCCGCCGTAAGGACCCACACGGCGGCACCCCGCACTGCATCTGGCTGGCCCTCGGCCCTCCGGACGAACCGCACGGTCCGCGCTACCAGGGCATGCACCTCCCACAAGGACGACCCGGCCGGTCGTGCGAGGCTCCGTAAGGTGGCCTCATCCAGTCCGCTCTTGGTGCATTCACTCGCCTCGTCGGCGGTGATGTTCGCAACCGCGGCGATGGTGTTCGCCACCAGGTCGACTGGCAACGGCGCCGGGCCAAGTACCGAAGCGACCTCCAAGATCTCCCTTGCCCGATCACTGGCCTTGGCAATGCTGCGGAGCAGAGTCGCCGCAATGCTTGGTTCGTGCCCGCCGGGCAGTTCGCCATGCAGATCACCGGCCAGTTCCAAGGTATCCGGCTCGGGAGAGGCGAGGTCGGTCCGCAGAGCCGCGTAGCTGGTGAAATCCGCATCGGCCGTCAAGGCCGACGCCAATGCCAGCGCTTGCGGATGGCCACCGAGATCGGTGACTGCTAGGGCGGCCGCCGCATCCCGTTCGGCCCGCCCTCGCGGGACTCGTCGGCTGGTGAGCAGCCCGACCGCGCCTAGTCGGTCCAACCCATTCAGGGTCACAATCTGGCCGCCGAGTGCCTCACGCGGATCTCGGCTGGTCACCAGAGTGCGCCCGTTCGGCGTGGGCGCCAGCAGTGAGCGGAACGTGGCCGTATCCAGATCGGCTGGCACGTCGTCGACGATCCACAGGTATGGACCCAGCTCGGAAAGATGCTTGGCCAGTAGCCCGGACACGACCTCGTCGTTCAGGTTGGTTATGTCCTGGGCCAACACCGCTGAAGCCAGGCTCCGGACCTGCTCGCGATGCAGCCCAGCGACGCCCATCAGCCGATTCGATTGGTGAAGGTGGCTGCCGTAGCCACGGAAAACGAACACCCCGCCGGGATGATCCGCGGCAAAGGACCGTGCGTACTCCTCGGCAAGCAGCGTCTTCCCGATCCCGCCGACACCCACCACCCGTGCCAGCGCAGGGCCTGATGACTCCGCGTCCTCTGCGGCGTGCAAGGCGTCGTGCAGGTCCCACAGCGAGCCCTCCCGCCCACGAACCTTGAAAGCGGCCCCGGGGACTGGCCACCAACGTAGGGGCGGCGGATCGAGTGCCTCACCGAACGCGCGGCCGTCCAGCTCTGCGACCTTCGCCGCGACTGAAGCGGCCAAGGCTTCCAGAGCCGTTTCCCGGTCAGGCAGCCGGAGCCCCGTAAGCCGGCGCGGTCGAACCTCATCGAAGTCGACATCATGCAACACGGTCATGATCCGCTCGGTGTCCCCATCCAGCCGGTAGGCCTTGGTCAGCGCCGTATGCACCTCCCACCGGCAATAGACGCTGTCTGGAAAGCTCTTCGTCATGAACGCCACCAACGACCGCGACGCATTCAGCGCAGCAACAATCTCGCGCCCGATATCGTCGTAATCCCGCATCCCGGTCTCGTCCCGAAAGACCTCCAGGCCCTCCCGCTCCAAGGCCTCCACCAACGGCAGCACATGACGCCGGTCGTCCCAGTTGTAACTGAGAAACACGTCATAAGACTCGGCAGCATCAGACACCACCACAGCTTGCCAGGACAACACTCTGAACCCGCGACAGACGCCCCGGCGACGACAGTCCAAGCCGTAGTGCTGCGCAGGGCACAAAGGTTGACGCGCGCTTCAGGAATCCGGGGACTCGCTGATGATGAAGTTCGGGGAGGCTGGCAATCGGTTGTCGCGGCTCAGTGTTTTGGTGCCGGAGGGCGTTGGAGTGGGGGCACTCGCCGTCGTGAGTTGCAACTTCGTCATCCTGGCGCACGAGATAACAGTGAGCTTCACGTGGCTGACGCGCTCGACCGATCTGCCGGCGTGGCGGGGGCTCTCTCCTGCGTTGCTCTTCGACGCGGCTGGGCGTGTTGGGGACGGCGATGACGGATTGAGCCGCGTAGGGGCACAGCGAGATTCGAACCGTTCCCCGTTTACTCCCCGAAAACCTCGTCACATGGCGTCTAACCAGGTCAAATCGCCTGCCCCGGATCGAGTGCCTGAAGTAGGCGCGTGCATCTATTCCTGCAGGTCAGCCGCACATTTCAGCAAACTGCGGCAAGCGCCATCGTGAGGAGTTGGCAACGCACCGAGGGTCAAGGGGTCGCAGGTTCAAATCCTGTCAGCCCGACCGGAAAAATCGCCCCTGAGCTGCGGAAACGTGGATCAGGGGCGCCGCTCTTTCTTGAACCAGATCGTCCTATTCCGCGTTTTCCCCGAAAACCCTCGATTCTGTGGATCTCGGGATGCCCTCGGTATCGACCGGGACCGATCAGAACGAGTCGCCATGGGCGTCGATAGCGCAGCTAGGCCACACTGCTCCTCACCGCGTCTGGCTCGCGACGCGGGCTGGCCCGAGGAGGCTTCAACTTCATGGGACCACCGAGCCATGTCGTCCCATGAGACCGTCGGGACTTCCGTTGAGTAGGGTGGCACCGAGAGATAAATCGTCTGATGAGGGATGGGGTCAAGACGTTGGGGGTGGGGAACCGCGGCTCGGTGCGGATCGACCGTCGGCATGGGATGTCATCCCGGCCGGAGTCGTGGACGGGGAGAGGCGTGACTTCGGCGTGAGTCCGGACCGACACCTTCAGCGGCGTATCGACACCACCACGGTGCATCCGGCCCGACGTTACGACTACTGGCTGGGTGGCAAGGCCAACTACGCGGTCGATCGCGCCTCCGGAGATGCGATCGCGGAGATCTTCCCGACGGCGAGGATCGCGGCCCGGGAGAACCGTCGATTCATGCGGCGGGCCGTGACCTATATGGTTCAGGAGGTCGGGATCCGGCAATTTCTCGACATCGGCACCGGGCTCCCGACGAGTCCTAACGTGCACGAGATAGCCCAAGAGGTCGACCCCGCGGTCAGGGTGGCCTACGTCGACAATGACCCGATCGTGTTGACCCATGCTCGAGCGCTGCTGACCAGCAGCCCGGAAGGGTCCACGATCTATATCGATGCCGATATGCGCGATCCCGACGCGATCCTGACCGATCCGCAACTGACTCAGACTCTGGACCTGACCAAGCCGGTCGGCCTGCTCATGTGCGCGGTGCTGCACTTCATCGGCGACGACGACGATGCGGCGCGACTCGTGAATAGGCTTGTCGGCGGATTGGCTTCCGGTAGCCATCTCGCCTTGTCGAGCGGCACCGCCGATTTCGTCGCCGACATCCCTCCCGAGATCCGCGCCAGGGCCGCGGAGATCTTCAAAGCCGACGCCGACCCGATCACGCCGCGCTCGGCCGAGCAGATCACGCGTCTGCTCGACGGACTCGAGCTGGTTCCGCCAGGGCTGGAGGCCATCTCGCAGTGGCGTGCCGAGGATGAGCCCACACCGCGGCCCACGCCGGCCGAGGTCTCCAACTATGGCGTGGTGGCCCGCATCCCCTGACGCCGCGAATTCTCCGACCGTGTCATCGATCCTGTGAGGTCAGCTCTGCGT
>JBOFLH010000317.1:0-2078 GCA_051657765.1 Nocardioides sp. | reverse complement strand
AAGACGTGGCCGCGACAGCTTGCTGGAGGAGGTCATCGAGGAGCTGAGCGTCTGCTTCGACTGGCGGGGGAACGATCGCGGCCGGGTCGGCGGGGTCTACTCCGTCGAGTCGGATGAGGGCGTGGAAGTGGATGACGCCGCGAGCCTGCATTTCGGCGACCTTGGCGTAGGAGACGCGGATCTTCACGCCGTGTTGTTTGGCCCAGGTGCCGAGTAGTTGTTTGGCGCGGTCGAGGGTGCGTCGCCAAAGTTCTCCGGAGGCGAGGTTCCAGATCACTTGCGCGTCATGGCGATAGCAGTCCAGACACATCGGCTGCCCGAGTGTGGGGTCGTCGGCGTTGTGGATGAGGCGGCATGCGAGGTCCAGCCCGTGGGGGCAGCGCTCGGGGTTACGGCATGGGCGACAGATCCGCGGCCGTGGCGGTCCGCCTCCCTGGGGTGCGGCGAGGCGGACGGAGTGGACGGGTCCGAAGGAGGGGGCGGTGAAGGTGGCAAACACGCACGGATGCGAGGCGACTGACTCAGGGACGATTTTCCCTCCGGTGATCCCGGTGCGGACGAGGTGATAGGTATCGGCGCGGTAGGTCTCGGCGCACCAGGTGCAGGCGCGAGCCCGGCGGTTGCCGCAGGGTTTGTAGATGATCCCGTCGGGCATGTCGCTGGTGGGGCGAGTGCCGAGCGAACGTCCGGTGGCAGTGGAGTGGACCTCGGCGTGGCCGCGAAGCCGGATGGGTCTGGTGCAGCCGGCGGCGGAGCTGATGTGAGTCAGCCATTGGTCGTAGTCGCCGCGTGACGCCCGTTGGATCGCCTGCCCGACCGCGTCATGTGGACGCTCGGCATCTCGGCGGTCGGCGTCAACGAGCGATGCACCGTCAGTGGTGGCGGTATCGATGGCGGCGTATTCGAGTACGTCGATCGGGCCGAGGATGCTGGTGAGCATGTCGGCGATCCCGACCGGCAGCACGGCGTGTAGCGACGGACCGGCGCCCGGAGCATGCCGCGGTGGCGGGGATTCCGGTGGCGGCCAGGGCGTGCGCCACGCGGGTGCGGTCCGTGGATGAACGCGGCGGTGTTGTTCGTCACTGGCGCACATGTCGTGGATGCCGGTGCCCGCGAAGATGGGGTCGAGGGCGAGCCCGCAGGCCAAACATGTCGTCCGTGCTGCGTTGGTCGTGGTGATGCTCAGCTGTTCCTCCTTCGTCTCGGTGGTGGTGTTCGGTGTTCGATGTTCGGCCCCAAGGACCTCTCATCGGTCACGGCTGGTGAGAGGTCGCCGGAGCGAGCGCCAACGAGTCCGTGGTTCTCGTGATGGCGGCTGAGGGTGGCCCTGGCTTTGAGAAGTGAGCGACGGCTCGGTCGTGGGCATGAGTGCATCGGCGAGAACCAGGCCGGTGAATGCGACCCGGACTTCTATGACTTCCGGTGGTGGTCGCGTGAGCAATCGGGAGTTGAAGGCTTCTGTCGGCCGAGGGCTTTGACTCGTTCGGCGTCGTTCGCTGGTGGTGGCCTCATGCGGAGTCAAGCTGAGCAATGGCCGGCTGAACCCGCCGGCCGCCTGATGGTTCGACCTGATTCCGAGCGGTGCCGGGAGCCTGGAGCGGCCGGCTCTGCCGGGGTAGTGGGTGGTTAAGCGGCGTGGCGTCGGATGAGGGTGCGGGTGGCTTCGTGGGCGCGGCCGAGGACGCCGGCGACGTTGGCGGTGAGGATGGCGTAGGCGAGCCAGTCCTCGGTCTGGATGATTTCGGGGAGTTCACCTGCATAGACCACTGGCGGGTGTAGTTCGGTTTGCCCGTCGGGACGAACCAGCAGGGACTGCACGACTTGGTCGGGGAAGTTCGGGCTGGGTCTGTGGACCCAGTCGATGGCGGTCAGACCGTCATCGAACTGGGCGCGGTGCGTGTGGCCGACCCAGTCCGGAGTAGTTGGTTCGACATTGAGCGTCGTCGGCGTGATCGGTAGCTGGTTGAAGCCGCTGTTGGGGATGAACCATCCCGGGTTTCATACACCCTCGGGGTTCTGTGATCCGACCGGTTGATCGGTCACGTTCTGTGCATAGTAGTGGGCTTCTGCTTCGGTGG
>JBOFLH010000316.1:0-13711 GCA_051657765.1 Nocardioides sp. | reverse complement strand
GTCCGGCCTGATCCCGCAGCCGGGCCACTACCTCGGGGCTCAGCATCCGCTCACACCCCCTTGACGAACTCGCTGCTCGTTCACAGCAAGTCACCCTTGCCTTCGGCCCGCAGTCGGGCGAACAGATCCTGCATCGTGGCCGGCATCTCGTCGAGCTTGTTCAAGTCGATCACCATGACCGCGTCAGGAGTCGTGATCACGGCTATGTTGTCCAGCCCCGCGGTGACCACCACCCGGTCATCGCCATTGACCACCAGGCATCCGGTGCTGTGCACGTCGAGGTGATCCCGGCCGGTGGCCGAGACCACGTCCGAGCCGATCAGGGCACTGAGCGAACGGTGTAGCGCCGCCCAATTGCCGATGTCGCTCCAGGTGAAGTCCGCCGGGATCAACGCGAGCGGATACTTGACGGTATCGATCAGGTCGATCTCGTGTGCCTTGACCGGCGCCGACAGGTAGCACGCTCGCTCGCCGGTCTTCAGATAGTCTCCGGTCGCGGCGACCAGTTCAGGCTCGGCATCCTGGTAGGCGGTCAGCAGGGTGGCGGCGGTGAAACAGTAGTAGGCGGAGTTCCAGTAGTAGTCGCCGGAGTCCACATAGGTCGCCGCCACGTCGTATGACGGCTTCTCGATGTACTTCTCGACGCCGAAAGCGGCACCTGGTTGGTCACTTTCGGCAGGTCGCACCTTGATGTAACCCAGCCCAGTATCAGGCCGAGTCGGCTTGATACCGACGATCGCAACCGACCCCGGGAACGACTCGATATGGGTGAAGGAGTCCCGCATCGTCTGCTGGAACTTGTCGATCTCGGTGATGGCGTGGTCAGAGGCCAGGCTGAAGATCACCGCCTGCGGATCCCGGGCGTAGAGGTACGCGGCGAACAGGGCGAAGGCGGCGGGGGTCCCCCGGGGCTCCGGCTCGACGATGAAATTCGCCTGGTCGATCTCCGGGAGAAGCTCGGCGATCTTGTCCCGGTAGTTCTCCGTGGTCGAGATGAAGACGTGCTCGAACGGCACCACGCCACGCAGGCGGTCCACGGTCTCGGCGATCAGGGACTGGTCGCTCATCAGCGCCTGCATCTGCTTTGGCAGATCCTGGCGACTCAACGGCCACAGTCGGGTCCCCGCGCCGCCGGCTACCACAACGGCGTAGCGGTGCTGCTCGCTGCCGGGATGACTCACCATGACTTGCGGCTTCGGCTACAGCTTCGGGCGGACATGCAGCCCCACCTCGGGATCGACGATGACCTCCTGGCTCGCTGGGAGGCCGTCCACGTCCAACACGCTGTCCAGGCCGACGTTACGCTTGAGGAGTGCCAGCGCGATCGGCCCGAGTTCGTAGTGGCGCGCCGAGCTGCCGACGAAACCCACCTGTCGCCCGTCCAGGGTCAGCGCCGCGCCGAGTGTCGGCAACGCGTTGGCGGTGCCGTCGAGATGCAACAGCGTCAACCGCCGTGGTGGTCGACCGAGCGTGTGGACTCTGGCGACGGTCTCTTGGCCACGGTAGCAGCCTTTGTCCAGGTGTACCGCCGACCCGATCCAGCCGACCTCGTTGGGGATCGTGCGGTGATCGGTGTCCAGGTGCAACCGCGGCTCACCACGCGCGATTCGCAGCGCCTCGAAGGCCCACATGCCGCAGGCCGGGCCGGCGGCATCGGCATACTCGGTCAGACGTTCACGTGGAACGAAGCTATAGCCAGGTCGCGTGGCCGCGTCAGGACGCCAGACCACGGCAGTTTCGGCGGTTTCGTCAGTCACCTCGACCCGCATCATAAAGCGCATGCGATCAAGGAAATCGCGCAGCGCCGAACCGGCACCAGGCTCGGTGTGCATCAGGAAGGACGCGGAGTCGTCAACGCCGTCGAATGCGTGTTCCACATGGCCGTGCGGGCTGAGAATCAGCCCGCTGGCCCACTCCCCCGGCGCGAGGCCGAGCAGGTGCTGGGTGGTCAGATTGTGTAGCCATTCGAGACGGTCCGGGCCGCTGACCTTGACCACGTCGCGGTGGGACAGATCGACGAATCCCTCGCCGGTGACCAGGGTCCGCTGCTCACCGTTGAACGACCCGTAGTGGGCCGCAACCGCCGCGTCGATACCGTCGCCGCTGACTGCGCCGTCAAGTTCGAGGAGCGGGCTGGTTGGTCGCGGGCTAGCCATCGGAGCCTCCTGCTTCACTTGATCGCCCTGGCTCGGGGCACTGGACACAACGCCCATGCACGGTGAGGTGACCGAGGTCGGCGTCAAAGCCCTGCTGGTGCCGCAGCGCGGTCGCGAACGTTGCGGCCATGTCTGGGTCAACGGAGGTGACGCGGTGGCAATTCCGGCAGACCAGGTGAAAGTGGGCGTGACCTTGGTTGGAGTGGTATGTCGGAGTGCGGTCGCTCAGGTGGACATGGCGCACCAGGCCGATCTCCTCCAGCACCTCGAGGTTGCGGTAGACCGTCGAGACGTTGACCGCGGCCGATTGTTGGCGCACCTCGGCGAGGATCTCGTCGGGGGTCGCGTGGCCCAACTCGTCGACCGCCCGAAGCACTAGCTCACGTTGCGGAGTCAGTCGGTAACCGTGACCCCGAAGCCGGTCCTGCCACTGCGGACCGGGCTGATCCGGATCGGCCTGATCCTCAGCGGGCTCCGCGCTGTCTGGGTGGTCGTTAGGTTCGGTCAGATGGCGGCGGCTCATGCGCGTTGCAATCTGCCCCAGAGATGAGGCTGCAAAGGGTGACCCATCGCCGCCATGTCGTAGGCCCACAACAGGTCGCCGTCAACGTATCCATAAAGTCGCTTGCCCCCGGCGTAGTCCTTGGCACTCGAAGTTCGCACCACGGCGTCGGTGACCAGTTCGAACTTCGCGCCCTCCGCCTCGCCGTACCACACCTCGGCGAAGCCGGTCGGATGCGACAGCACCAACTCCAGCTGTCCGCCTGGCCGAGCCCGAAGAAACCCGGTCTCCAGCGCGGCGTCACGCACCACGTTGTCTTCGGAATCGAGGATCCAACTGCGTGAGAAGTAGTGAAAGAACGGTCTCCCGTCGTGGGCGAAGACCAGTTCCTGACCGAACTGGAAGGCATCGATTCCCGGGTAGTCACCCCGCCCGTTACCCTGCCACGTCCCGAGCAGCCACGCGATCGGCGCGCAGTCGGGATGCAGGTTCTCCGGAATCTCGAACGGCATGGGGCCGAGTCTAGGTGAGCCACCCATCCACCCGACTTCTACCCGATCGCCGAGACGTCGCAAACGGCGGGCGAGGCGTCACAAACGGCGAGCCAGATCAGCACTGCCAGTGGTACGCCGGGGAGCCGGCGCTGCGGCACGCCAAGTCGCCGGCCTGTCGCATGAGTATGACCGGACCGTCGACACGGATCTGGATGAACAGCATCCTCGTGTTCAACGTTTCGGCACACGGTGATCGCCCCGGCTCGCCCAATCGACGTAGGTGACTAGGAATCCCCAGCACAAAGGTCCGCCAGTGTCTATCGAGCGTTCGAGTCTGCCGACGACTTCGAAGGCGCGGGTCCGATCCACCATTACGACCGTTGCATATCCAGAACATGGACGCCCGGACCTGAGTCGTCACAGCTCAATCAGCCCGCGCACTTTCCCGGGGTGCAAGGGCACAGCGCACCGTTCACGGCAGCACGTTGAGAGGACCACCTGATGACCATCGCCCTCATGACTCTCCATCAGTTGGCGGCTGAGCACAGCAAGCTGATCGCGATCACCTACGTTCTGGTTCGAGCCATGAGGAGTCCAGTGCTGATCCGATTCATTGACGCCGCCTCCACCTGCTTCCTGGCAACACTTGCCCATCGGCGAGAGATGTACATCGCGCGCCGAGCGGCCGATGACGATTCCGGCGGACCACGTGTCTTGTTACCTGAGTGACGCCTCGGCCGTCCTGAGTGCCGACCGTCGCCGGGGTTTTTTGACGTGTCGGCGGGATCTGCCGACGCCTCGGCCGTCCTGAGTGACGTTTCGGCCGAACTATGTGACGTCTCGGGGAGCGTCCTAATAGACGATTGCTTGGACGCCGTCGGCGAGGATCTCCTCAGCGAAGGCGGCCGCCCCGCTGATGGTGATCCCAGGCGTTAGGTCGGCTTCGGTCAGCTCGCGGCGGGCCGCGCACTGCGCGCAAACTGTTACCCGGCCGGCGGCCAGCACTCCCGCGAGCAGGTCCGCCAGCGGCGCCGCGAGCGGTAGATCGAACATCTCGGCCCGGCCCGGGACGGCAAACCACACCGCTTCGCCGGTCAGCCACAGACTTACCTCCGCCCCGGACGCCGCCGCGACCGCGGCCACGGTGAATCCCTGATTACACCGTTCAGGCGCTTCGACTCCGCAGGTGATCTTGACGACAAGGGGGCGCATAACACAGACGCTAGCGCGATTTGACCCCCAACAGCTGCCGAGCCTCGGTTGTGGTCATCGGCCTACGCTGCGCCACCCGACCCGCCTCGGCCGCCCGCTCAACCAACTGCGCATTGCTTTCCACAGGCACCCCGCGGGCCACGGTCAACACGTCTTCCATGCCGACCCGCAGATGTCCGCCCTTGCTGAGCGCGGCGAACATAACAGCCAGCGTCGACCGGCCGATGCCGGTTGCTGACCAACTAGTGGTGGCCTCCGGGAGTGCGGCGACCGCAGCGACCAGCGCGTCGGCGGTGCCATTCATGCCGCCCGGCACGCCCATGACCAGGTCGCAGTGCACCTGCCCGCCGTACGGCAGCCCATAGCGGTCAAGCAGCCGGCTCAACGCGTGCACCTGGCCGAGATCGAACAGTTCGAACTCCGGCACCACCTCGCGTTCTTGGCTTAGCTGGTAGAGCTCGCAGACAAATGGCCACGGGTTCATGAAGACGTCATCGCCGAAGTTGGTGGTGCCCATCGTCAACGAACACGAATCCGGCTCGGCGTCCAGCACCCTGAGTCGATTCTCGAGCGGATCGTGCACGGAGCCGCCGCTCGAGAGCTGCACCACCAGCGATGTGGAATCCCGCAGTGCCTCGACGGTGGCCTGAAGCCGGCCGAGGTCGAGGGTGGGTCGGTGGTCGTCGTCACGGATGTGCACGTGGATCATCGAGGCACCGGCGGCCTCACAGGCAATCGCCGTGGTAATGAGTTCGGCCAATGTCGTCGGCAGTTGCGGACAATCTGCCTTCGCGGTTTCGGCCCCGGTCGGGGCAACAGTGATTAACAGTCGGTCGGCAGGAATGCCGGTTGCGTCAACAGACATGGTTGCATCGTGTCAGAGTCCGCCTATCGATACGACCGATTGCCGCGATGGTCGAGCGAGCCCACCGGACTGAGACGTCCGAGATGTACCAATGATCGCCACCTGCGGTTGATCACCTGAGTTCAGCGCGGGCTCGGTGCCGGGCGCGCGCCTGGTGGCGCCAGCAGCCGAGGATCGCCCTGCAGGATCCGGCGCCAGGTCACCACCGTGTGCCGGGTTGGCTGAACCCCCAGCTCGTCTCGCAGGCGATCGCTCAAGGCTCGAAAGGCATGGTGAGCGTCATAGGTTCGGCCGTCGCGATACAGCGCCGTCATCAACAGCCGCACCGGACGCTCCCGGAAGGGGTGCTCGCGACCGACCTGCTCCAACTCGGGAATCGCGGCGCGATGTTGCCCCAGGCGCAGCCGATCGGTCAGCAGGCGTTCGTAGATCGTGGTGCGCAACTCGTCGAGCGAAGCTGCCTGGGCGGCGAAGTAGTGCGACGCAACGACATCGGTCAGCGCAGCTCCGCGCCAGTGCCGCAGCGCCTCCGCCAGCAGCGGCACGCGCTCGGCCGGCTCATCCGCCCCATCGGCGCGCGCTACGAGATGGCGCACGGCGGCAAGGTCGGTGCCGGGTTCGGGCAGCCGGAGGACATAGCCAGGCGATCGATACGCCAGACAATCCGGCGAACCCAGCACCTTACGTAGGCCGGCTATGTGCACCTGTACGGTATTGCGAACGGTGGCTGGCGGAGCGGCGCCCCAGACCGCGTCGATGATCCGGTCCACGGTCACGGTATGACCCAGGTTCAAGCCCAGCGTGGCCAACAGAGCTCGTCTCCGTGCCCCGGCTATTGAGGCGGCGGCGCCGCCGTCCCGAACAAACTCCATGGCGCCCAACAACCTCAGCTGCATCTCCGGTCCCCCCGAACGGTCGGTTGCTGACAAGGAGTGGGACCGAGCGGAACTGATACGACGCTACGGAACACTGTTGGGCCGACCCGATGACACCCGGGGTCGGCACCCGACTGTTCGGAAGGCGGGCACTCACCGCCTGGTAGCCCGAGCCGGCGGATTTTCGGAGCCTGATAAGCCATCTGTTGAGAATGCCGTCGATCCCACCGAGCACACCTCCGTGCCGACTACGTAATCGCGGGGCGCCTACTACGCAGGCGACGCCTGCCCACCTCCGCCTGGCCCAACTCTGCCTGGCCCAACTCTGCCTGGCAATGCGTAGTAGTCGCCGTCGTGGTAAACCAGCGAGCCGGTTGCCGATCGATCACGGCTGGCCAGGCGGCTTGCCTCGACGTCACAGATCACCATCAGGTGGTCGCCCATCACCAGCCGTTCAAATGGGCGGACCAGCAACCACGCCAGTACGCCGTCCAGAAGCGGCTGCCCGGCCGGGCCCGCGCGCCAGGATGTCGGCCGGGCGAACTTGTGGGACCCGGATCGGGCAAAGCGGGCAGCCAACGCACCCTGATCGGCCCGAAGCAGGTGTACCAGTCCGTGCCGGGCCGTCGCCCAGGCGCGTCCCGCTGCCGAGGCCGAGGCCACCGCGAAGGAGACGATCGGTGGCGTCAAGGACACCGAGGTCAAGGAGGTGGCGCAGAAGCCGGACGGCTCACCATCGCTCGTCGTGATGATCACCACGCTCGCCGCGTGGTGTCGCATCACGCTCCGCAACGTGTCGCCCGGTGGCCCGGGCAACCCGGCGGCCGGCCTCATCGTCATTGCCGGGTTCACGGTTTCCGGCGATGTGGTCTCGGGGGACACCGTCTCCGATTGCACGGTCATCGCGATCTCCCCACCGGCGTCGACCATCCCACGAGTAGCTCGTGTATGTCCTCGGCTCGGTCCGAGCCGACGCCGGACTCCTCCGCGAGAGCAAGGTGGGCCGTCCAGTCGGCCTCCGCACCGGCGAGGTCCCCGGCGGCATGGCGCGACAGGCCGCGTCGAAACATCAGCTCCAGGCTACCTGCCCAGTTATCGGCTAGCGCGTCATCGTCCAGCGCGGTGGAGAAGTCCTCGATCGCACCCGCGAAGTCACCCAGCTCATGGCGGCCGATTCCGCGGTTGGTTCGCAACTCCGCGGTGTCCGCGAATTCCAGTGCGCGATCCAGGTCCGCCACCGATTCAGCAGTCCGGCCAGTGGCGTAGTACAACACCGCCCGATTGCCGAGCGCGTCGACCAGGCCCGGGTCACGCTCCAGCGCTGACTGGAAATAGGACAGGGCATCGTCGGTGCGCTCCTGCTCCGCGGACACCAAACCAAGAGCTGACCACAGCTCGGCGCTGTCGGGCGCTCGGCGCAAGCCCTCCTCCAGATCGGTGTACGCGCCGTCCAGGTCACCGCCGGCCATCAGCAGACTGGCCCGGTTCAACCGAGCGTCGACGTGATCCGGATCAATATCGAGCAGGGTAGTCAGGTCGGCCATGGCCAGCTCGTCCTGACCAAGGTCCATCCGAATGTCGGCCCGATTGTAGTACGCGTCGGTGAACGCGATGCTCAGCTCGATCGCCCGGTCCAGGTCACCCAGCGCAGCCTCGATGTTGCCCATCGTCTTGTGCGCCACCGATCGTTCGAAATGCGGGTCGTCGTATTCCGGGTCCCGCTCGAGCACCTCGTCGAACGCCGCCAAGGCACCGGCGTGATCACCCAGGGCCAACAACACCCGGGCTCGATTGGTCAGCAGCACCGTGCGATGCAACGCGTGCTTCTCTCCCAGATGCTCGTCGGCGATCGCGATCGACTCCTCCACCAGGGCCAGCGAGCCGTCGACGTTGCCGCGGTGCATCTCGACCAACGCCCGCGCGTTGCGCATAAACGCCCGGTAGAAGGCCCGTTGACTCGGATCGGGTTCCCCTTCGGCGATGGCGAGCGCGGTATTGACCCAGGCCAAGGCGGCATCTTGGTCGATCCGGTCTCGATCCAGGTGCCGGGTGTAGATCATCGCCATCATGTACGCGTCGTTCATTTGCTCCGAGATCTCGGTGGTCACTAGTCGATGCTCACCGATGACCGCCATGGCCTCGTCACAGCGGGACAAGTAGGTGAGGGAGCCAATCACCCGCTTGGTCAGGTAATTGTGCGTCTTCGAGTCAGATGACCAGGACACGAGCGCCCGCCCGCGGCCGCCCAGGTCGAGCGCAGCCTCGTAGAAGCCCTCGGAAAACGCCTGGTTCTGCCCGTCGACCAGCCAAGCGATCGCATCCTCGGGGGTCTCGCTTCGCTCCAGGTGATAGGGAATGGCGCCCAGCTGAGACCCCGGTTCGGCGCGCTCGATCAGCAGTGCCGCGCGCGCGCCGTGCCGGCGAGCGCGCTGGGCCGGGTCGAGAGCGTCGTATGCCGATCGCAGCAGCGGGTCCGCGGAGGTGCAATCGGCGTCGATATAGCGCTGGGCTGGGTCGATCGGTGCCCGGCCCAGCGCGAGTAGTTCCGCCGACTCGGCGGGAATTGGCGCCCGATAGTGGCCCAGATCGGCGATCTCCACCACCGCCGGGTCGAGCCTGCGTCTGATCATGGCGACCAGCTCGGTGTCGGTTGAGTCGGCCTCGGCGAGTTCCCACCAGCGCAGCAGCACGCCGTCGGGATGGCAGGATTCGACCCAGATCCGAAGCAGCTCCGAGACCAGGTAGGCCAAGTCTCGGGTTCGTTCGACCGGGTAGAAGCGGGTGCGCTCGATCCCCAGCGCCTGGTCGGTGAGGGTTTGCGGTCGCGGCGGCGCCTTGCCCTCCAGGTCCGGAGCGATGGCAACCACCGCGGTCGCCATGGGCCGGACCAGTTCGGGGTCCAGCTCGGCGAGTTCGGGCACGATGAGGCGAAGCAGCTGGCCGCCTCCGGTGTAGGGGCCGCGCAGCCGCCGATGGCAGCGTAGGTCCAGAACTCGTCGCGATCCGGTGGTTGGGACCGAAGACGGGCCTGGGACGGTCCGGGCTGGGACGGCGTGTGTTTCGACGGTAGTCATGATTGTTCCTCCGAGTCGGGGTGGGTGTGGTTGCTGGATTGATCCGCGGCTCGCTTGCGACGATCGCGGATGGTGACGTAAGACAGGAGCCCGAGCTGGCCCAACGACAGGGCGACAAAGACACTGGTGTCCAGAGCCGTTACGAGGTCGAGTTGCTCCGGGCCGACGAGGCGATCGAACACGGTTGTCCAGAACCGCCAGGCCGCAGGCAGCGCCACCACCAGCAGGGTCAGGGTGGAGAGGCCATAGCCGGCCACCATCAGCGATGAGTACCACCGCGCCGCGGCCCGGTCGTGATCGGACCAGTCGTCGGCCTGGCCCCACTTCGGGTCCAGCGGCCGCCGGCGCAGCCTGGCGAGTCGAGTACGCAGCAGATGGGACGCCGCACCGTGTAGGTCGGTACAGCCGCTGACGGTGTTGATGGCGAAGTAAAAGTCGGTTTCGAGATAGAACATCCCCTGCCACACCACGCGCAGCACCCCACTAGTCGCGAAGGCGAGCGCCAGACCGGTGAGCCAGGCGGGCGTCTCCGCCTGCCGACCGATCACGGCGGCGAGGGTGAATACGCCGACGCCTACGAGGTCGACCAAGGCGCCGGCGAAGAAGGGAAGGTAGCGGTCGCGGCGCGGGACGCTGTAGAGGGAGTCCAGGCGAGTCTCGGCGACCAGGTAGTAATAGCGACGACCGATGCCCAGAGTGGAGGGCAGGCCCAGACGACGGGCGGCAAGCGCATGGAACGCCTCGTGGAGCAGAAGCAGCGGGAATTGGCCCAGTGCCAATGCGATCGGGATAAGTGCAATGTGCTCAGTGAAGAAGAAGTGCCGATAGCTGGGCCGCAACGTGGGGTCCAGGATCATGGCGACCGCGGCGACGACAACCACGGTGGCGTACGCCGCCAGAACAGGCCGGGAGAACAATACGGCGCCAAGGCGTTGCCAGCGCACCGGGACGACAGGCGCCGCAACCTCGTCGTCCGCGACGGTGAAGCCGAGCGCCTCGATGGTCGCCAGGAAGTCCACGG
This sequence comes from Nocardioides sp., assembly GCA_051657765.1. Taxonomy (GTDB): domain Bacteria; phylum Actinomycetota; class Actinomycetes; order Propionibacteriales; family Nocardioidaceae; genus Nocardioides. Next base: position 3,512 of record JBOFLH010000316.1, on the reverse strand, counting down.
TGTCAAGCTGCGCGCCGGTCCCGGCATACCACCATCGGGCGCCGTCGGCGAGCGACCAACCGGCATCGAGCCGCTTCAGCAACTCCGCCCCCTCGGGTGGGAACACCGCATATGACCCGGTGTCGGGGCGGCCCACCATCACCTCCTCACCCTCCGGCACATAGGTAAGCCGATGGAGACGCAGCGAGTGTTCCCCAGCGGTCTGGAGGGCGGTGAACTCGACGGACATGGTGACCTCTCTGTGGTGTCGAACGGACCTGGTTGGCACTTGCGGAGCCGCCGGACGGGGCTATCGGACGGGGCCGGCGACTGCACCCGCCGGCCCCGGAACCCGGCGGATTAGCCGCAACACGGGCAGTAGTAGGCGCAGCGCGCCGTAAGCCGGATCGCGCCCGGCCTGCGAACGGACATCTTGGTCATGACCAACACCCCCTTTCTGGGATCGAAGTTCGGTCCACCATGGTCGGGAGCGCTGAAGAAGCGCTGAAACTCGCGGCGATGGCCGGCAACACCCAGCCGCCACACCCAGCCCTATGATCCGGGCATGTGCTCAGATCAGGTCCGACGATGAAGGCAGTGGTGCAACGCGTGCTCACCGCTCACGTCAGCGTGGCGGGGACGGTCGTCGGCAGCTTGGCCACGCCGGGACTGTTGGTCTATCTGGCGGTTACCCACGGCGACGGACCGGGCGAGATCGAGTGGATGGCTGGCAAGGTGTGGGGCTTGCGAATCCTTCGGGCGGAGAAGTCCGCTTCCGAGGTGGCCGCGCCGATCCTGGTAGTGAGTCAGTTCACGTTGTACGGCGACGCACGCAAGGGACGCCGACCGACGTGGCACGCGGCGGCACCGGCTGAGGTCGGCGAGCCGATCTACCACGCCTTCTGCGACGAGTTGGGCCGGCTGGGAGCTGGGGTAGAGCGCGGCACATTTGGCGCCGACATGTCCGTCGCGTCGATCAACGACGGACCGGTGACCATGATCCTGGAGCGCTGATTCGGATCGAACGGCGGCTGATCGAGCACCCATCGCCTACCAGTACGGACGCGCGCCGGTAGGCGATGGGTCGGCGCTCATAAGCTGGCACCGGGTCGAGACCTGGGAGGGCCGAAACTCCGGAGAAGGCCGACACCGGGACGGTCTCGAAGGCCTGGCTGGGAAGGCCCGTCAAGGATGGCCCGGCAGGCTAGCGACTAGATCGCGATGGTGACGTCGGCTACCGAACCGACCGAGGCGATCACCGACTGGTCCACGACATCCGCCTTCGGAGCCAGCGCGCGGAGCGTCCACTCGCCGTCACTGGCGAAGAACCGAAAGCGCCCGCTCGGCGAGGTCGGCACCTCGGCGGTGAATTCACCGGTCCGATCGAGCAACCGAACATAGGCGGTCTCGACGGGCTCACCGTCGCGGAGCACCTGACCCTGGATGATCGCCTCCTTGGCGAGGTTCACCCCATCGAGCGACAGTCCGCCCTCCACTGCGCCGCACATCAGGCGACACCCGGCTCGTCGCCGAGCGCCACCGGCACGCCTACCAGCGAACCGTATTCGGTCCACGAGCCGTCATAGTTCTTCACATTGGGCTGTCCGAGGAGTTCCTTCAGCACGAACCAGGTATGCGAGGACCGCTCGCCGATCCGGCAATACGCAATGGTGTCCTTGTCCCAGTCCAGACCGGCGTCGGCGTAGATCTCGCGCAGAGCCTGATCGGTTTTGAACGTGCCGTCGTCATTGGCCGCCTTGCTCCACGGCACGTTCGCCGCGGTGGGCACGTGGCCGGCACGTTGTGCCTGCTCCTGCGGCAGGTGCGCCGGCGCCATCAACCGGCCGGCATACTCGTCCGGGCTGCGAACGTCGACGAGGTTCTGCACACCGAGCGCCGCGACAACCTCGTCACGGAACGCACGCAAGGACAGATCCTGGTCCTGAGCGACGTAGGTGGTCGCCGCGCGAGTGGGCAGCTCGTCGGTTAGCTCACGGCTGTCGAGTTCCCACTTCTTGCGGCCACCGTCGACAAGCTTGACGTCCTGGTGTCCGTAAAGCTTGAAGTACCAATAGGCATACGCGGCAAACCAGTTGTTGTTGCCGCCGTAGAGCACCACGGTGTGGTCATTGCCAACCCCACGCGCGGAGAGCAGGGCTTCGAACTGGTCCTTGTTGACGAAGTCACGACGGACTTGATCCTGCAGGTCCGTGGTCCAGTCGAGCTTGATCGCTCCGCGGATGTGACCTTTGTCGTAGGACGAGGTGTCCTCATCGACCTCAATCAGGACGATATCGGGGTTGTCGAGGTTGTCCTCGACCCATTGGGTTGAAACCAGGACGGTTTCGCGGCTCATGATGGGCTCCTTGATTTGGTGACGGATGGTGTTCGGGCTGAGGTAGAGGGATCAGATCGGGGACGACACTCCGGACGGGTCTCGCGATGCCTCACCTAGGCGCGGCAGACGTTTACCCAGCAGGTAGACCTCACATCCGAGGCAGTAGCCGAATGCCGCATTGAGTACGGCGGCGGCTAGCGCGCAGCCGACGGCCAGCAGGCCGACGATTGACGCACCGGTGCCGAAGGCAAGCAGACCGATCACGCCGAACCCAAGACCGACGCCCTGGGCGAAGCGGGGTGGCGCGGCATCTTCGGTGTGGTCGGCCCGGTGATCAGTGCGCTCCAGGTGTGGCCGCAGCCAAGTACGGAACAACCAGGCAGTCGGCGTGCGCTGAACGCCGAGGAGCACGCCCCAGGCGAACAGTATGGTCTGGATCGCGAGCAAGCCGGTGGCTAGCGGCGATGGCGCCGTCCACAGCGCGCCAGCAAGCACTACCGCGGTGAGCGCCGCGGTAAACCGGGGACTGCGCGAGTCTATCTGCGCCCGAATCGGCTGAGCGTTCATGGGAACCTGCTGTTCCTTGGGACGAAGGGGCATGGGGACGAGGTCGGCAATGGGGTGGGCCTCGACAGACCCGATTGGGCCGGAGGCGGGTTGGTGACGGGTCGGAGGCCCGGTCAGGACATGCGACAGAGCGACGAGCGGACCAGGCAGTGATCGACTGCCCGCCGCTTGGTCAGCATGGTGATGAACACATCACTGAGGGTAGGCCCAGCCGGAACTGGAATGGAACCGCCCATCTTGCCATCTGGACGCGTTGTCCAAAATGTGGACCGCGGGTACCGGCCGTTCATGACAATGCTCGCAAAGCGGCGGATACCTGTTCATTGGTGGGCACACCGGACGCACGACTGACCTCGAAGCCATCCGCATTGAGCACCACCGTGGTCGGCGTCCGGATGATCGCGAACCGGCGAACCAACTCCAGGTGATGCGCGACGTCGAGTTCCAGGTGAGCGATGCCCGGATCCGCTTTGGCAACCTCATCGAGGACTCGGCGAGCGGCCCGGCACGGCGCGCAGAACGCGCTGGAGAACTGCACCAAGGTGGCCGTCGTCCCCAGCCCCCCGGCGTATGCCGTGCCGGCGAGGGCGGTCTCGGACACGACGGCCGTGGCGGTGCCGGTGACCCC
>JBOFLH010000315.1:0-2563 GCA_051657765.1 Nocardioides sp. | reverse complement strand
GGTGGGCAAACGCATGCCACGGCCGGGGCAGGTCACCTTGAAGTTCGGGAAGCCGCTCGACTTCGCCGGCAAGTACGACGACGTGCCGCCGGGCCGGGCCCGGCGTGCGGTGACCGACCAAATCATGGCGGCGATTGCTCGACTCAGCGGGCAAGAGGTGGCCGGCGTATACAACGACCGCCCGGCAGATTCGTAGCGATGCCCGCCAGCCAGGTACCGGCCCCTGCTGAGCCGCGCGGGCCGGCTGAACTGTCGGGACCTGCTGATTGGGTGGGGCCCGTGACTCCCGATGAGGCGGTGCGGTACCGCCTGGTGCGCCAGCCAGGTCCGGTTCGTCGACTCCTCGAGTTGGATCCCGAGCAACAACAGGTGGTCCACCACCTGGGGGGCCCGCTGCTGGTGTTGGCCGGTCCCGGCACCGGAAAGACCACGACGGTGGTCGAGGCGATAGTGAACCGCATCGAGGCTCGGGGCGCAGACCCGGACTCGGTTTTGGCCTTGACCTTCTCCCGGAAGGCGGCAATGCACCTGCGCGATTGCGTGGCAGCCCGACTCGGCCGGACCACCGGATCGCTGGTGTGCGCGACGTTTCACTCCTTCGCCTACGGGCTGGTGCGGCAATACTCGCCCGCCGAGCAGTACGCCGCGCCGTTGCGGCTGCTGTCGGCCGCCGAACAGGACGTCATCGTGCGTGAGCTGCTGGGCCGCGCCGATGAGTCGGTGCGCTGGCCCGGCGGCTTGTCCGCTGCCGTCGGCACCCGAGGCTTCGCCCGCGAAGTCATCACGGTGCTGGCCCGAACCCAGGAGAAGGGCCTGGGGTTCGAGCGGCTGCACGCCCTTGGCGAGGCCGAAGATCGACCCGAATTGATGGCGGCCGCGGCCTTCATGGAGCAGTACGACGCGGTGCTGAGCGACCAGAACCTGCTGGACTATTCCGGGTTGATCGCGCAGGCCGTGGCTGTGCTGCAAGATCCGGAAAACCCGGCTCGGGACGCGCTGCGAGCTCGGTTCCAGCACGTGTTCGTCGACGAGTATCAGGACACCGACCCCAGCCAGGTCGCGCTGCTGCGCGCGGTCGCCGGGGACGGTCGCAATCTGATTGCGGTGGGCGACCCTCATCAATCGATCTATGCGTTTCGTGGTGCCGACCCGCGCGCGATGGTGGAATTCCCGGCAACCTTTCCGACCGCGGCAGGTGAACCGGCTCCGGTGGTCGCGCTGGGCACCACTCGGCGGTTCGGCGAACGCATCCTGCTCGCGTCCCAGCGGATAGCCCAGCGGCTGGCCCCACGATCGGCCCTGCCGGGCAGCGTGCCCGCCCCCGCGCGGGAGGCATTCACTTCGCCGCGAGTCGCTACCAGTGCGCAAGCCGGCACCTCGTCGGGCCGCGTCCAGGTCACGCTCTTCGACACCGACCGCGCCGAAGGCGAGCACATCGCGGACCTGCTCCGCCGGGCCCACCTCGAGGATGACCTTGCCTGGTCGGAGATGGCGGTGCTGGTTCGATCCGGCACTACGACGTTGCCGGCGCTGCGTCGGGTGCTGGCGGCCGCCGGTGTCCCGGTCGAGGTGGCCGCCGACGAATTGCCGTTGTCCCACGAACCGGCGGCGCGGACGTTGCTCGATGCGCTCCGAGCGGTGGTCGATCCGGCTGGTTGGCTGGACGCGGACCGAGCACACGGCCTGCTGGCCTCACCACTGGTTGGACTGGACGCCGCCGGGATTCGAACACTGGCTCGCGCCTTACGAGTGCGCGAACGCGAGCGCGCAGCTGCCGAGCAGCGAGACCCGGTGCCGTCGCCAGAACTGGTGCGCCGCGCGGTGGCGGACGAATTGCTCATCGACGACCTGGAGGTCCCCGCGGCGCGCCGGGTTGCCGGCCTGACCCGGTTGTTGCGCGCTGCCCGGCAGCTCCTGGATCAGGGCGGCTCGGTCGAGGAGGTCTTGTGGGAGCTGTGGTCCGGCACCGGATGGCCCGGCCGGCTGCGGTCCTCAGCAGCACGTTCGGCGTCTGGGCGAGCAGGCGCTGGCCGACAGGCGCACCGCGATCTGGATGCCGTCTGCGCTCTGTTCGAGACCGCGGCCCGCGCCGAAGCGCGCCGTGGGCACACCGGCATTCGCCCGTTCCTGGAGACGGTCAGTGCCCAGGAGATCCCGGCTGACACGTTGGCCGACCGGGGTATCCGCCGGGACGCGGTCCGGCTGCTCACCGCACATCGTGCCAAGGGCCTGGAATGGCGGCTGGTCGTGGTGGCTCACGTCCAGGAGGGCGGGTGGCCCGGCAGCTACCGTTTCGCCACGTTGCTGCGTGCGGATGAACTCGCCCACCGCGGCATTCAGCCACCGATGACCTCACGAGAGCTGATCGCCGAGGAACGCAGGTTGTTCTATGTCGCGTGCACTCGGGCCCGCGACCGGCTGGTCGTCACCGCTGTGGCGTCGCCCGACGACGACGGCGAGCAACCTAGCCGGTTCCTCGCCGAGTTGGGTGTGTCCGTCGAGGTTGTCGCCGGCCGCCCGGCCGCGCCGCTGTCGATGAGCGGAGTGGTCGCCCAGCTTCGCC
>JBOFLH010000314.1:0-6582 GCA_051657765.1 Nocardioides sp. | reverse complement strand
CGGGGCACGGCCGTACGACTTCATCCCGACGACGTAGACACCGGGCTCGCCGTCGTGGGACAGCTCGGCGACGCCGTGCGGGTAGACGCTGCCGCAGGAGTGGACGTTGGGGTCGATGATCGGGGCGAGGCGGACCGGGGCCTCCAGCCGCTCGTCGAGGTCGAGGTGCAACTCACCGGTGATCGACTTCAACAGCCCGTCCGGGCCGGTGATGTCCTCACCGCGACCCGGGCGGCCTTGACCAACTCCGCGACCGCCGCCTTCTCCCTGGCCGACGCCGTCGACGACGACCGCCTCTTCTTCGCATCCTTGGGCATCGAGCTCACACCCGTGATTGTCTCGGCCATCAGTGACCAACCTTCCCGCCAGCACCCGCTGACGTGTCAGGCCGGAAACACCGTTCGACGGACAGTCCCGTCATAGCCGGTGGGTCCGTCGATGAGGTCGGCGGTGGTCGAAGTGCCGTATTCGTCGTAGGTGGCCCAGCCGGTGATCGACGTGGCGGGGTCGGTGCTGGTGGCGGTGGCGGGGATGTCGACGGTGGTGACGTTGTCGCCGAAGGGTCATTCAAGAAGGAATGCCCCTTCGGCGAATCTTAGATCCAGCACCATTTCGCCTCGAACGCCGTTGATAGTGCAATCAAAGACGGGATTTCCTGAAGGTTTCTCTATCGGCCTGCAATCCGAAAGGCGACGAATAAGTTGGCTGGCATCAACAACAGTGAAACTGACGGCTGCAGCATCGTCGGAGTCGCAGTCCTCGGGGGCCACAACATCGCTCACCTCTTTCCAGCCGCTGAGTTCTGACGCAACCCCACGGAGTTTCGCTGGTTCGTCACATATGAGACCATCTGCACAGCCAGTGACACTAAGGCATGCAGTAGCGCCAAGTACGGTCAACGCGATCCTCGCCACTCCGTGCCTAACAGGCCGGGCTGCATCTTGTAAAATAGTCCCTGTCATAGAGATCCTCTCCAATCCCTCGAAGCCAAATCATAAAATTGTAACGCCCGCGAACCCGATAGTTGCGAGTTAGGTATCCGACTCGGCCAAACGCCCAGTCTCTGCTGAAAACGTTGTTCTTTTTGTCTCTTTTGGAGTCGCGAGTGGTGAGCCCATATTCGTGAGCATCACCTAGGCGTCGCGCGAAGTCAAAGCCGACACTAATCGATAGCGTTACTTGCCAGATAAAGTGACGGATCGCGTTGGACCTGTTGGGGGAATATCCACGACCCTTGGTAAGCGTGGCCGCCAATCCAGTTACATAGCCCGCCCTCTCACATCCGATCTTGCCAGCCGATGCGCAAACCGCCGCGGTGATTGCGTGTCGCTTGATCTTGTTCCACATGCTTTCTCGGCCGGTGAGGTCAACGAGGTTCACGGGGTCGTTGGGGTAGTTGTACGCGTTCTCGTTGCCGCCTGGGACGGGGTCGGTGCTGGTGAAGAGGCCGCGGGTGTTGTTGTACAGGCGGACGCCCATGAGGGTGAGTCCGGCGGTTGCGGTGGTGGTGGAGCGTTGTTTCGAACCGTGCCAGCCATAGCCGATGGGTCCGTCGATGGGGTCGGCGGTGGTCGTCAGGCCGTATTCGTCGTAGGTGGCCCAGCCGGTGATCGATGTGGCGGGGGCGGTGCTGGTGGCGGTTGGGGGGATGTCGATGGTGGTGACGTTGTCGCCGTGGGGGTTGGCCAACGAGAGGGTGGTGGCGCCGTCCGCGGCGATGCTTGCGGAGAGGTCCCCGCCAAGGGATTCGGCGAACCGGGTGATGCTGGTGCCGCCGCCTGGTGGAGTGGTCTCGACCCAGGCGGGGTTGTCCCCGTCGTCGGTGTACCGGCGGATGGTGGTGGTGGTGCCTTCTGTGTCGGTGGTGGTTTGGGTGGCTCGGCGGCTGTTCGCGTCCAGGGTGAACGTGGTCGAGGTGCTGCCGTGGGTGATGGTGCGGGGGAGGTCGTCGTCGAAGTAGCCGAGGGTGACATCACCATTGGCGGCGCCGAGGGGTGCGTCGGCGGCGGGGAGGAGGGTTTGCCGGCCGAACAGGTCGTAGCTGTAGCTGCCAACGCCGTTCCGTCCGGTGGTGGGTCGGTCGGCGGTGTCCCAGCCGGTCGTCGTCGTGTTGGTGGTGGTGCCCGTAGCGGCGCAGTCGCCGCCAGGGTGGGTGGTGGCGGCGAGGCCCACGCGCCGGCCGCGGGTGTCGAAGGTGTAAGCGCGGGTGTCACACGTCGCCACCGGCTCGTTACTGACGGCATCCAGGGTGGTGGCGGCGTCACGGACCCAGGTGAGCCGCCCGGCAGCGTCGTACCGGTACTCACGGCCGTAACTCGCAGCCGAACCGTTGGTGTCGACCCAGCCTTGGACGTCATCCAGGGTGGTGACACCGCCGCCGGTGTCGAACGCGGCGCCGGCGCCGGTGGTTTCGAACCGGGCCCGGCCAGTGACATCGTTGACGGTGGTCCAGGACAGCCACGGCTGATCCTGCACCGGCGTACCCGGCGTGTACACGGCGTCGCCGGTGACCGGGTCGACGGTTTCGGTGACCGGGGTGACCTGACCCAGGTACGACAGGGAGGTGGGTTCGCCGGCGTCGTCGTAACTGGTGACCTGGGTGAGCTTGCCGGGCAGGGTCTGTCGGGTCATGTTGCCGTCCGCGTCGTACACGGCACCCCAGGTGAGGTTGCCGCCAGTCCCGGGGCGGGTGACCATCAACGAGGTGGGCAGGCCGCGGCGTTCACCAGCACCGTCGTAGCCGTAGCTGGTGCCGCCTTTGGCGTCGGTCACGGTGGCGACCCGGCCTGCGGCGTCGTAGGTAGTGGTGACGGTCCCAGCATCCCCGACGCTTTGGGTAACTCGTCCCCACCGGTCGTAGGTCGAGGTGGTGCGCCCGGCGGGTTCGGCGTCGGTGCCGCCCGGGTTGAGCCAGCCCGAGTACTCGACCAGGCCGTTGTCGGTGCGGTACCGGGTGTAGCTACCCGGCCGGGCGGTGGACCCGGCCAGGCCGGCGGCGACGACCTTGGATGACAGGGGCCGTCCGGCGGTGTCGTAGGTCGTGGTGGTGGTGCGGGTCGCGGCCCCGGAGGTCTCGACCTCGGTGGCGGGTTGCAGCCACATCGAGTACGTCGTCACCGCATCGGGCAACGTAGGCCCTGTCGATGGTGCGGCGGCGGGGTAGGTGCGACACACCAGCCCGGCCCACTGCGGCTTACCCCCACACGCGGCGTTCGGTGCGGGCTGGGTGGCGGCGGTGTAGTACGCAGTGCGGGTAGTGCCGGCGTCGACATCCGGATCGTTCGTGGTGACCTTGGGTTGTCGGGTCTCGCTCACCCGACCCATGGTGGCGTCACCCGCGTCACCCGCGTCACCCGCGTCACCCGCGTCACCCGCGTGTCGGCGGGCGGCAGCAGTCATCACTGCTGGCGCACCTGACTCCTACTTGTCGGTGGAGCGATCGTCACGTCGAAACTGCTGACGAAAGCCCGGCATTGATGCCCAGTAGGTTCGCCTCCCGAACAGGCCCCGCTCGCATCTAATCACCGTCTCGCCATCCGCCCATCGAGCAATTAGACGGACGATCTCTTGGGTAGTTTCAATTTGCTCGTCATCTTGGTATGCGTAGAAAGAAGAGAGAAAATCGTCAAGAACAACTTTGAAGCGACCATCACTCCAAAACTCTCCTACGACTTTCTCGCCGCAGAATATTTGCATCGTGTCAATGTCACCCTTGACGCTAAGTCGTTCTGGCCGCGCGCAATGCTTCCGCACTTCTTCTTCGGCGACCGCGGCAAGTTGGCTCGGTGTCATCTATGAACCTCTGGGGAAGTTGCGATGGTAGGTCCTCCTTCTAGAATGCCACTGCAAGCCCAGATGGCGGCGCTTCGCCGCTCGGCGATTCAGATGAACGTTGAACCGGATAACCTGGTGGCGCCAGCCCGAACTCCTCTCCCAGTACTTGCGTGTCGCTCCCCAACTACGCCTTCGTTCGTTTACTCGGTAGAACTTGTTGGCTGCCTTAATTCCAGATCTAGTCGCTCGTATTGCTCTGTATCCGCGATACGCACGATACGCCATTAGCCCACCGCGGACGGCCAGTCCAGCCGCCCCAAGGCCCGGAACGAACATGGATCCCCAGAGTGCGGCCTTGCCCACCTTCTTCCAGAAGGACTTGCGCTTCCACCAGGCTCTCATTCCGTCGGTGTCAGACTGGTTGATGGGGTTGATCCACCCCGGGTTTCGTGGAGGCTGATGACCCAGAAGGATCTGGACTATGCCTGCACCACGGAAGTACCCCGATGAGTTGAAGGAGCGCGCGACGCGTCTGGCGCTGGACGCCCGCCGTGACGCGACGACTCGTCGTGGAGCGATCGCGCGGATCGCCGGCCAGCTCGACATCCATCCCGAGGCGTTGCGGGGGTGGGTGCGGTGGGCTGAGGCTGCCGCGTCTGGCGCCGTCGCCCGGTTCGACCCCGCGCGGGGAAGGCGACCGCGGACGAGCCTGTGGAGGAGGTCAGTGACAGGCAGAGGATCCTCGAACTTGAGGCGAAGAATCGTGAGTTGACCCGCGCGAACCTCATATTTCGCCAGGCCGCGACTTTTTTCGGTGCGGAGCTCGACCGCCAACACCGCTGAAGGTGCAGTTCGTCGAGGAACACCGCGACGAACACGGAGTCGAGCCGATCATCGAAGCACTGCGAGGCACGTGCGCCGAGATCGCTCCCAGCACCTACTACGCCGCCCGGACCCGGCCGGCGTCGGCACGCGCCGTCGCCGAGGAGGTCACCCTGGCCAAGATCCGTCAGGTCCATGCGCGCAACTACGGCGTGTACGGGGCGAGGAAGACGTGGCGGTGCCTGGCCCGCGCGGACTACCCCGTGGCCCGGTGCACGGTCGAGAGAGTGATGCGGGCCAACGGGATTCACGGCATCACCAAGGCTAAGATCCCGCGTACCACGATCCTCGGCCCGGTCGGGGATTGTCCCCACGACCTGGTGCGCCGCGCGTTCCACGCCGACGGGCCGAACCAGTTGTGGGTCGCCGACATCACGTACATCCGCACGTTCTCCGGATGGGTCTACGCAGCGTTCGTGATGGACATGTACTCCCGCCGGATCGTCGGCTGGCAGGTCTCGACCAGCCTGCACACCACCCTCGCGCTCGACGCCCTCGACATGGGTTTGTGGAACCGGAACCGTATCCGCCGGACCGGTGATTCGCGTTCCGCGACAGGCGATCTCATTCACCACAGCGACCGCGGAGTCCAGTACCGAGCGGTGCGATACACCGAGCGCCTCGAGAACGCTGGACTACGCTTGGCGCGATGAGCGCTGAGCGTGACGAGTTGAAGTGCCTCGTCGAGAACCTCCCCGACGAGCAGGTTCCCGAGGCGCTCGCTGCGGTCCGCCGTCAGCACACACAGTCGCGTGGAACCACCTGGCCGCCGTCGTGGTTCGGTTCATTCGCCAGCGGTGGCCCCGACCTCGGTAGCAGCCATGACGCTCTGCTCGCCGAAGGTTTCGGTCGTTCCTGATTGATCGTCTGTGACACCGGCCCTCTGGTTACCGCCGCAGACCGTGACGACGGCCACAACCGAGCCTGCACGGACCTGCTCACCGGTCTCCACCTCGCCCGGCGCAAAGTCCTGGTTCCGGCGCCGGTCGTCGCGGAGGTGGGCTATCTGCTCGGCCGAACCGGCGGAGCCCGCGTCGAGGCCGCATTCCTACGCTCGATCGTCGATGGTGTCATCTCCGTCGTCGACCTCACCGGCACTGACTACGACCGTATGGCAGACCTGGTCGAGACCTACGGCGACTTCCCACTCGGCACGACCGACTCGGCTGTCATCGCCGTCGCCGAGAGGCTCAGGATCACAGAGGTGGCAACCCTTGACCGTCGTCACTTCCGCGCGGTTCGGCCACGGCACGTAGAGGCTCTGCCGCTTCTGCCGTAAGCGCAGGTTGGTAGGAGGACGCCCATCCACCGGGCCAGCCTCCCGGTCACCACAGCCAAGCGGCGTATGTACTCAGCGCGCCCGAAGGGATTCGAACCCCTAACCTTCTGATCCGTAGTCAGATGCTCTATCCGTTGAGCTACGGGCGCCTGTCGCGCACCCGGCGCAACGTCTGCGAAGGCTACCGGAGGGCCGAGCCGCGCGGGAAATCGGATGAGGAGCCAGTCGGGGACGAGCGTGCTCACCCGGGTTCGTCGGCCGGCCGACAGGCAGCGGCACCACCCGCGGGCACCAGCGCGCGAGGTGGCCCGGCGCCATCCGGCATTGCCTGTTGGCCGGCCGAGCGTCCGGCGCTCTCGAGACTAGGTGACGGCCAACCACGAGCGCCTGACCTCCACTTCCGGCGCTCCTGCAAGAGTTTTCGGCTATCGACCGGCGCTGTGAGCCGGCTCATAGTGGCGGAAGCGCTTACGCTCCGCTACCGGCGAGTAGCCGCCCCTACGGTGAGGCGCAAGCTCCCAGCGGCGGGCGCCCGACCACCGCTACAGCGGTCCCGGAGTCCGCGCTCGTGGGGTGGCCACCACCATCCGGAACGGCGGAAGAACTGCTATGACCACCATCGCCCAGGGGACCCAGAACGAGCCAGC
>JBOFLH010000313.1:0-7498 GCA_051657765.1 Nocardioides sp. | reverse complement strand
TGATCCGGAGTCCCTTGAAACATCGGGTCTTGCGCCGACCTTAGTGATTCAAGTGAGTGAGCAATGCGATGATGAGTGGCTCAGGTCGGCACAGAGCGTTCGAGCGTTGCGCGAAGGTCAGTTCATCAAGGACCACCAGTCAGTCATGGACGACCAAAAGGCGACCTATGCGACCATACATGAGCAGATCGCCGGGGATTCTGAGTTTAGACGGTTTCTGGTAGGTGGATGACTTGAATCATGTCACTGTGCCTTCTATGCTGCTCGTGACCGTGTTGTTGACGGCGGCCTGCGTTGGCTCCACTGATGTCACGCCCTCGGATCCCGACGGCAATTCGTCAGTCTCACGGCCGTCGAGTGTGTTAACAACGCCCCAGGCAGTTGAATCCGAGGCGCCCCGAGACGATCCCTACGAGAACGACGCCGTGGCGCTCTTGCGCGAGAAGTTGGCGACCATCGGGCTGACCGATCTCGGCATACAAGAGGGTGAGTTTCAGGCGGCTAATCTTGGTGGAGCCTTGGGCAACGCGTGGCTCAACGCGAGGTTAAGGCCAAAGGGCAGGTTCAGTGATCGCGGCCGCATCGAGTCTGATGGAAGCCTCGGAGGCATCGCCTTCGAGCAAATACTTTTCGGCGGCTCACGGTTCCTCAGGTTCGAGTGCGGGTCCGCGCAGCTCGAGGTCAGCGTGACTCCGACACAACTGTCGGCTCAATTCAAAGCCGAGCCGTCACGGCGCGTCGTGGAGAGGCTCGGCCAGAGCGGCGCCTGCGGCTAGCGCGGTGGCTGCGGCGCACCAGGTGCGTCGTAGCCACCCCCCGTCGTTTTGGCGTGTTGTTTCGGCGCGAGGTGGTCGGCCAATCGTGATGCGGGTCAGGTCGGTGCAGACGATTCCCCTAGACTCATCGTTTCGTCGTACGTCGTGGAAAGTGAGCAAGAGTGAGGGCCGACCAGGCTGACTTAGTGTCCCCGGCGTTGACCGCCCCGAACGGGGATGGGCCGGGAGAGCCGTCGATCGCTGATCACGACCTCGTGCTGGTGGTGGACTTCGGCGCCCAATACGCCCAGTTGATCGCCCGGCGGGTGCGGGAGGCGCAGGTCTACTCCGAAATTGTGCCGCACTCCATGCCAGTGGCGCGGATGCTCGCCATGAACCCCGCGGCGATTATCCTCTCCGGGGGTCCGGCCTCGGTCTACGAGGCCGGTGCGCCCGGGCTGGATGACGCTCTCTTCGCGGCCGGAGTGCCGATCTTCGGCATGAGCTACGGCTTTCAGCTGATGGCTCAGGGGCTCGGTGGGGAGGTCTCGGCGACCGGTGCCAGAGAATACGGGCGCACACCGGTGTCGGTGACCGCGCCAGGCACGTTGCTGGCTGGGCTGCCGGCGACGCACAACGTGTGGATGTCGCACGGCGACTCGGTGACCGCGGCGCCCCCCGGCTTCGACATCCTGGCCGCTACCGACGGCACCCCGGTTGCCGCTTTTGAGAACCTCACCACGCGGGTGGCCGGTGTGCAGTGGCATCCCGAGGTCCTGCACACCGAACACGGCCAGCGGGTTCTGGAGCACTTCCTGCACCACATCGCCGGCTGTCGGCGAACCTGGACCATGGCCAACATCGCCGAGGAGCAGGTCGAACGAGTGCGAGCCCAGATCGGCGCCGAGGGCCGCGCCATCTGCGGGCTCTCGGGCGGAGTCGACTCGGCGGTTGCCGCGGCGATCGTGCAGCGTGCCATCGGTGATCGGCTCACCTGTGTCTTCGTCGATCACGGCTTGCTGCGCAAAGGAGAGGCCGAACAGGTCGAACGCGACTTCGTTGCGGCCACCGGCGTAGCGCTGCATGTCGAGGATGCGCAAGAACGATTCCTTGAGGCGCTTGCTGGCATCCGCGATCCCGAGGAGAAGCGCAAAGTCATCGGGCGGGAGTTCATTCGAGTCTTCGAAGCCGCCGAGGCGACAGTGCTGGGTTCGGCGGTCGAGTCCGGTGACAAGGTGGCGTTTCTGGTCCAGGGCACGCTGTATCCCGATGTGGTCGAGTCAGGTGGCGGCGCGGGCACGTCCAACATCAAGTCCCATCACAACGTGGGCGGGCTTCCCGATGACCTCGAGTTCGAGTTGGTCGAACCGCTGCGCACGTTGTTCAAGGACGAGGTGCGCCTGGTGGGCGAACAGCTGGGACTGCCGGCTGCGATCGTGTGGCGCCAGCCCTTTCCCGGGCCGGGCCTCGGCATCAGAATCATCGGTGAGGTTACCAGCGAACGCCTTGATGTCCTGCGCGAGGCCGATGCGATCGCTCGCGAGGAGCTTTCTCGGGCCGGGCTGGATCGCGAGGTGTGGCAGATGCCGGTCGTATTGCTCGCCGAGGTGCGTTCGGTGGGTGTGCAAGGTGACGGCCGCAGCTACGGCCACCCGGTGGTGATTCGCCCGGTTACCTCCGAGGACGCGATGACCGCCGACTGGGCGCGCTTGCCGTACGACGTGCTCGAGCGAATCTCGACCCGGATCACCAACGAGGTATCCGAGGTTAATCGGGTCATTCTCGACATCACCTCCAAGCCCCCGGGCACCATCGAGTGGGAATAGTCGGCCGGTCCGTGCGCTCCGGGTTGGCCAAGCTCGGGCGGGGGTCGGCATGGGCGGACCGGCATGGCACGATATCGGGGATGCCTGGCCTGCTAGCTGACCCCACCCGTCGGGTGCTGATTGCGTTGATCGCGGCCGCTGTCGTGTGCGGCGGTCTCACCAGCTGCCAGAAGGAGGATCCCACGCTGATCGCCTTCCTACTGGCCAGCGACAGTGCTGAACGGTGGGTGAACTTCGACGAACCCGCATTTCGCAAGCAGGTCAAGCGGACCTGTCGGGGCTGCACCTATGTGACTTACAACGCCCGGCGCGATTCGGCGGTGCAGGCAACCCAGTTCGCCAAGGTGCTGGCTGACGGTGCCGATGTCGTGGTCCTCAACCCGGTGGACTCCAAGAAGGCCGAGGAGCTCCTCGCCCGCGCCGGGTCTGTGCCGGTGGTGGCCTACGACCGATTCATCGCCGGCGCCGACTACTTTGTGTCCTATGATGCCGCGGGCACCGGCACTATTCAGGCCAAGGCGACAGTACGGGCGCTGCGTGGCAAGGGCTCGATCCTGGTAGTCAACGGTGCGCAGACCGACGCGAATTCGGCGGTGATCAAGCGGGCCCGGACAGCTGTCCTCAAGCGCTCCAGGATCGAGGTCATCGCCGAGTTCGATCCACGGACCTGGGGAGGTGACGAGGCGGGCGCCTGGGTCACCGCACAGCTGAAGACGAAGTCGATCGGGGAGATCGATGCCATCGTCGCGGCAAATGACGAGCAGGCCACCGGGATTGTCGCCGCGTTACGAGGCGCCGGTATTGGCCGTGATCGCCTGCCGTTCCTGACCGGCCAGGACGCGGAATTGACCGCCCTGCGGCGCATTGTTCGTGGCGAGCAAGGGATGACTGTGTACAAGCCGATCGCTGCCGAAGCTCAGCGGGCAGCCGATATCGCGGTCGTGCTGGTTACCGGGGGCGAGGTTTCCGGAAGTACGCCGTTCGAGGGCGTGGCCTCGTTTATCTTCAAGCCGCGCGGGGTGACTGTGGACAACCTGACCGATACCGTGGTCCGAGATGGCCTGCACAGTATCGAGGAGATCTGCGATGAGGACACCCTGGCGCGGTGCAAGAAGCTGGGAATCCGCTAGGAGATCCACTCCTTGACCTGAGCGATCGTCGCCACCGGATCACCGCCGGCCTCGGCCGCCAGCGGGCTGACCTGCAGATTGGTGACACCGGCTTCGGCGAAGGCGCTGATGCGTTCTCGGACATAGCCGGCGGGTCCAACCAAATTGCCGGCCTCTAGCCAATCGACCGGGACACGAGCGGCCGCCGCCCGGTGTTTGCCATCCAGATAGAGGTCCTGGATCTCGCGGGCCGCGTCCGCGTAGCCATAGGCGCAGGCGAGGTCGTGGTAGAAGTTCTTACCTCGGGCGCCCATGCCGCCGACATAGAGGGCATAGGTTGGGCGCATCGCATCGAGGGCCGCCTTGACGTCGGTGCCGATCGCCACCAGGCCACCAGCGGACACTTCCAGCGGTGCCAGCTCTGGGGAGCGCCTCCTCGCGGCCCGCGCCAACGCCTCGCCCCAAACCGAGAACGCTTTCTCGGGGTGGAACAGAAAAGGCAACCAGCCGTCAGCGTATTCCGCCGCGGACTCCACGCTGGTGGCGCCCAGGGCGGCGACGAAGATCGAGATAGCCGAGCGTTCCGGAGTGTTGAGTAGCTTCATTGGCTTACCCAGACCGGTGCCCTGATCGGCGGGCAGGGGCAGGGTGTAGATGCCGTCGCTGACCAGATTCTCGCGTCGGAGGCCGCGGCGAATGATCTCGACGATCTCACGGGTGCGGGCCACCGGCCGATCGAACGGGACGCCGTGAAACCCCTCGATTACCTGAGGGCCGGACGCGCCGAGGCCCAGCACCGCGCGACCACCAGAGACATGATCGAGCCCCGCGGCGGTTTGCAGCAGGGCGCCTGGTGTTCGCGAGAAGATGTTCAGAATGCCCGCGCCGATCTGCACGCTTTCGGTCTTCGCGGCGAGATAGCCCATCAGCGTGGGGGAGTCGAAACCATAGGGTTCGGCAACCCAGATCATGTCCAGCCCGGCGCGCTCCAGGGTGACGACCCGGTCCGCGGTGGTCCGCGGGTTCCCGGCATACGCCAGTGGCATCGAGAGCTTCACCGCGGGCTCACGAGGGCCACAAGCTAAGCGCCCGACCTAGCGGCTCGGCCAACTGGCGGCTGTAGGCGGCTCTCATGTGTTGGGAGTCTCGCATCGGAATCGTGGAGCCGATCACCGGTGGACAGATCTTCTGCCAGCAGAACCACCCGGTGGAATCCACCACCTCGACTCGGGCCCGGCGTGCGGCCCGCACCGAAACGTCGGCCAACCTGGTGGAGTACGGCACCGGCGTCACGAGGCAATCGCCGAGATCGCTTCCTCGGCTCCCCAGACACTCGGCAATGTTTTCGCTAGCGCGTGGCACGTCGCGGATCAACACCGTCTGGTTGGCCAGTGGGGCAAGTCGGGCGAACAGCTGGTCGTAGCCCGCCGCCATCTCGGTCGCCACTTGGTCCAGGTCTGTGACTCGCTTGTCGTTGAGATAGACCCCGTTGTTGGCTGGCGCGGTGGCCACGATGATCAGGTCCGGCTTGACACGGCGCAGTTGCGTGAGGGTCCAGTCGTGGAATTCCGTGCAGCGGTTGTCCAAGGCGCCGGACCGATCGCTGACCGATACCCGGGCTGCCGTGCAACCGGGGCGCGTGAGGTAGTAGGTCGTCCACTTGCCCTTCGCCCCGATGATGTCGAAGGCCGGAATCCACGCCCGGGCGTGTGAGTCGCCGATCACTACCAGCGTCCGGTCGGCATCCGGGTCGCCACGCGGGCACAGCGTGGTGAAAGCGCGAGAGTAGTCACAGGCGCCGACACTGACAATGCTGGAGGATAGGTCGAACAGGTCGGGGGTGAGGTCGCTCGGAATGGCTCGTCCCTGACGCGCGGCGATTGCCGAGGCCTTGACCAGTGCGGTTGCCTGGTCCACCGGTTGTAGCGGGGCCGGTTTGGCCGGGGTCGGCTTAGCCGGGGTCGGCTTGGCCGGGGCTGGCTTGGACGGGCCCGGCTCCGGGCCGTCCGACGCCGTTGCTTGCCTAGTCGCCTCCGGATAGTCTGCCAAGGTGATCGCCGGGTTGTTGCCGCGCTCGCTACCGGACCAGGACGCATAGCCACCTGCGCCGAGGCAGGCGACGATGACCACGGCGATCACCGCTGGGTAAAGAACGGCCGGTCGATCAACGATAGGCACCCGTCCCTCGCGAAATGGTGTCTCCACCCACCAGTAGGTGGCCGCCGACAGCCCGAAGATGGCGACCAAAGCGAGCGCCGTTTCCACCGGTTTCAGATCGCGGCCCAGGCCTTGGCGGGCCAGGATCAGCACCGGCCAATGCCACAGATACAGCGAGTAGGACCAGTCGCCGACGACCTGGAGCGGCGACCAGCCCAATGATCGAACCACCACGGATCGCTGACCTGGGGCGTCGGCCGGACCCGGGTAGGTGCCGGCCACCAGAACCAGAGCCGCCCCGATGACCGGCAGCAAGGCCGCTGACCCGGGGAACGGGGTGCTCGCCCCGA
This sequence comes from Nocardioides sp., assembly GCA_051657765.1. Taxonomy (GTDB): domain Bacteria; phylum Actinomycetota; class Actinomycetes; order Propionibacteriales; family Nocardioidaceae; genus Nocardioides. The sequence continues at coordinate 1,301 of JBOFLH010000313.1, read as the reverse complement.
ACTCGATGCAAGACACTGCGATCAGGCCGAGTCCGGTCGCGGCCAGCAGGCTGCGCGGGCGGCCGCTCATGAGCTGAGCGATCGAGGGTGCGATGAGGGCCACGATGGCGCCGACGCCGAGTTCCCAGGCCCTCGCCGCCGTTGAGAAGTAGGCCGCTATCGGGGAGGTGTGCGTGAGCACCGTGGCATAGCCGAACGACGCGATGGTTAGTGCGGTCAGGGCCACGATCAGCGCAATCCTAGGCAGCCGACCGCGGTGGTTCTCCGGGGCGTGCTTACGTCTGGTCCAGCCCAGGCAGCCCACCAAGATGAGCGGCCATATTAGGTAGAACTGCTCCTCAACCGACAGCGACCAGTAGTGCTGGATCGGCGATGGGCCCAGATCCTGCGCGAAGTAGTCCACCTCGCGCTGCCCGAAGCGGAAGTTGGCGCCGAAGAAGGTCGCCCAGGCCACGTCGTACACCACATCGAGCGCCTGACGGGCGGTCAACCAGATCAGTGACCCGAGCAAGGTAACCATGCTGACTACCGTGGCCGCGGGCAGGATGCGTCGAGCCCGACGGGCGTAGAACGAACGCAAGCTGATCGTGCCGGTCCGGCTCGCCTCAAGAAACAGCAAACGGGAAATCAGGAACCCGGAGACCACGAAGAAGACATCGACACCGACAAAGCCGCCGGTCAATGGGGACAGCCCGGCGTGCGCGCCGATCACGATCAACACCGCGATCGCCCGTAGCCCCTGAATGTCGGCTCGATGAGGTTGCCGGGCGGGCAGGAGGGTGCCTCGGGGCGGGGAGTCGACGGTGAAGTTCATAGCCGCTACCCACGGTAAAGCCATGTGCTGCGAGAACGGTGACGACATACCGCCAGAGGCAATGCTAGTCGCTTGACTGTCCGTCGGTGGCGCCGCGAACACCAACGGTGGCCCTGGCTGCGTGGGAGTAGGTGGCGTAATCAGGCCCTGGGTGCCAGGGCTAAGCCATGGACAACCTCGGCGCCTGGCAACTCGCCGAGCAACGGGCCCGGGACGAGGAGTTTCGAGCGACGTACCCCCGAGCCGATGATCGCCACCGCGATGTCCAGGACCCGACTATCGATCAGGATCCGCCAGTCGGCCGGCAGCCCTACCGGTGTGATTCCGCCGTAGGCCATCGCAGACCCGGCCACCGCACGCTCCATCGACAAGAACGAGCACTTGCGGACGTCGAGTGTGCGCTTGACCAGGTTGTTGACGTCGGCCCGAGTGTCAGCTCGCACCAGGCACGCGGCAATGCGCTCGTCGCCGCCTCGTCGACCAGCAA
>JBOFLH010000312.1:0-2172 GCA_051657765.1 Nocardioides sp. | reverse complement strand
ACCCGATCTCCGGGATCGTCTACCGCAGGGTCTGGGACCGCGCCCGTCGCATCGCGCTCACCGCCGAACAAGAAGGCTCCCTCTTGGCACGGCGACCCTACGATCTCCGCCACGCAGCGGTCTCCACCTGGCTCAACGCCGGCGTGAGCCCCATGCGAGTGGCCGAGTGGGCCGGCCACAGCGTTGACGTGCTCCTCAAGACCTACGCCAAGTGCGTCGACGGCCACGAGGACGCCGACCTTGTTCGGGTAGATAAGGTGCTGAGCTGGTCCGAGTGATGTCTGCTGGCGGCCCGGCTCTGCCCGCGCCAGCCATGCATGGACGGGCACCAGTTACGGTGCAATGAGTTTTTCGCGTCTACTTGCGCTTGCACCGTCATTAGGTTCGTCAACCGAGTAGCCCAGTTCCTCTAGGACCCGAACTGCCTCTTCCGGGGCGTCGCGAACGCACACGCGGATCTGGCGTCGACGCCACTCCTCGCGGCCTCGCTCGATCACGTCTTGATGACCGTCAACGGCATCGATGCCAAACTCCACGATCAAGAACTGGAGGAGGTCTTCGATGCAGGGCCGCATTCGGGTGCCGCCGAGCGGAAAATGAAGGTTCGACAAACGCGGGTATGCCTTGCTGCTTATGTCGCCGGCAACTACCTTGGCGCGACTCTTCTGTTTGGAGCGCTGTGTACTTCTGAAGAGCAAGTAGACGAACTCGTCGCGGTGGCCATGGATATGCAGGTGCGCGGCCGGGAGGCCGCCCTGGCTTGAGTCGAACTCGTATCTGAGCAACGGCTCGGTAAAGCCGGCAGGTATGACTTTCCAACTAGACTTCTTGACCGCCAAATACGTCCCTCTGTGGTCCCAGGTGCATCGGAAGGTCACTTCCAGGTCGAGTGCCGCTGTGGCGTCGATGGTCAGCCTGACGGGCTTTTGGTCGCTTGTCCGGACAACGATGCGTGTCTCACCGCTGTCGGCACGTGTGGGACCGGCCTCCGCCACGAACGTGCAGGCAGAACTTCCCAGTACGCCCCGGAAGGTCTGCGTCAGCTCGTCGGCGAAGGCCTGGGCCGCTACTTCGAGAGTCTGCTCCATGCCGAGATGTGTGTTGCCTACTCGCCTAGTAGGTAGGCAATCTCTTCCAACCTTGTAAGGATCTCGGACTGTCGCGGGCTCAGCTGGTACACCTCCGCGCGAGTCCGCAGCTCGACTTCGGTCAGCTGCGCCTCATCGAGGAGTTCGCTTCGCTGTTTGGTCAGGTCCTCTTCACTCGGGGTCTGAACGGTAGCTGTCGTGGTCATGTCAGCGTCCCCTTTCCGTTCTCTCGATCATGACAGATAACGCTGACATGCGGCACCGACATTCCATGGAGGGCAGGATCGGGCAGGCTTCTGCCGGTCAGTGCAGGACCGGAGACTGCCAGCCGATGTCCTGGGGAGTCATACCGAACTGGCTGAGGACGTCTTCCGCGATCGCATGAGCAGCCCACCGTCGCTCGTGCGGGCTCGCGACCGAGTCGAGCGTAATGTCGACCGGTACGAATCGGCGGACGTCTCGGGACCATTGCGGTTGTTCCGGATCGGTTAGCCATCCGTTGCCGAGCCGGCCAGGTGTACTGATCGCGAACGGACGGTCGTCGGTACGCACGAGGTCGACTCGAGTGTTGGCCAAGGCAGCAACGTCCTTCGCGAACTCGGCCGCGGCGTCCTCACCCGCGTACGGCCCGCCCTTCCAGTCGAGCCGGTCACTTTCGGAGACCTGATCCTCGACAGCGCGAAGGATCATGGCGTGATCAAGCTTCGCCGACTCACCAAGCGCGGCCTGGATCGCCGTGTTCAGTAGCGCCATCGTGTGTACTCCTACATATCTCCACAGTCCGGATGGGTAGCTGCCGGGCGAGCCAGACCTGCTGGGCTCCGCAGTCGCCAACTTCGACACGTATTCGACACGGCCAGCCGCAAGAGCCCGCATTGGTCCGCATACGGCCGCACCGGTAGCGAAGGGCGTGATGAGCGCGTCTGCCCAGGTCAGGGCCGGTTGTGGGTGGCGCGCCTGTAGGGATTCGAACCCCAAACCTTCTGATCCGTAGTCAGATGCTCTATCCGTTGAGCTACAGGCGCTCGACACGGCCTGGACGACCGCGACTGGTCGAGGATATCGGACCGGCCAGGCTTCCTGA